>CADDZL010000219.1 GCA_902812335.1 Chloroflexota bacterium | reverse complement strand
GGCACCAGGCCGCGGACGAAGGAGCCTGGGGCTGGGGAGATGATGGCGGTATTGGCGTCGCTGAGCTTGGGGCCATAGTCGTCGTCGGTTTGGGTGGGAGGCTGGGGCCATTTGAGCCTCTCCTCAGGGCTCAAGCTCGCCAGCCACTCATTCGCCTCCGGCGGCAGTACGATATAAACGCGCTCTTCGACCAGTTCGGGCGGCGTGTAGATCGTCGCCAGCTTGCCGTTCTGCTTATTCACCAGGAATGGCTGATAGATGTTGTCGCTTGCTTTGGGCTCGGTGCCGTTGATAAACAGTTCCGAAATCTTAGGACAATACTTGGTTGGGCGCAGGCCGGAGATGTCGCATACTTCCAGCCGCTGCATTCCGTCCGGCTGTTGCCAGGTCTGCACCGGCAACCCCTGGAGCGCGTATTCCATAAAATCGTGCCAGATGGGGGCAGCGCCGCTGATGCCCGACACGTTCTCCATCTTGGCGTTGTCGTTGTTGCCCACCCACACGGCCGTAACCAGTTGCGGTGTATAGCCGATGGTCCAGTTGTCGCGGAACTCGTTGGTCGTCCCGGTCTTGGCAGCAGCCGGCCGGCTGAGCTTGAGCGGGCTATTGGCGCCGAAGGCTGCGGCGCGGGCGTTGTTGTCCGAGAGGATGTCGTTCATCAGGTAGGCGAGCTGCGGCGTCAGGACGGTGCGTCGCTCTGGCTGCTTGTACTCGTAAAGCACATTGCCGTTGCGGTCCTCGACGCGCAGGATGGCGACCGGGTCGAGTTCGCGGTAGCCGAGCTTCTGACGCTCACGCGGAACGGGGACGCCGGCCATCACGCCGCCGTTGGCGAAGACGCCAAAAGCGTAGGCCATATCCAGCGGCTTCACCTCGCCGCCGCCCAACGTCAGGGGCAGGCCATAGTAGCCAGGCTCCTCAGTGAGGGTGGTGATGCCCATCTTGTGAGCGGTGCGGATGACGTTGTCCACGCCGACCCACTGCATCACCTGGACGGCGGGGATATTATAGGAGCGGGCTAATGCCTGGCGCAGCCGCTGCGGGCCGTGGAACTTGTTGTCGTAGTTCACCGGCGAGTAGGGCGCGCGGCCCTCCTGGGTGAAGGTCGTGGGCACATCCAGGACCATCGTCGCGGCAGTGTAGCCCTGGGCGAAGGCGGTGACATAGGTAAAAGGTTTAAAGGACGAGCCCGGCTGACGCGGGCCGGTGCACACGTTGTATGCGCCCTGAAGGAGAAAGCCATTCCTCTGCTGGGTATTCCAGTAGTCCAGGCTGCCGACCATGACCAGGATTTCGCCGGTATCGGGCTTGAGCGCAACGACGCAGGCGTTGGTCACGTTCTTGTTTTGATCCTGTAGCTCCTTGACGTGGTTGCGGGCGATCTCCTCAGCCTTATTCTGGAGGTCCATGTCAAGCGTCGTATAGACGCGCAGGCCGCCGCCATAGACCAGATCGGGCCCAAACATTTCTTCAAGCTGGCGGCGGACGTAGACGGCGAAGTGAGGGGCTTTAATGCGCTCCTGGCTGAAGCGCTGCTGGACGCCCTGGTAGTTCAGCGTGGTGTACTTGGCCAGGACAGCCTGATCAGGTGTGATGTAGCCCTCACGCACCATAGCATCAAGGACCAGGTGCTGGCGTTCGGTCGCCTGCTCCGGCGCGTCGAGCGGGTTCATGCTGGGGAACTGAGGGATGTGCGCGAGCATGGCCGCCTCGGCCAGGGTGAGGTCGGCAGCGTGCTTACCGAAGTACACCTGCGCTGCCGCCTCAATGCCGTAGGCCAGATTGCCGTAGTGGTTGGTGTTCAGGTACCATTCCAGGATCTGGGCCTTGCTGTAGCGGCGGGTGACCTCGATGGCCAGGATCAATTCTTTGATCTTGCGCTCATAGCTGATCTGGGTTCGCTCCTCCGCCGGGATCAGCGTGTTCTTGATGACCTGTTGCGTGATCGAACTGCCTCCCTGAATCGCCTGCCCTTGCAGGTTGGCGATGAAGGCGCGCAGCAGGCCGCGCGGATCAATGCCCTGGTTCTGGAAGAAGGTGCGGTCCTCGATGGCGATGGTGGCGCTGATCACATAGGGCGAGATCTGGTCGAGCGGCACCCACAGCCGGTCCCCGCCGCGCGGGTCAATGATCTCGTCGAGCAGTATCTGGCCGGTACGGTCATAGATGCGCGTGGTCTCAAAGAACTCGGTGTTGGTCGTCTGGGTGAAATGGGCTTCGAGTTGAGACGGATCGGGCAGGTCTTTAGAGTAGGCGGCGTAAGCGCCGGCCACGCCAGCCACACCAGCCACGAGCAAGGTGAGGACAAGTATAGTGGCGGCGAGCACAGTTGAGGAGCCGAGGCCTAATGCGATCTTCCAGCCGGTGCCCTGGCCCTTGTGGCGGCCACGGCGGCGGCGCAGAACATCAGTGGTCGCAATGCTCATGGGGCCTATTATACCACTTTCCCATTGACCCCGCTTAATTAAGCAGATATGGTGATAGCCGATGCTGAGATGCGTCGTTGCGCTCAGCATAATAAGCGGTACGAGCGATAGATGGATTGGCTTGTACTGGCTGTGGACAACTGGCTGCTAACTTGGGCGAGAAGATTCTGATCATTGACGATGACCCGGACTATCTCCGGCTGCTGGCACTCAGCTTGAAGCGCGCGGGCTATGAGCCGGTAACCGCTGCCAGTGCTGAGGAAGGTCTGCGCTACGTGGTACTCGGCCATCCCAACCTGGTGCTATTGGATGTCAAGATGCCGACGATGGACGGCTGGGAGGTGTGCCGGCGGCTGCGCGAGATGTCGAACGTGCCTGTCATCTTCCTCTCGGCCAGTGAATCGCCGCAGGACGTGACGCGGGGGTTGGATATGGGTGGCGACGATTATCTGGTGAAGCCTTTCGAGTTGCCGGAACTGCTGGCCCGCATCCGGGCCCACCTGCGGCGCGTCCCCACGCCGACGGCGGCGAAGGAACTGACCTTCGATAGTCACGGTCTGACGATCAACTTCCTGCGGCGTGAGGTCACTCTGCACGGCCGGCCAATCGAGCTGACACCCAAGGAGTTTGATCTGTTGGCAACGCTGGCACGCAATGCCGAGCGCGTGATGACGCGCCAGGAACTGGCGGCTCAAGCCTGGGGTTCGGGCGAGGATAGTGAGGCCGCCGAGTATCTCAAGCTATATATCCTCTACCTGCGGCGCAAGATCGAGCGTGACCCGCGTTCCCCGAAACTGATCATCACCGCGCGCGGCGTCGGCTATCGCTTTAGCGTGACATCCTAACGGCGGTGTCAAGCTGGCGGTCTGTGGAATGCGATCAGTTAAAGCGGCGAGCGCGGGTGAGAGCCAGGGCTGCCAGCGCGCCGAGCGCGGCGACAATGGCGAGTGTGGATAGCGCCTGAATCGGGCCCCAGCGGTCGGCCAGGGCCCCGAGGACCCAGGTCCCTAAGGCAGCCAGTGTATACCCCAGCCCTTGCACAACCCCGGCGGCGGTCGCGGGCGAGCCGGGCTGCAATTCCTGGGCGAAGAGTACCGCCAGTGTGGCAGCGCCAGCTACAAGTATGCCGGTAATGGCCAGCGTCGGCCCGCGCCATGGGAGCGGTGCGAACAGAAAGGACAGACTGGCCAATACACTCCCTGCCAGACAGGCTGCCATGATCGGTGGTCTGCCCGCCCGATCGGAGAGCGGCCCGGCCAGGAAAGGCCCAACGGCGCTGGCAGCGAACAGGAGCGACAGTTCCTGGCTGGCGGTGGCTTGTGATACATGCCGCCCGGTCTCCAGCAAGGCGAGATAGGTATTGAGGCCGGTCAGAATTAAGGCTGCGGCTGCCATAACCGCCAACGTCAGGAGCAGCCCCCCCAGTGCCAGCCGGTCCGCTTTCAGGCCGTCAGGCAGAGCCCGCGCTGGTAAATTCACCGGCTGCAGTGTGATCAGAAGGAGCAGTGCCATCAGTATGCTGGCAGGGATCAGCCAAACGGTCCCAGACAGGCCGGCGGCGGATAATAGTGCGTTGGCGACGAGCGGGCCGGCGACCGCACCCAGGTTGCCGCCAGTCTGGAAGATGGCGAAGGCCGTGCCGCGCTGCTGGGGCGGGGTCGAGGCGGTTACTGCGGCGGCACCCAGGGGCCAGAAGGCAGCAACCCCCAGCACACTTGCGCCCGCCAGTCCAACAAGGACGCTATAGCCGGGCGCCAGACCAAGCAACCCTGTGCCCAGGCCCAGCCAGGCCACACCCCAGGGGAGCAGCAGCCGCTGTAGTCCATGCCGATCCCCCAGCCAGCCGAAGGCCGGTTGGGCCAGTGAAGCAACCAGCGTGGTGACGGTGCCGATCAGCCCGATCTGCTGGTAGTTCAGATGGAAAGCGGTGCTGAGCGCCGGATACAGCCCCAGGCGTGCGCTCAGATACAGCCCGATCAGGGCATGGCTGAGCGTCAGGGACCACAGAGGACCACGAAGGATGTGAAAGGACGCGAAAAACGCTAAACTCCTTCGTGTCTTTCGCACCCTTTCGTGCATTTCGTGGTTACTAGCGTCCCCCGATGGTCGCGTGCAGTTGATCGCACGCCGGGCAGCCACCGCCGGGGCGGATGATGGCGTAACCGGCCTGCGGGTCATCACCCCACTGGGTGGAATCCACGTTCCAGATGATCATCAGGCGCACCTTGCCGCTATCCCGCGACAACTGGGCGGCCCGCGCCAGCCACTGGGCCTGGTCCGACACCGTCACGCCGCCAGCCCAGGCGAAGTTCGGCGGTAGTGGGCCGTAGCCCTCACCGCTCAGGTAGCCCAGTTCGGTAAAGCACAGCTTGCGCATGCCGCCGATGATGCTCCAGTAGGTATTCACCATCCCCCAGTAGTAACGGGTGTAGAACGAGCTGTTGCCCCGCGGGTCGCCACTCGTGGCATCAGGCGATAGAATGCCCTCATTATAGTGGATGCCGACACAATCGGCGTAGTTGAGTGCACCCGCCTGGACCATTTGGGTCAGGTAAGGTGCGTCGTCGCAGCCATTCGGTGTGCATGAACCGCCGTAGTATCCCGTCGGCGACGGCGCACCGCTGATGACCAGGACGTTGGGGTTAGCTGCCTTGATGGCTGCGTAGGCTTTGGCCAGCATCTGAACATAGCTGGTTGCGCTGATCTGGCCGGCGGGCCACTCCCAGCCATTCAGGTTCATCTCGTTCCAGACCTCGATGCCATCGGCACCCAGGGATGCAACGCCGGCCAGGAAGCCGGCGTATTGGTCGAAGAAGCCCGGCGTCAAGACCTGCTCGGGATGCTCGCCCGGTACACTTAGCAGGATTTTGAAGCCCGCGCCATGCGCTTGGTCAATCATCCACTTGACACCGCCGGGATCATCACCGAGGCTGTACTTGGATTGGCGCTTGACCCACCACATTCCGGCGTAGGTCATCAGGTCGGGGCGAGAGAAATTGAGCACCTGCCCACCGAGTTCGAATGAGCCGCCGCCGGAAGGAGGTGGAGGCGGTGG
>CADDZL010000218.1 GCA_902812335.1 Chloroflexota bacterium | reverse complement strand
TACTGTGATCACGGCTGAATTGTCCAGTTCGCCGTCCCCGGCTGCCAGCATAGCGCTGTACAGCTCGCGTACGACGCCCGTCACCGGCATGGGCACGTGATAGGTGCGGGCGACTTCAGCCACAATGTTCAGGTCCTTGGCCTGCATCGCCGCTTTGAAGCCGGGGCTCAATTCGCGTCGCAGGATCTTCGGGGCACGCACCTCCAGCGCCCAGCAGCGTGCCGCGCCGCCGTTGAGCACCTGGACCACTTTAGCCGGCTCCAGACCGCTCTTGGCTGCCAGGACCAGTGCCTCACTCATCACGACGTAGATACCGGCCGTCATAATCTGGTTGCAGGCTTTGGTCAATTGGCCGGCGCCGCTGGGGCCCATGTAGGTAATGCGCTGGCCCAGCGCCTCAAACACCGGGCGGCAGCGCTCAAAGGCTGCTTCAGGTCCGCCGACCATGATCGAGAGCGATCCGGCTTCGGCCCCTACCGTCCCGCCGCTTACCGGTGCGTCGAGCATCCATATGCCAACCTCGGCCAGCCGGGCGGCCAGGCGGCGTGTGGCGATCGGTGAGATCGTGCTCATGTCCACGACGGTCAATCCTGGCGGTGCCGCAGCCGCGCTCTCAATCACACCGTTGGGCCCCAACAGCACAGCTTCCACCTCGGGTGCATCCGGCAGCATCGTGATGACCACATCGGCGGCAGCCGCGACCTCGCGTGGCGAGTTGGCGGGGCGCGCTCCGGCCGCCGCCAGCTCTTTAACCGGGGCCAGGCTGCGGGAATGTACGGTCAGGGGGAAGCCTGCCTTCAACAGATTGTGCGCCATCGGTCGGCCCATCAGGCCCAGACCGATGAAACCGAGCCGAAGCGGCGCGGAGGTTGCAGCGCGAGGAGCGGCGGTTGTCTCAGGCAGTGAGTGTGTCAACAACAGCCTCCACGCCGGCCCGATCGCCAGCGGCCAACCCCCGCACCGTCAGCGAACCTGAAGCTGGCGGTGGGTCAATCCGCTTGAGCAGACCGGTGAGCACGTCTTTCGGGCCAATTTCAATGAATGTCGTGACCCCCTGTGCCAGCATCGTGCGTACCGAATCCGTCCAGGCCACAGGTGAGGTCAGTTGTGCTCCCAGATCGGCACGGATGGCGGCGACATCGGTGAGCGGTTGGGCGCTCACATTGCCAATAACCGGCACCTGGGGTGGGGAGAAAGGGGTGGCAGCCAGGGCCTGGCGGAAATCGTCGGCGACAACGCTCATAAGCTCCGAATGGGCCGCGATACTCACTGCCAGAGGCACGGCACGGCGCGCCCCGCGCTCCTTGGCGAGGTCCAACGCCGCTGCCAGAGCTGCGCGGTGGCCGGATATGACGATCTGGCCGGGGCAGTTGTCATTGGCGACCTGGACGGATTGGCCGGTTTGGGTGCTTGCCTGGGCACAGATGTCGTCCAGAGTGGCCCGGTTCAGGCCGATGACGGCGGCCATGCCACCCGGGTTGCGTTCGCCCGCCAGCTTCATGAGCCGTCCGCGTTCGCGCACAAGGCGCAGGGCGTCGGCGAAGGACACAGCGCCCGCGGCGACAAGGGCGCTAAACTCTCCCAGGCTGTGCCCGGCCACGAAGGCCGGTCGGCCGATGCCTCGCGCTTCCAGGGCGCGCAGGACGGCCACGCTCGTTACGAAGACGGCTGGCTGGGTATTGTAAGTATCGTTAAGTTCAGTTTCAGGTCCGTCGAAGCACAGCCGCGACAGAGCGACATGTAGGATGCTATCGGCCTCGTCGAAGACGGCGCGTGCCGCCGGCTCGTGGGCGAAGAGGTCGCGACCCATACCGACAACCTGGGAGCCCTGGCCGGGAAAGACGAAGGCGACGTGAGTCAGGTGCTCGATCTATTCCTCCTCAACAGCCAGGACTTCGCGCCCATTGTAGGTTCCACAATTGGGGCATACCTGGTGCGGAGGCCGCAGTTCTTTGCACTGCGGACAGGGTACGAGCCTCACAAGATGCAGGGCATCCTGCGAACGGCGGCGATCACGACGCCCCTTGGATAGCTTACGTTTGGGTAGAGCACCCACCGGATATTCGTTTCCTTTCCACTGGCTTCAGGTCGACTGGCTTCGTGCCCGACAGCGGGCACGGGAGGACATTATACGGCCAAGCACCAGGGCTGTCAAGATGGCTCGGACACTGGGGTGCATTTCAGGCCGGGGGCGGGTTGGTCATCCCCCTTCGCTGCGCTTAGAGCTGCATCCGCCACTACGTTCAGGGCTTCGGCTCAGTATGACAGACTACGGCGATAGCAGGCCGACGTTCTGCAGCCGTCCCTGCATCTAGTGGGCGCTCAGCGGTAGGAAGACTTGCTTCATTTGCTGAACGACATACAGGGTGATCGAGCTGGTGTAGCTGGTTTCGTGGCCGTAGCTGTCCTGTATGGCCAGGTTCAGGGTTGTGCTGAAGGTGCACGGATAGGACCTGCATGATGGGGCGTTGCTACTCTGGATCAGCACCAGATCGGCGGGTGTCGTGCCCGACCGCGCGCTGAGGTTGAGCCAATTCACCGGGGGCGTCAGGTTGGCCTGCCAGGTGTAGGTCTGGCCGCCGATGCCCTCCAGGTGAAGCGTAATGTCGCCTGATGTATGCTCGGGGTCACGCATCAGTGCGAGCGATGTGGGTGGGGGGACTTCGAGACCGATGAGCATAGAGCTGTCCGCCAGTTCCAGGTCACGGGCTACGTCCTGCCCTGGCCAGGTCGGTGGCACGTTCAGGGTCAATGCCGGCGCTGAGCCGCCGGTCAGAATGCTGCCGTCCTTGGCCAGGAGATAGTAGCCCGTGCCATCGGCGGTCAATTCAAAGTCCCGCGCCCAGTCGGTGGTGGCGATGGGGTAATTAGGCGAGATGGCCGGTGCGCCGCCTCCGGGCCAGACGTTGCCATATTGGTCGAGGATGTAATAGCCGGTGCCGCCGGGGGCGAGCTTGAGCTTCTTAGCGCTGCCGTCCGCAAGGGGGGCGTTGTTCAACTGAGGCAAGTCAGGTGCGCTGCCGCCGCGATAGATGCATCCGCGCGCATCCATCACGTACAGCCCAAGGAGGCCATTACCGTCGTTGCTCAGGGCGAGCGAGCGCGCCGTCTGCATGGCTCCACATGGTTGGGGAGCGGTGGTTGCCAGGCTGACTGGCGGGATTCCGGCATAGCGCAGGGTGCCGTCGGCGTCAAGCGTGATCATGCCGGTCATCCCTGGGGGCACTGCGACGTCCTGGATGGTGCCTGAGCTTATAGGCCAGGTTGTGCCTCCCACATCCACAGCCGTCCCACCCCAACATACGCGATCGTTGGCGAAGACTATATAGTAGCCCTGTTTGTCCGTCGTCAGTTGGAGGGCTTGCGGTGCGACATAAATGGCGTAGCTGGTGCAGGGCGGCGTGCCCTGGTCGTGTGGCTGGCCGAGATCGGGGGCGACGCCGCCGGTGTAGACGATAGTGCCGGTGCGATTCGGATCGGTAGTCAGTACGTAGAGGGCCGGCTGGTCGCCTACCCTGGTCCGGCCGCCTGGGGGGGCGCTCATATCACCAAACCAGCCGGCACTGCCATGGCGCATACGCCAGGAGTCAGCGTAGTATCCCTGGGTGGCTGGAGCTGTCAAGCTGAAACTGAAGGTGATGCTATCCTGAGGAGCAACGCTCCGGCTCAGGGCGACACAAGCGAAGCCACCGAACGAGTTGCCCTGTGGCGCGCACAGGCTGTAATCGCCGCTGGTCCAGGTCGTTGTGCCGGTGTTCTTCACGGTCACGCTGACGGCCTGGCTGACGCCCGGGGCCATTATGAGGGGGAGAGTATGGGATACAACCGTCGCGCTGTCGCTGCCGACGGGGAATGCGGCGGTATGCAGTGGGTTCTGGCGGAAGATCGGCCAGTTGAGTGCGTGGGTGGTGCTGATCTGCCAGCCGTAAAGCATCGCGCCGACGCCGTTGGGGCCATTGCCGCCGATGTATATTTCCAACCCGTTGTCCGTGTCCACATTGCCCACGGCCGGGATACCGTTGACACTCCAGTTGGTCACAAGTGAGGGGCGGTACGGGTCCGGCCAGGGTCCGCTGGACGTATGCTGCTGACCGTTGCTGCGGACGATGCCCACTTCCCAAGCGAGGCTGAAGAAGATATCCTGTTTGCCATCGCCGTCGAGGTCGGCCAGGACCGGCGAGCTGATATTAGACGAGACCGCGTTGCCTGTGTAATCGAGTGGCCGCATGGGAAAGCCGCTCAAAGGTACGCCGTTAGCATGCCAGGCGTATACCTGACCGTCCAGGGCCGTCACGACTACATCGTGGGCCCCATTGCCTTCGAGGTCGCCAATAGCCGGCGCTGTATGGACGTAGTTGCTCGTCGCAGCCGGCCAACCCGGCAGACTGCTGCAGCTTGCGTGGGTGAGTGCGTAGCCGCTGAAGGCGTACAGGCGTGGCGGGGTGACGCTACTACCTATCTCCGGGCCGGTACCGACGACTACATCCGGCCAGCCATCATTGTCCAGGTCGGCGATGGCTGGTGAGGACTGGATGGCATGATTGACGTTGGATGGCGTTGATGGGTCGAAGTAGCAAGGGAGGCCGGCCAGGGGTGCGCCATCATGGCGGAAGACCCACAGAGCGCCACCGTTATGGCTGCTGAAATAAGGATCGGTGTGCGAATCGCTGCCGATGACAACCTCCGGCCAGCCGTCGTTGTCCAGGTCGGCAATGGCCGGCGACGACCAGATTGTATCCTGCGTGATGCGTGGCCAACCCGGCACGAGCCTGCCATCAAGCTTCCAGGCGTAGACGCGCAGGTCGAAGCTGCCAGCAACGATCTCCAGCTTGCCATCGCCGTCCAGATCGGCCACAGCCGGGCTGGTGACGATACCGTCACTGCAGCCATCTGGGCCACTGAGGTCGCCGAGCACATCAGCCGTCAGGTACGGCCAGCCCGGGTAAACTGAGCCATCAGAGGCACGGAGGACGATCAGGCCGCCATGGGTATGGTTCTGTGGGATATTGCCCACGCCGACGACAACTTCCAATGAGCCATCCCTATTCAGGTCGGCCACAGCTGGGGCGCTGCGGATCTCGGTACCGGAGCAGCCCGGCTGGAGGGCGTTGAAGTCGGGAGCAGTGTTGTGCGACCACATGATGGTGCCGTCAGGGTGAACGGCGTGGACCCAACCGTCATCGGTGCCGATGATGATCTCGGCCTGACCGTCACCATTGAGGTCGGCCAGCGTGGGGGGAGCAAAAGCGATGCCGGAGCCCGACAGTGAGAGCGGGAACCCCGACTGGGTCGGGGCTGGATAATCAGGGCGGGGCGGCCGATAAGCGGGGGAAGCCGCCGAAGGCCGAGCAGAACTGATCAGCGACAGGATCAAGAATAAGAGTAATTTAGCCCCAACGAAGTGAGGATTTGAGCTGCGCCGCATACAGTTCTCTTCAGGGTGACCATGAGAATCACCCGAACTGGTGGCTGGGCGGGCAGGTTAGAG
>CADDZL010000217.1 GCA_902812335.1 Chloroflexota bacterium | reverse complement strand
CACTAGGCTCAGTGTGATACCGTGCTGGGGGGGCTGCTCCCAATAGAGGGACAGATAGACCACATCACCCGTCGGATAAACGGAGAGTGGGAGCGATGCGCCGTGCAACTTTGCGCCAGCGGCCAGTTCGGCCGTTGGCTGAGCGGGTGGGATGAAGTCTGGGTTCAGATCGTATAGCGTTTGCGCACGTTGCGGCGTGCGTGCATAGAGTGCGAGGAGGTTGTCGCCGAAATCCCAGGTCACCGAGGCCACCGCATGCCTTGTCAGCCATTTCTGCACGGCCAGATTGGGGTCTGCCCGTTGTGCATCCGGTGTCATGACCAGCCACACAGCCTCTGCCTCCTGCCATAGTGGCCTGAGCCGCTCTCTGGCGGCAGCCTCGTCCCAGGCCATCCCATTCCATATGGCTTGCCAGTCGCCCGCATAGTGGGCCGCGAAAACGGGCCAGGCCTTGTCCGTATATAACACGACCGTATCGCCCGGCTGGCGGTGTGCCTGGAGCATGGCAGCGATGGAAATGTAATCATCGCTCCGCACGCGGCCCGGATAGAACGATGCCAGCCCGGTCAGCGCGACAACACTCACCACAAGAATGCCCGCCCCGGCGACGGCGGGCCGCCGGCGCAGGAGCATCGCCAGCCCCCAGCCGAGCAAGGTGTAGAAGCACCCGGCCAGTGCCAGAAAATAGCGTGATGTCAGTGCGCGGGCCAGGCGGGGGTCGAGCGGAAGTGCGATGGCAAAGACGAGCAGCGCGGACAGGATCAGCCCCAGCACCAATAAGGCCAGCCCGGCCGTTTGTTCCGGCTTCCGGTGCGAAGCCCAGATGGTGTATACGCCCGCCATCAGCACGGTAAAGACCGCCAGGGCGGGCAAGGTGTACGCTTCGGGTTTTGTTTCGACACCGACGGTCAGCGCCACGATGTAGTATTGCAGGGCGAACGACCAGGAGAAGGGATAGACGCTCTCCCAATGTTGGCTCGCCCGCGCGAGCGCGTACTGAACCCAGGGGAAGAAGAGGATGAGCACCGCCATCTGCGCCATCACCCAGCGCGCGAGGAGAGGGCGCAGGCGTCCGCGTCGCTGCCACACGAGCAGAAATGCCAGGTTAGCGATGATGGGTACCGGCGCGGTCAGATATAACGTGTACAGGCCGCCGGCCACGGTCAGAACATAAGCGATCCAGGGGCGCCAGCCACCTTTTTGCCACAACCGGACCGTTGCCCAAAGCGCGGCAGTCGCCAGGGTGATCGCCAGAATGTACATGCGTATCTCTTGTGACCAGGTCACATCCAGGCGTGAGAGTGTGAGGAACAGCGCAGCCAGCAGGCCGGCTCGATATCCGCCCAGGGCCCGCCCCAACCCATAGATGGCGACCACCCCCAGTGTGCCGATCAGCACCGAAGGGAAACGCAGCACGAATTCGCCTTCACCCACCAGCCCTCTCCACCCTCGCAGCAACAGGAAATACAGCGGCGGATGGGTATCTCGGGCCGTCCAGTCCAGGAGGGTCGCGATGGGCTGGCGGCTGAGCCAGGTGCTTGCCCCCTCATCCCACCAGATACTGTGGGTGTCCAATCCCCATAGCCGCAAGCCGAAGGCGAGGAGCAGCACCAACAGCAGGATAACCGTGTGTTGTTTCAGTGATTTCATCATTGGCTATCGTTCATCAGCGAAATCTGCTTGCTTATCCGGAGCCAGTATACCTTACCTCTCAGTGTTCTTGAAAGCTGACGTGGTTCAGCTATAATCCTGGAGTTCAACGCTAAGGCATCGCGCTGACGGAGCTTCAGCTCCGGGCGGCTGCGCCCAGGGCGATGAACTTACCCCCAATATGGGATACACCCGCTGAGATGCAGGAGATTGCAAACCGGGTGTATCAAAGGTACAATAGCCGAGTTCGCCAGGGGGAATTGATGTGATCTATCGGCCTGAGAACCCTACATACCAGCTTACGTCGCTATTGCTATGGAACTTAAACTAGCCATCCTCGGTTTTGGCGTTGTCGGGCGCGAGTTCGTGCGGCTGCTACGCCGCAAGTCGGAGGAGCTGGCACGGGAGTACGGCCTGGCCTGGTGCGTGACCGGGCTGGCGACGCGCCGCCTGGGTATGGCCTGCAACCCGGCCGGGCTTGATGTGGAGGCGGCCCTGGCAGCGGTCGCGGGGGGCAGCCGGCTAGATGTATTTCATCACGGACCGCCGCTGGGCGATGCTTTTGATTTTATCGCGAACTGTGGTGCAGACGTGCTCTTCGAGACCACCGTGCTCAATCCGCGAACCGGCCAGCCGGCGATTGACCATGTGCGGGCGGCGCTCGTGGCCGGGCAGCATGTCGTCACAGCCAACAAGGGGCCGCTGGCCTTTGCTTACCGTGAACTGCGCGATCTGGCCCGGCAGCAGGGGCGGGCCTTCCTGTTCGAGTCCACCGTCATGGACGGCGCACCGGTCTTTAGCCTGGTCCGCGACGCGCTTCTGGCAGCGAATGTGCTTGGTTTCCGTGGCATCCTCAACAGCACCACCAATTTCATCCTGACCGAGATGGAGGCTGGGGCGAGCTTTGACCAGGCCGTCCGGCGCGCCCAGGCCATCGGTATCGCTGAAGCCGATCCGGCGCTGGATGTGGATGGCTGGGATGCGGCCACCAAGACGGCGATCCTGGCGACGGTGCTGATGGGGGCGGATATTACCCCACTCCAGGTGGACCGGACCGGCATCCGTGAGGTGACGCCAGAGGCGGCCCAGGCGGCGCGGGCAGCAGGGCGGCACATCAAACTCGTGTGTCAGGCCGAATGGCGGGACGGACGCCTGATCGCCCGCGTGGTGCCGCAGGAGCTACCGGCCAGTGACCTGCTAGCCTGGGTACAGGGCACTTCCAGCCTGCTCTCGCTGCGCACCGACACCCTCAAGCAACTGACACTCGTCGAGCACGACCCCGGCCCGGCACAGACGGCCTATGGCCTGTTGCGCGATCTGCTGGCGATTGTGCGGGCCGGCATCTGGGCAAACGCCACATCTGGAAGGATAGGGTTATCGAGCCCGATATAATTTGTCCCCCCCACAATACACTACACAGGAGAAAACTTAAGAAATGATATCGCAGCCCCGTATCGCTCACGGAATAGTGCTGGCGGTACTGTTGGCGGTGCTCCTGGCCCTTGCCCCGCAGGTGGGAGCAAGCCCCAGGTCGCAACTCTCAGGCCCGCTATCTTCAGTGACCTCGGCCATCGGTCCAGAGGGCTTGCCAGTCCCATCGGGCCAGCCGACCGCTAACCGGCCAACTGGCAAGTGGGTTCCCCCCGGAGTCCGGATCCGGCGGGAGTCCATCGTGCCGCCGCTGGGACCGGCTCCTCTGACTGGGCCGGCTTCGCCTTTCCTGCCCCTGCCGTTCATGCCGGGCGACTATATCTTCGGCGACAACTACAGAGCCAACACCGACACGACCAACCTGGCCCAGCAAGAGCCGAGCATCGCTGTCAACCCGACGAATCCGCTGGACATCGTCGTTGCCGCCAAGGACGAGCGGGCCGGCGTCAATACCAAGCACGTCTGGATATATACGTCCACCGATGGCGGTGTGACCTGGATCAATCAGCAGTTTCCCCTGGTCCAACCCCCCGCCAGTTACGACAGCGATCCGGTGGTGAACTTCAGCGACGACGGCATCGTCTATGTCACCGATCTGCCCTACAGCGGCTCGAACATCGGCATCCAGATGGCCCAGTCCACCGATGGCGGGATCACCTTCGCCCCCGCTGTAATGGTCATCCCGAACTCATACACGGATAAGGAGTGGACCGGCATTGATAATAACCCCGCCAGCCCCTATTACCATCGCATGTACGTCACCTGGACCAATTTCGGCCCGGGTGCGTGGATTGTGGGGAAGTACTCCACCGACCGGGGTGCGACCTGGCTACCGGCCGGCAATAACTTCGTCCCGATTAGCCAGGGTGCCTACGACAGTGGCCAGTTCTCTATGCCGGTGCCTCTGCCCAACGGTGAAGTGCTGGTGACCTGGTATACCTATGCCGATCTGGCCTACGCCAAATCTACAGACGGTGGGGTGACTTACGGCACCAATGTGGCGATCACATCGGTTACCGACCCGAGTCAGCCACCGGGGGCGTTCTGGCGGCTGAACGCGATCCCCTCAACTGCAGCCAACCCCCTGACAGGCGACCTGATCAGCATGTGGAGCGATGGCAGGTACGGCGGCGCTGACATTCTGTATGTGCTCGGCACTAACAATGGCACGGTGTGGACAACACCGCAGCGCCTGTCGATCTCAGGTGTTCCGGGCACTTATCAGGTGGAGCCGTGGGTCACGTTCGATGAGACGGGGACAGCCCACGCCATCTGGTACGACAACCGCGACTATCCCAATACCAACACCTTCCATATCTACTGGACGATGTCCACAGACGAGGGGCAGACCTGGCTGCCGGCGCAGCGCATCAGCACGGCTGCCAGCGACCTGAATATCGGCATTCCCTCCGGCTATGGCGGTGCTGCTGGCGACTACATCAACGTCACCGCAGCGCAGGGCAATGTGTATGCTGCCTGGACGGATACGCGCAGCGGCACGAATGAGGACATCTACACGGTCAGAGGTCAGTTGGGTGGAACCCCCACGCCAACCGTCACGGGCACGCCGCCGACAGCCACGCCGACCCAGACGCCGACCGTCACCGAGACAGCCACACCGACCCAGACGCCGACCGTCACCGAGACAGCCACGCCGACCGCAACACCGACGGCCACCGAGACGCAGACGGCCACGGCCACGGCGACAGCTACACCCCCCGCGCACTACCTGTATTTGCCGCTGGTGACGCAGTAGGCGGGGGCTACAGTTTAGTGGCAGGAGTCATGCTGGGCGTAGCGAAGCTCGCCGGCGGACACGCCGAGGGGTTTCGCTGCGCTCAGCATTGCCCTGAACAAGCCGAACAAACAGAATGACTCAGGCTGGCTAGCATGAGGATAGGGGAGATATGTAAGGAGGCGTTTATGTGGGAGGGTGTTGTAGCTGCTATCTACATCGCCCCGGCGGCAGGTCAGCCGATGGTTGCCGTCGGCGAGGTGCGCGCGGTGCCCGGAAAGGGGCTGGAGGGGGATCGCTATTTCAGCCAGACCGGCTTCTATTCCGACAGGCCGGGCCCATCCCGCGAGGTGACGTTGATTGAGGTCGAAGCGATTGAAGCCTTAAGGCGAGATCATCAGATTGAATTGGAGCCGGGGGCTACCCGGCGCAACATTATCACCCAGGGAGTGCCTCTCAATCACCTGGTTAGCCGGGAGTTTCGCGTGGGTGAAGTCACGCTGCGCGGCATCCGCCTGTGCGAGCCTTGCTCACATCTTGAGAGCCTAACGCAGCCGGGGGTCTTGCCTGCTCTGGTCCATCGGGGAGGTCTGCGGGCCCAGGTTCTGACAGAAGGGACGATCCGAACGGGGGATGTCGTGAAATCCGCCCAGATCTAGTGGGTTGGCTCGGATGAAACACAC
>CADDZL010000216.1 GCA_902812335.1 Chloroflexota bacterium | reverse complement strand
CCAGGGGGGAGGGGCGGTTCTACGGAAAGGCGATCTTGTACGCTGAGAGAGACGGCCGGGCACCCGACACGGAGGGCTGGCCGGAACGCGGCCTCCGGGATGTGCCCTTTCCGGGCGAGAGCCTGACTCGAGGGAAGCCAGTCTGCACGGTGCTGGCCAGTGAACCCACACGTGATGCCTGCTTTGCTAGCCTGGTGGCCCAGGCGCAGGCACTGACAGGAGAGATCTATGCCTGATACGAAACTCATCCTCATCACCGGCCGGTCTACCGAGCAGGGGACCGGCATCTCGGTCGGCAAAGCTCAGGCCGAGTACCAGGAGGCAACTACGGTCCTGGATCTGAGCCCGGCCGATATGGCGCGATTGGGATTGCGCGATGGCGATAGTGTGAGGCTACGGACTCGCTACGGTGAGGCTACCGTCAAATGCCGCCGGGTCGAACTGCCGGAAGGGATGGCATTTATGGCCTTCGGCCCGGCGACCAGCCGACTGATCGGCGGCGAGACCCATGCCTCCGGTATGCCGGACACCAAGGGCTTTGAGGTCGAACTGGAACGGGTTCCAGCCTAAATATCGGTGACTGATTATCTGTCATACTGAGCGCAGCGAAGCCTCTCGGCCTCGCGACCAAAAGACCCTTCGCTTCGCTCAGGGTGACATAAGGAGCAGCGTATGCAAATAGATAATGTTGTCTGCGCTTTCTGCGGTTGCGTATGCGACGACATCACGGTCATCGTCGAAGACGGTCGCATCACGCAAGCCAAGAACGCCTGTGTCCTGGGTAAGGCCTGGTTCCAGGGTCACGGCCATCCCTCGAACCTGCCGGTAGCGCGGGTTGACGGCCAGCCGGTCAGCCTGGACGAGGGCGTGGACGCAGCGGCCCGCCTTCTGGCCGGGGCGCGCTATCCGATGATCTACGGGCTGAGTAGCACCTCCTGTGAGGCACAGCGCCAGGCGGTCGCCCTGGCCGAGGTACTCGGTGGCAATATTGACTGCTGTACCTCGGTCTGTCATGGCCCGTCGGGCATGGCGCTGCAAGGTATTGGCGAGCCCACCTGCACCCTGGGTGAGATCAAGAACCGGGCCGACCTGGTGATCTACTGGGGCTCGAACCCGGCCGACTCGCACCCGCGCCACATGACCCGCTACGCAGTCACCGTCAAAGGGATGTTCATCCCACGCGGCCGCAAAGACCGCACCGTCGTCCTGGTGGACGTGCGGCCGACCCCTAGCGTCCGTGCTGCCGATATCTTTCTTCAAATCCGGCCGGGCAAGGATTTTGAGGTGCTGTGGGCGCTGCGAGCACTCATCAGGGGCCAGGTGATTGACGCGGCCAGCCTGAACGGCACCGGCATTACGCTGGCGCAACTGACCGATCTGGCCGAGCGTATGAAGCACTGCAAGTTCGGCGTGCTGTTCATCGGCCAGGGCTTAACCCAGAGCCGGGGCAAGCACCTGAACACCTCGGCCGCGTTCCTGTTGGTGCGTGACCTGAATGCTATCACCAAGTTCGCGCTCATGCCGATGCGTGGCCACGGCAACGTCACCGGCGTTGACAGTGTGATGGCCTGGCAGACCGGTTTCCCCTTCGGGGTGAACTTCAGCCTGGGCTATCCCCGGTTCAATCCAGGCGAGTTCACCATGGTGGATGTGCTCAGCCGGGGTGAGGCCGACGCCGCCCTGATTGTCGCTTCCGACCCGGTCGCCAACCTACCACGACCGATCGGGCAGCGCCTGGCCGAGATGCCGACCGTGGCCCTCGACTCTCATGAGAGCGAGACGACCCGCGTGGCACGGGTGGCGTTCACCACTGCCACGGCCGGTATCCATGTCGAAGGCACCGTCTACCGCATGGACGGGGTTCCGCTCCACCTGCGCAAGGTGCTGCCATCGCCTTACCCATCGGATGAAGAGGTGCTCAGCCGCCTGCTGGCCCGCGTGAAGGAGTTGAAGTCATGCTAAGAATCATCAACGGCGAGGTTTACGACCCGATCAACGGCATTAATGGCGAGGTGCGCGATATCTACGTCGAAGATGGGCGGATTACTGCCCGTGACGCAGGCGGCCGGACCATTGATGCTAGCGGCATGGTGGTGATGCCCGGGGGTGTGGATATGCACAGCCACATCGCCGGGCCGAAAGTGAACCTGGCCCGCAAGATGCGGCCGGAAGATCACCGCGCCGACGTGTTGCCCCGCACCGCCATCACCCGCTCCGGTGTCGGCGGCAGTGTGCCCTCAACCTTCACCACCGGTTATCGCTACGCGGCGATGGGCTACACGACGGCCTTCGATGCCGCCGTACCCCCTCTGGGGGCCCGCCATGCCCATGAGGAATTCCATGACACACCGGTTGTGGACAAGGGCTTCTTCGTGCTCATGGGCAATAACGAGTTCATCATGCAGCACATCGCCGCCGGCCAGCACGAGAAGGTGCGCGACTATGCCGCCTGGTTGTTGCAGGCGACTAAAGCCTACTCCATTAAGCTGGTGAATCCGGGCGGCGTGGAACTGTGGAAGTTCCGCGGCAATGTCCATACCCTGGACGACGAGGTCACTGGCTTCGGGGTCACGCCGCGCCAGATCATCCGGACCCTGGCCGACGTCGGCAGCGAGCTCGGCCTACCCCACCCGATCCACATCCACTGCAACAACCTGGGCATTGCCGGTAACTGGGAGACGACCTTGGGGACGATGCAGGCGCTGGAGGATCGGCGCGCCCACCTAACCCACATCCAGTTCCATAGCTACGGCGGTGAACCCGGCGGCTTGTTCACCTCGAAGGTGCTTGAGCTGGCCGAATACGTCAACACCCACCCCAACCTGAGCGTGGATGTAGGCCAGGTCATGTTCAGCGACACCACCTCAATGACCGGTGATGGGCCGCTCGGCTACATGCTATATCAGGTGACCGGCCGGAAGTGGGCCAATGTGGATGTGGAAAACGAGGAAGGCTGTGGCATCGTGCCCATCGAGTACAAAGATAAGAACTTCGTCCACACCACGCAATGGGCCATCGGGCTGGAGTGGTTCCTGCTGGTCCAGGACCCGTGGCGTATCGCCCTGGCCACCGACCACCCCAATGGTGCCTCGTTTGTGTCCTACCCGCGCATCATCCGCCTGCTGATGGACCGCGAGTTCCGGCGCGAGATGATGCAGAAAGTTCACCAGAAAGCGCTGGCCAAAACCAGCTTGCCGGAACTGGACCGTGAGTACTCACTGTACGAGATCGCCATCATCAGCCGGGCCGGGCCGGCTAAGCTGCTGGGCCTCAAGAACAAGGGCCATCTCGGCGTCGGCGCGGACGCTGACATCACGATCTACAACAAGGAGGACGATAAGGAGAAGATGTTCGCCACGCCGCGCTACGTCATTAAAGAAGGGCGGGTCCTGGTCGAAGACGGCCATATCCGCGAGGAGACCTATGGCCGCACCTTCTTCGTAGCCCCGTCCTATGACCCGGGCATCGAAGCGGACATCCGCGAGTTCTTTGACAAGTACTATACGGTCCGCTTTGAGAATTACCCGGTGCAGTTGGAGCATTACTTGCCGCGACACGAGGTCGTGGCGTGTGAACGTCAAACGTAAAGTGCAATTACCCCCTTTACGTTTGATGCTGTGAGGAGGTTGCCATGAGACTCCAGAACAAAGTCGCGATCATCACCGGCGTCAGCGGCGACGGCCAGATCGGTCAGGCGGTAGCCCAGGCCTTCGCCAAAGAAGGAGCCAAACTTGTCCTGGTCGCACGGCGGGCCGAGAAGGTCAACGCACGCGCCGAGGAAGTCAAGGCATTGGGCACCGAGGTTCTGGCAGTCCCGGCTGACCTGACCAACGAGGCCGAGGTCAACCGCGTCGTCCAACAGGCCCTCGAGCGGTTTGGCCGGGTAGATGTCCTGGTCAATCTGGCCGGTGGGCTGACCAAGTATAAGGCCGCCACCGAGCACACGCTGGAGGATTGGACCAGCGAGCTGAATAACAACCTGTTGTCGGCTTTCCTGTGCTCCAGGGCGGTGTTCGAGCCGATGAAAGCGAGCGGGGGCGGGCGGATCATCAACTTCGCCCGCGCGGGTGATCCCCAGGCCAAGATGGTGGCCTATAACTGCGCCAAGGCCGGGGTCGTGGCGCTTACCCGCACGTTCGCCCTGGAGGGCCGCAAGCACAACATCGGTGTGAATGCCGTGGCGCCGGGGCTGGTGGACACGAGATCGAACGTCAAGGCCATGCAACCCAAGCCGGAGGACCTGCCCCGCTGGCCCAAGCGCGAGGAGGTCGCCGCTGCGGTGGTGTTCCTGGCGTCGGATGAAGCCAGCGGTATCACCGGGCAGGTAATTGAGGTGCCCGGCCGGTTGTAAGCGGACCGAGGACGGAGGACGGGGGTCTTTGGCCCGCCGTCCCCCGTCATCCGTTATATTGCGATAGGATGTGAGAGATGACACTTTATATCAACGGCGTCGAGATCGAAGACACCTTTGCTGAGGCCTTCAAGATGTGGGGGGCGCGGGTCATCATTACCGCCAAGAACCGCAAGTGGGCGCTGGAGGCGGCCACCAAGATGACCGGTTTCGCCACTTCGGTCATCGGCTGCAAGTGCGAAGCCGGGATCGAGGCCGAACTGGAGGACACGCCCGATGGGCGGCCCGGCTTCAGCGTGCTGCTGTTCACCCCGTCGAAGGATGATCTGCCCAAGCGGCTGATGGAGCGCATCGGGCAGTGTGTGATGACCTGCCCGACCACGGCCTGCTTCAACGGCCTGGCTGCCGCGGATAAGCTGTCCATCGGTGGGCAACTCCGCTATTTCGGTGATGGCTACCAGATGAGCAAGGTTGTGGATGGCCGCCGCTTCTGGCGCATTCCGGTGATGGAGGGCGAGTTTCTGATCGAGGAGAAGTTCGGGATGCAGCGTTCGGTCGGTGGCGGCAACTTCCTGGTTCTGGGCGAGAACCCGGACGTGACCCTGGAGGCGACCGAGCGGGCAGTGGAGGCTATGCAGCAGGTGCGCGGGGTGGTCTTGCCCTTCCCCGGTGGCATCGTCCGCAGCGGCAGCAAGACCCGCTCGCAGTACAAGTTTCTGATCGCCTCGACCAATGACGCTTTCTGTCCGACACTGCGCGGTGTCGTCAAGTCGGAGCTGCCTGAAGGGGTCAACTCGGTCCTGGAGATCGTCATAGACGGGCTGAATGTGGAAGCCGTCGAGGAGGCCACGCGGGTCGGTATCCGGGCAGCGTGTATCCCCGGCATCCGGCGCATCTCAGCCGGTAACTATGGCGGCACTTTAGGGCAGTTCCAGATCCACCTGCACAAGGTGCTGGAAGCTGGATAAAGGGGTTTCCTATATGACCACATTGACGCTCAAAGTACAACCGTCCGCTCCGCTGGAGGCCGACGTGATCACGCCCGACCGCTTTCTGGGCAAAACGGTGGCAGAGATCGCTGCCCTGCCCGTCGTCTGCGGCAATGAGCCGGCCCAGTTGGGCGACTTCTTCGCGGTAGCAAGTAACGGCGCGACCGACATTGTCCTGGAAGGCAACCTGGCACAAGTGAAACACATTGGGGCCGGGATGACCCAGGGGCGGATCGCTATCCACGGCGATGTGGGAATGCACCTGGGTGCCGGCATGCGCGGCGGCGAGATCACCGTCTATGGCAGTGCGGGCGATTGGGCCGGTGCCGAGATCACCGG
>CADDZL010000215.1 GCA_902812335.1 Chloroflexota bacterium | reverse complement strand
ACATGTTGTCATAGTTCGGCACCGCGCTGTAGCCGGAGCAGATGAGATCGGTGCCCGGCAGGAACTGCATCAGCAAGCGGGCCGTGCGGCGCATGTCCGAGTGTGAGAAGGTCTGGTCGTTGCCCGAAGCGACTTCCATGTCCAGGCACACCGTCACCAGGTTCTCGGCCAGGACGGCGCGGATGCCGGAGGGCACAGCGCCGGGGACGCCGATGCAACTGATCGAGCCGTTCTGCAAGCCCTGCACGCCAGCGCCTTTGGTGAGCATGACGCAGCGGACTTCCAGGTAGAGCATGGACTTGCCTTCGGCGTAGGCCATCTGCACTTCCGAGCCGGTGCCGGAGGTGAAGCGCATCTTCAAGCCGCGCGAGGCGTAAGCCGAGGCCAGGAATGCCTTGGACCAGGGCGTGTCGTCGCCGTCCACGAACACCGGCTCGGTGCCGTAGACCGACACCGTCTCGGCGTAGGCAGTGAAGCCGCGCATACCAAGCTGCAACTCCGTCGCCTCTTCCAGGGCGCATTGGGTCAGGGCACCCGGCTTGCCGGTCTGCGAACCGACCAGCAAGGATAGGGCGTTGAACGGGGCGTAGCGGGTGACGCCGACGGTGGTCTCCATCTCGTCGAAGCCATACAGGCCGGCTTCGGCGGCGTCGGCGGCGATCAGCACCGGGTTGTCTTGCAGGTTGGTCACGTGGCACTGGTTGCCGGGTCGCTTGCGCGGGCGCATCTTCTGCATGCCCATCATCATTTCGACCACGTTCATCTGGTCCATGACCTCGGCGATCTTCGCCGGGGTCAGGCCCGAGAAGACCTCGACCACCTTCTCGCGGGGCACGTTGATGTCCACGATCATCTTGGCGATGTCTGTCGAGGGGATGGCCATCATCTTCTCAGCGACCGCCGTATTGATCGCGTAGTCGGCGATGAACTGTTCGATGAAGTCGAAGTCCTTGCGGGCCTTGCCGTCCATCTCGACGATCTTGCCGTTCTCGACCTTGATGCTCGGCCGGGGATCGTTAGGGCTGCCCATCGCGATCAGGCCGACTTCCGGCCACTCGACGACGAACCCATCCTTGTTCACCGGCCTCTGTTCAAGGACCTCGAAGCGCTTATGTCGTTTTGCCATGTTTCTTTTGGCCTCCTACTGACCTGTAGGTCGAGTACGGAAACCCGACCTAAATGTAGGGAACGCCGAGGGACTTAGGCGTCTCGCCGAGCGTCCCCAACAGCTTGATGCCCACCTCGCGAGCCGTCATGATGGCCTGCCGCACCGCGCCGGCATCGCCGCTCAGGAAGCTGACGTACTCGTTGGTGTAGGTCAGGCCCGACTGGGGGCCGGCGACGCTAAGACACTCGACGTCGGCAGCTTTCAGGGCGGCATCGATCATGAGCAGGCCAATGCCTGCCGGAGCGCCAACTGTGAGGCCGAACGCCTTGCCGATCGGGGCATTGAACGCCTTCTGCAGGGCGTAGCTGGCGCGCGCTGTGTACTGCAGTTCGATGTGACCAGCGTCGTTGGCGTAGACGTCGCCGAAGGTGCGCGGCAAGTCCTTCAAGGCCACTTCAATCGCCCGGCGCGCATCTGAGACTTCCTCGGCGCCGAAGATGATCAGGCAACCGTGACCAGCGCCGCTCTTGGTATCGCGGGGAAGTTCGATCTTGACAATCTCGGTGTTGGTCGCCTTTACTGCCTCGTCTGCCGCCATAAGTTGCGGTCCGGCACCGGTGCGGTCGCTCAAGATGCCGATGGAGCGATAGCGCTTGTCCAGACCCAGCTTCTCATGCAGCACCGGGTCAAGGTTGGCGATGACGATGCCGATCGTATCCCCGATGGCGGTGCCAACGAACTCCGTCAGGCCTGGATGCTTGGGGGCCCACACTTCGGTCTTGGCCGGCGCCGCATTGGGAGCCGCGCCATTCCCGGTGGAAGCGACTTTTTTCATCACTTCCTGAACCACGAGTTCAACGATGTCGTCTGGCATGTATCCTTACCTCCGTGTTCTTCTTGCGGGGATGCCGAGCAGTTAGCGGCCGTCCGGCTTCGCCGCATGCGCTTCCAGTGCAGCCTTTTTGGGCAGCAACAGCTCGGTGTCCGTGTGTGGGCGCGGGATGACGTGCACCGACACCACTTCACCGACACGCTTGGCGGCTTGCGCACCGGCATCGGTCGCCGCTTTGACCGCCCCGACGTCGCCGCGGACCATGACGGTCACGAGGCCGGAGCCGATCTTCTCGGAGCCGATTAACTCAACGTTGGCTGCCTTGACCATAGCATCCGCAGCCTCGATTGCGCCAACCAGCCCGCGCGTCTCGATCATGCCGAGCGCTTCGCCCACTGCGTTCCCATTTACTCCTGCCATGTTAGTCTCCTTTCTTCTATGGCTTGTCTCAGTTCACTGAGACCCTCACCAGTGACCGATGAGACGCAGAAAATCTCGCCGGTCACGCCGATCCGACGTAAGACCGCCTTGGCTCTGGCGATATTCGCCCCAGGGGCATCTATCTTGGTCACCACGCCCACGACGGGCTGGTGAAACATGAGGAAGTAGTTGGGGGGGAAATTGCTGTTATCACGGGTAGAATCCTGGACTACCAGGATCAGTTGAGCGTCGTTGGATGTAGAGAGAAGGTGGCGTGTCAGCCGCCCCATCTCCGAATACTCGCCCGGCGTGTCAATGGCCGCTCCATCGTACTCAATCATCTGCGTCTTGCGCACCGGTGGACCGCCCTGCAGCGCACGGATCAGGCTTGTCTTACCGGACCCAATTCCCCCCCAGAGCATATAACGCCACTTCCTCTTCACACCTGTTACACACCCGTCATAAAGCTCTATTGGCAGGTGATGTTCGCCGGATGAAACCCAAGAATGTCGGCCAGGCCCTGATTGGCCGCCGCCAGCGCTGTTTCGACGCTGGACAGGCTGCCGATAATGACCAGCGTCCCGCTGAAGCGATCCAGGAAGCCGATCTCAATCGCCGCGGCTTTCATCGCCAGGTCACCCGCAATAATCGCGCTCTCGCCAGGGGTCAGCGTCATGATCCCAATCGCCTCCGTTTCCTCGATGCCCACGCGCCGGGACAGCGACGGATCGGGGTGCGCGATGATGTGCGCGATGGTCACTTGCTTACCAGGAACGTATTCCTGGATGATGCGGGTGAGCGGTTGTTCTGGCTGAGCCACGACGCGTAATCCTGCTTATGTAACTATAGTAGTGACCTTGAGCGGTATCTCAATATCGAAAATCTCTCGATATGTGTATAAATCTGCTCAATTTACAGACAATTCCCTCACAGCGGCTGCTCTCATGAGTTGCAGAGGGGGGAGGCTGTGGACAAATCAGCGATGATTGGATTCTTTAGCTGATCTGGGGGGTTGCCTATTGACAAGGGGACCAGGTTATATTAGAGTGGTTATAGCGCTTTAATAAGGGCATAGTGATACAGTCAGGGTGCCCTATCCCCGGATGGGTAGGGCTGAAAAGGCGAAGCCCGTGAGAGTCCGGCGCTGTCGCGCAACTGTAAGTAGGGGCAGGCCTTGTGCCTGTCCACACTGGGCCACCACAAGCGTTGCCCCTACGAGCCAGGACGACCGCCCGACTGTGTGCTCCACGAACCTCGCCGAAAGGGGGTGGGCCATCTGAGTTAGACCCTCAAAGATCGAGAGCAGCGCCCCTTGCCGACCGGCAAGGGGCGCTTTTGTTGGTGGCACATTACAGTAAGGAGCTGTTCCGATGATGAATGGTCTGTTCCTCTCTCCAACGCAAACGAGCCTCATACTCCCGTTCATTCCATCCATCCGCCCTATGGCCCGCGAAGCGGCTCGCGCCCGGCAGGCGGTGCTGACCAAGCCGGTCGGCAGCCTGGGGCGGTTGGAGGAGCTGTCGCTACAGTTGGCGGCGATCACCGGCGAGGCCCGACCGAACGTCGCCCGCAAAGCCGTGATCGTTATGGCGGGCGACCACGGCGTCACCAGCGAGGGAGTGAGTGCCTATGCCGCCGAGGCCACCCGGCAGATGGTCTTGAACTGCGTCAACGACGGCGCGGCGATCAACGTCCTGGCCCGGCAGATGGGCGCCCGGTTGGCCGTAGTGGACATCGGTGTAGCCACCGACCTCGACCCTGCGCCGGGCCTGGTGCTGCGGAAGATCGCCTATGGAACGCAGAACATGGCGCACGGCCCGGCGATGACACGTGAGCAGACGGAAGCTGCAATCGCCGTCGGCCTGGAGTTGGTCCAGATCGAGGTCGAGCGGGGTCTCGACCTGGTTGCGACGGGCGACATGGGCGTCGGCAATACCACGCCGTCATCGGCCCTTGTGGCCGCCTTCACCGGTGAGCCGGTCGAGCGCGTCACCGGCCGGGGCACTGGCGTGGACGACGCCGGGCTACAGCGCAAGATCGCCGTGATCAAGCGCGCCCTGGCGGTCAACCGGCCCGATCCCTCCGATCCCCTGGACGTACTGGCCAAAGTCGGCGGGTTGGAGATCGCCGGGCTGGTCGGGGTGATTCTGGGCGCGGCTTCGCAGCGCGTCCCGGTCGTGCTGGATGGCTTCATCGCCGGCGCGGCAGCACTGGTGGCCACCGAGCTTGCGCCCGAAGTCAAGCCCTACCTCATCGCCGCGCATCGCTCGACCGAGATCGGGCACCGGCTTATCCTCGAACGGCTTGAACTGCGGCCACTGCTCGACCTGGACCTGCGCCTGGGTGAGGGCACGGGCGCGGTTCTGGCCTTTTCGCTGGTCGAGGCTGCTGCCCGGATACTCAACGAGATGGCGACGCTCAACGGATCACAGAGCCGCCCCGGAAGCCAATCCACCCGGAAGGAGACCATCTGTTGAGGCGGCTGGGGTGAGGCTAATGCGCCGATCTGAGCCGGTAGATATAGGCGAAGACCTCGGCGAGGACCGCGTAGAGTTCGGGCGGGACCACCGCACCCACGTCGAGTTGGGCCAGGGCGAATGCGAGGTTCGGATCTTCCTCGATGGGGATGTCGCGCTCGCGCGCCAGGGCGATGATCCGCTCAGCCAGTTCGCCCTGGCCGGTGGCGACGACAACAGGGGCGATGTCTGTCGCTGCGTTGTAGCGCAGTGCAATCGCCCGACGGCGCCGGCTGCGATCAGGCGTGGACATCGCAGGTGAATGGGGGGGTACTCGCTTCGGTTCGCCCATTAACCGGTAGAGGCTCGCAGCCCGCGGCGACATTGAAGCCCAGCCGTTCTAGACCGGCCACCAGTTCGGGGAGGGAGGCTTCGGCCCGACCGTGCGCACCTGCACCGAGTGTCCTCACCCGGCAGTCGATCTGATGCTCGATCAGGATCAGATCGACTGCCACTGCCTCGGCCTCGCCCAGGTCCGCCCGCACCAAGAGACGGGCATAACTGGGTTCGTCTGTCGTCCGGGCGTCGGTGCCCTCCGCAGTGCCCAAGCGCTGATGACAGACCAGCCGGACCTGGCCGCTCAACCAGCCCTCAGCATCGCTCAAGGCGAGGGGCAATATCACAACCCGTGGCTCCTGACCTCCTTCGCCCCCGACCCCGCTACGCCCGACATTCTGGAGGTGCGTCCAGCGCAAAGTGCGCACGAGCACATCCGTCCGCAACGCGGTGCGCGCCCAGGCAGCCCGTAGTGGAGCCGTCAGCGCCGGTGGGGGTTGGCGCAGCAGCCGGCGCAATCGCCCCAGCAC
>CADDZL010000214.1 GCA_902812335.1 Chloroflexota bacterium | reverse complement strand
CTTCAAGGACGGTGTATTCTTGGTGAATCTGGCCCCCATTACTGACCCCGCGCTGGTGGCTTCAACCATCGCTCAGGGGCTGGGGGTGCGCGAGACAGGAGACCAGCCGCTCACGGAGAGCTTGAAAGGGGTTCTGCGCGACAAGCACATGCTGCTGGTGCTGGACAACTTCGAGCAGGTGGCTGCCGTTGCACCATTGGTGTGGGAGTTACTGGCAGCGGCTTCTCAACTCAAGGTGCTGGTGACCAGCCGGGCGGCGCTGCACCTGTCAGGGGAGCACGAGTACCCGGTACCGCCCCTCTCCCTGCCCGACCCCAAGCACCTGCCCACGCTGGAGGCCCTGTCGCAGTATGAGGCGGTGGCGCTGTTTATCGCGCGGGCGCAGGCGGCCAAGCCGGATTTTGAGGTGAATAGCGCCAACGCGCCCGCCGTGGCCGAGATCTGCTATCGGCTGGATGGGCTGCCGCTGGCGATTGAGCTGGCGGCGGCCCGCATCAAGCTCTTGCCGCCCCAGGCGTTGTTGGCGCGGTTAGAGAACCGGCTGAAACTGTTGACGGGTGGGGCGCGGGACTTGCCTGCCAGACAGCAGACGCTGCGGGCGACGATTGACTGGAGCTACAAGCTGCTGGAGGCGGGGGAGCAACGGCTGTTTGCGCGGCTGGGGGTGTTTGTGGGGGGCTGGACACTGGAGGCCGCTGAGGAAGTGTGCAATGCCGGTGGGGATTTGCCCATAGATGTACTGGACGGGCTGGGGTCGCTGGTGGATAAGAGCCTGGTGCGGCAAGGGGAGGAGATGGAGGGAGAGCCGCGCTTCATGATGCTGGAGACCATCCGGGAGTACGCATTGGAGCGGCTGGAGGAAAGTGGAGAGGGGAAAGGGCTGCAGCGCCAGCACGCCGAGGTTTACCTGGCGCTGGTGGAGGCAGCCGAGCCGGAATTGACGGGGTGGCAGCAGGCGGTGTGGCTGGACCGGTTGGAGGTGGAGCACGACAACCTGCGGGCGGCGCTGGCATGGTCACTGGAGAGCAATCCAGAAATAGGATACCAGTTAGCAGGAGAACTGGGGGCGCATATGCATTTCTGGGAAGTGCGCGGTCATCTGAGTGAGGGGCGCCACTGGCTGGAGAGATTACTGATGGACAGCGGTGGTGTATCAAAATCCGCCTGGGCGAAGGCCTTGAAGGCAGCCGGCTCGTTGGCGTGCTGTCAAGCCGACTATTCCGTGGCGCGCCTTCATTCAGAGGGGAGCCTGAGAATCTATCGAGAGTTGGGCAATCAGCGAGGTGTCGCCGACGCACTCATGGACTTGGGGCTTGTGGCAGATGTGCAGGGCGACTACGAGGAAGCTGGCACTTTCTATGAAGAAAGCCTGGCGGTTAGTCGAGAGATAGGCTATCCATGGGGCATTGCGGATTCGTTGCACGGCTTAGCGAATCTGGCGTGGGCCCAGGGCCACAACGAGAAAGCTGGCGCTTTCTACGAACAGGGCTTGGCAATAAGGAGAGAGATAGGTGACAGGCGGGGTATGGGTACATCGCTCAACGCTCTAGGGAATCTGGCGGACATGCAGGGCGACTACGAGAGGGCGTCTGGCTTTTATGAAGAGAGCGTGGCGATAGACAGGGAGATAGGCTACAAACGCGGCGTAGCTTTAGTGCTCAACAACCTGGGGCTGGTAGTGATGAAGCAAGGCGACCATGAGAGGGCGCGTGTCTTGTTTGAAGAGGGGTTAGCGATCAGGAGAGAGCTTGGTGTCAAATTGGGGTTCGCCTTCTCGCTGGAGAATTTTGGATGTCTTGCAGCGGCGCTGGGCCAAGGGGGGCGGGCAGCACGCCTCTTCGGAGCAGCCGACGCCCTGCGTGAGACTCTCAGTTCTTCCATGTCCATAGGCGAACGCTACGATTATGACCGCAACGTAGCCACCGTGCGCACCGCATTAGGGGAGGACGCCTTTGCGCTAGCCTGGGCCGAGGGGCGGGCGATGACCCTGGAGCAGGCTATTGCCTACGCGCTGGAGCACAAGGGCTGATTTGCGCGGCCTGCGCTATCTCAATGCCGGAAGTGGCGCACGCCCGTAAAGCACATCGCCAGCCCCAGTCGGTCGGCGGCGGCGATGACCTCGGCATCACGCACTGAGCCGCCGGGCTGTACAACGGCGGTCACGCCCGCCCGCCCCGCCTCTTCGACACCGTCGGGGAAGGGGAAAAAGGCATCCGAGGCCAGTGCCGCACCCTGCGCCCGCTCGCCGGCTTTGGTCACGGCCAGCTTAACCGCGTCTACCCGGCTGGATAGTCCGCCACCGATGCCCACCGTCGCCGTCCCTTGCGCCAGCACAATCGCATTAGACTTGACGTGCTGGCAGGCACGCCAGGCGAAGCGCAGGGCGATCAGTTCGCGCTCGTCCGGTGCCCGGCGCGTGACCACCTGCCATTCCGCCTGATCCCCCGGGTCGGACGACTGGACCAGCAGTCCGCCACGGACACTGCGCATCTCCCAACTCAGCACCTGGCTCCCAGGACCGGGCTTCAGCCCGGTTGGTGCTGGCCGGCCCATCTCCAGCAGGCGACAGTTCGCCCGGCGCGCCAGTTGCGCCAGCGCCTCCACGTTGAAGGCTGGTGCGGCAATCGCTTCGACAAACAGGCTTCCCAAAGCTTCGGCCGTCGCACCGTCGAAGGGGCGATTGGCCGCGATCACTCCGCCGAAGGCTGACACCGGGTCGGAGGCGAGCGCAGCGGGGAAGGCCTCGGCCAGGCTCGCAGCGCTGGCGATGCCACAGGGCGTGAGGTGCTTGACAATAACAACAGTGGGCTCATCGAACGAGGCCGCCGCCCGCCAGGCGGCATCCAGGTCAAGCAGGTTGTTATACGATAGCTCCTTGCCCTGCAACTGCCGCCCGCCTAACGGCCCGGCCGCTGGGTCGGTTGCATATAACGCCGCCACCTGATGCGGGTTCTCGCCGTAGCGCAGCGCCTGGATTCGCACCAGGTCAAGCTGAAGCCGCGCCGGCGGTTCGTCGGTCGTTGGGCGCGGGGCCAGATAGTCGCGGATGGCGGCGTCGTAGGCGGCGGTATGGGCGAAGGCTTTGGCCGCCAGCTCACGGCGCAACTCAAGCGACAACCGATCCTGGCGGATCGCAGCCAGGGCCCGGTCGTAGTCGGCCGGATCGCACAGGACGGTGACGCGGGCGAAGTTCTTGGCGGCGGCCCGCAGCAGCGCCACACCACCGATGTCAATGTTCTCGACCGCATCGGCCAGAGTGGCATCGGGCCGGGCGACGGTAGCGGCAAAGGGGTAGAGGTTGACGGCGACCAGGTCAATCGGTGCCCAGCCGCGCTCGGCCAGGTCGCGCCGGTCGGCTTCGGTGTCGCGGGCCAGCAGGCCGGCGTGGATGGCGGGGTGGAGCGTCTTGACGCGCCCGCCCAGGATTTCGGGGAAGCCGGTCAGGTCCTCGATGGTGCGCACCGGTAGCCCGGCCGCGCGCAGCGCCGCCGCCGTGCCCCCGCTGGCAATCAACTCGGCCCCGGCCTCGATCAGCCCCGCCGCAAACGCGGCCAGGCCGGTCTTGTCAGAGACGCTTAAGAGCGCACGGTGAAGGGTCATTGGCTGCCTCCTGGATTTTGGATATTTAGCCGACATTGGTAGTGCTACTCGACCTGCGACCGAAGCAGGCTTAGAAAAGCGGCTGGGGACAGGATCTGGATTCCGCGACACTCTTTCAGATTGAGAAGATGAGCATCACCGATCTGAGCTGGCGTCCCTGTGGGGGACAGAAAGTGAACCACAGTTGCCACCGCTTCACCATAGTGTTCAATGACAAACCGTTCGCCCGTAGCGACTACCTCTTGCAGCACCTTACCAAACTTGCGCCTGGTTTCAAAAGCCCCGATGAGCGCCGACCTCAATGTAAGGCACCGCTTCTCTCCGCGGTCGGAGGCTGGCCGAGGCTCTCGCCTGACAGCAGCCGCTTCAACGCCCCCACCAACAACTGATGCTCGACCTCGTGGATGCGCCCCTCCAGGCTTTCGAGCGTATCGGCGGGGGTGATAGGGACAGACGCCTGGGCAATGACCGGGCCGCTGTCCACACCCTCGTCGGGGACGAGGTGGACCATGACGCCGGTGCCGGTGATCTCACCGCGCTGATAGGCTTCGAAGGCGCGGGCGATTGCGCCGACACCGGGGAAGGTGCCGGGCAGCGCCGGATGTAGGTTGATGACCCGGCCGGGGAAGCGATTGAGGAAGGCCGCGCTCAAGACGTGCATCCAGCCCGCCAAGACGACCCAGTCGGGCGCGTAGGCGGCCACCAGGTGCGCCAGGTCGGCATCATAGACGCGCCGGGCGTGGCCGGCAGCCCGGTAAGGGGCCAGCGGGTGATATAGTGCCGGGACGCCATAGCGGCGGGCACGCTCCAGCCCATAGGCATCGCGCCGATTAGAGACGACGGCGACAACGCGGGCCGGCAGATCACCGCATTGGCAGGCATCGAGGATGGCCTGGAGGTTAGTGCCGTTGCCGGAGATCAGAACGACGAGCCGGGCAAGAGATCCCCTCTGCATAGTTGCATCACCTTATTCAGAATAAGACGCTTCCTTCGCCTCGCTCAGGATGACATTGATGAACGCTGATTTCTTTAACTTATCCATCTGCGTTTACCAGCGCATATCAGCGTTCCATGATGACTTTGCCCTCACCGGGGATAACCTCGCCGATGACCCAAGAGGGTTCGTCTAGCGCGACCTGGGCGGCAGGCACGTCGGCCGGCGCCAAGACGGCGATCAGGCCGATGCCCAGGTTGAAGACGTGAGCCATTTCGTCATCGCCAATGCCGCCGCGCGCCTGGATCAGGTGGAACAGGGGCGGGACAGGCCAGGCATCGCGCCGGATGACGAGCCCCAGCCCGGCGGGCAGGATGCGTGGCGGATTGTCAATCAGGCCGCCGCCGGTGATATGGGCCAGGCCCTTGACCGGCACGGCCGCCCGCAGCCGGGCGACGGCGTCCAGGTAGCAGCGATGGGGCGCGAGTAGAGCATCGCCCAGGACGCCAATGCCCGCGAAAGTCGTATCCAGCGGCAGGCCCCCGAACACCTTGCGGATAAGCGAGTAGCCGTTGGTGTGCGGGCCGGAGGAGGCCAGCCCCAGCAGCACATCACCCGCCTGGATGGTGGAGCCGTCAATGACCTGGTTGCGCTCGACAACGCCGACAATTGTCCCCACCAGGTCGAATTCGCCCGGTGCATATACGCCCGGCATCTCCGCCGTTTCGCCGCCAAGCAGACTCATCCCCACAGCGCGGCAGGCTGTGGACACACCGCTCACAATGGTTGCGATCACCTCCGGCTCAAGCCGGGACGCTGCAATGTAGTCCAGGAAGAACAGCGGTCGGGCACCCTGAACCAGGATGTCATTGACGCAGTGGTTGACCAGGTCATGGCCGATGGTCTCGAAGCGGCCCAGGGCAGCGGCGATCTTGGTCTTGGTGCCGACGCCATCGGTGGAGGCGACCAGGACAGGGGCTTCCATTGCCTTGAGCGCGGCCGCGTTATATAGCCCGCCGAAGGCACCGATACCTGCCAGCACTTCCGGGCCGTAGGTACTGCGCACAGCAGCCCGCATCAGGTCCACGGCACGGTTGCCGGCGGCGATGTCCACGCCCGCTTGCGCGTAGCGGCCCGCGCCCTCTCGGTCCTCCCTCCCAGGGCTTGGGG
>CADDZL010000213.1 GCA_902812335.1 Chloroflexota bacterium | reverse complement strand
TCTGCGAACTGTGCTGGAAACCAATGGATGAGTGGGTGCCGTTGCAAGATACCGGTACGGTGAACACGTTTTCGTTGGCGCACGTCTCCTGGGATGTGCAGCGGCTGGCGCAGCCCGAGATCCCGGCGGTCATTGACCTGGACGGCACACACCCGGCCTGCGGCCTCATGCACAAGCTGGGCGAGGTCGAGCCACAGGCGGTGCGCACCGGCCTGCGCGTTCAGGCGGTGTGGAAGCCGCCGGAGGAGCGCGAAGGGGCAATTACGGACATCCTCTATTTCAAGCCGATTTAACGCTGTGTCAGGCTGAGCGCAGTGTACCAGTACCTGGCTTCAGCCAGGCTCGACCCGGCTGGGCCTGGAGAGACCAGGCGCTCGTGCTCAGGGCGACAGATTGACGATTTGACTGCTCAGGGAGGTTACGTGACTCAATCCGGCAGCGGTTCCATCGAAGTCGTGTGCGGCTCGATGTTCAGCGGCAAGACCGAGGAGCTTATCCGGCGCGTGCGGCGGGCGCAGATCGCCAAGCAGAAGGTGCAGGTGTTCAAGCCGCGCCTCGACGACCGCTACAACGTCGAACGCGTGCGCTCCCATAACGGCCTGCATTGGCAGGCGGCACCGGTGGAGCACTCCGCCGAAATCCTGGAACTGGTCGAGCCCGATACTACGGTTGTGGCGATTGATGAGGTCCAGTTCTTTGACCTCGGCATCACCGATGTGTGCCAGACCCTGGCGGACCGGGGCATACGGGTGATCGTCGCCGGGCTGGACATGGACTTCCGCGGCGAGCCCTTCGGCCCGATCCCGCGCCTGATGGCCCAGGCCGAGCGCGTGGACAAGCTGCAGGCCATCTGTGTCGTCTGCGGCGCACCCGCCAGCCGCAGCCAGCGTCTGATCAACGGTCAGCCCGCTGCCTACAATGACCCGATTATCCTCGTCGGTGCAGCCGAGGTCTACGAGGCCCGTTGCCGCAAGTGCCACGTGGTGCGTTAAACCAACCAAAGGTATGGTGACCCTATGCTGGAAGACGATATTGCCGAAGTCCTGATTGACGCCGCAACCATCCAGGCGCGGGTGGCCGCACTGGGGGCGCAGATCAACGCCGACTATGACGACAGCCAGAATCCGATACTCGTCTGTGTGCTCAAAGGAGCCTTCGTTTTTCTGGCCGATTTGACGCGCCACCTGACCTTCCGGCACGAGGTCGACTTCATGGCGACTTCCAGCTATGGCACGGCCACGGAAACGACCGGCGTGGTCCGCATCCTGATGGACCTGGACCGGTCCATCGAAGGGCGGCATGTGCTGATCGTCGAGGACATCATTGATAGCGGCTATACGCTGGACTATATGCACCGCCTGTTGGTGACGCGCAACCCGGCGTCCTTGCGCACCTGCGCCCTGCTCAGCAAGCGGGAACGGCGGCAGGTGCACGTGCCTGTGGACTACGTCGGCTTCGAGATCCCTAACAGATTCGTCGTCGGCTACGGGCTGGATTTCGGCGAACGCTACCGCAACCTGCCTTTCATCGGCGTCCTGAAGCCGGAGTTATATCAGAACCGGACCTAGTCCCTTGCTCCCCAGCCTGAGTATAGCATTCGCATTGTCAAGAAAAGCTGATTGTGCTATACTAACCCCAGTGACCTGGCCTGGATTTCGCGACGGCGGTTAGGTGGCCAGCTCTCAGCATCTGGCTATCAACTCCTGGTTGGTAGCCGTCAATCTATAGGCGGTCAGCCCTGTGACGTTGCGCATCCAGTTATTCGGCCCGCTTCAAGCTGTCTGGCAGGGCAAGCCCCTGCCACCGATGCGACGTTTGCGCCTACAGTCGCTGTTCGCGTACCTGCTCCTGCTGCATCGCCACCGGCCCGCCCCACGGGGGCACCTGGCTTTCACCTTCTGGCCCGATGTCTCCGAGGCCCGGGCACGGACCAATCTGCGCCAGCACCTGTATCTGCTGCGCCAGTGGCTGCCCCCGCCCGGCGATGAGCCCTGGTTCCTGAGCGACCCTGATGAGGTCCGCCTCAACCCCCGGGCGGACTTATGGGTGGACGTATGGGCCTTTGAGGACAGCCTGCCCCAGGGCGAGGCCAAGCTTGAGGCTGCTGTCGAGCTGGTCACCGCCGATCTGCTGCCCCACCTGTACGATGGCTGGCTATTGCTTGAGCGCGAACGCCTGCGCCGTTCCTATGCCCGCGCCCTCGCCTGGCTGGCGACGCTGTACCAGGCTCGCGGCGATTGGCCCGTGGCTGTGGCCTGGGCCCGCCGCCTGGTCGCTCACGACCCGCTCAACGAAGAAGCCCACCGCCTGCTCATCACCCTGTATTACGCCAGCGGCAACCGTGCCGCCGCCCTGCAGCAGTTCGAGCACTGCCAGCACCTGCTCCGCGAGCAACTGGATGTCGCGCCGATGGCCGAGACCCTGGCCCTGCGCGATGCGATTGTGCGCGGTGAACCCCTGCCTGCTACCTGGTCCACCGCCCCAGCCCAGTCGCCAGCCGTCGCTACCTCGCCGGCAGAAATAGAGCATCCCGCCGGCCCGGCTCAGGAGAAACTCCTACCAGCCGACATCCCTTTCGTCGGGCGCGAGGCAGAATGGCAGCGCCTGGCCGACCACTGGCGCCAGGCGACGCGACGTTCCGGCAGCCTCCTGCTGATAGGGGGAGAGGCCGGCGTGGGCAAGACGCGCCTGTTGCACGAACTGGCCAAGCACGCCCAGCGCCAGGGCGGGCAAGTGCTATGGGGGCATTGTCATGCCTTCGAACGCAGCATCCCATACCAGCCTGTGGTCGAAATGCTGCAGGCAGCACTGCCCAGACTGGCCTCGAGCCATATCGCGCCGCTATGGCTGGCCGAAGCCGCCCGCCTGCTGCCCGAATTGCGTGCGCGCCGCCCCGACCTGCCTGATCCGCTCCGACTGGAACCGGAGCACGAGCAGGGGTGGTTGATAGAGGGGCTATACCGCTGCCTGCTGGGGCTGGCGACCCAACAGCCGCTACTAGTGCTGCTGGAAGACCTGCACCATGCTACCGACTCCACCTTGACCTGGCTCCATGCCCTGAGCCGTCAGGTGCGCGGCGCACCTATCCTGATTGTGGGGACCTATCGCCTGGAAGAGGTGGGCCGGGGCCATCCTTTGCGCGACCTGATCCGCGAGTTGCAGCGGGAGGGCTGGGGGATGCCGCTGATACTTAATCCGTTGGCCCCCGCTGCGACCCAGGCCTTAGTGGAAAGGCTGTCGGGGCTGGGACAGGCAGCAGCGGACCTGGCGCGACGCCTGCACGCCGAGAGTGAGGGCAATCCCTTCTTCCTGTCCGAACTTATCTGGCACTTGCACGAGACCGGGCAACTGTATCTCCGGGAAGGGCGGTCGGCAGGTCCATGGGTGGAGGCCGGCGGCGAAGGGCCTTTGCCGTTGCCCGACAGTGTGCGCGAGGCGATCCAGGCGCGGCTGGAGCGGTTGGGTGAGACCGCACAGGACCTGTTGGGATGCGCTGCGGTGGCGGGGCGGGAGTTTGACCTGGTGGTGATCCGGGCTGCGGTGGGTTGGCGCGAGGAGAGGGTGCTACGAGCACTGGATGAGTTGCTGCGACGGGGGTTGGTGCGCGAAGGGACAGGAGTGGGCGCGCGCGACCATGTCTTCAGCCACCATCTGGTGCAAGAGGTAGTCTATGAGGCCCTGCCGCGGGCCCGGCGGCAGACCTGGCACCGACGCGTAGCCGAGGCTATGGCCAGAGCATATGGCGAGGCAGTCGCCGGTGAACTCGCTTACCACTTCGATCAGGCGGGTGACCACGAGCAGGCGCTCAAGTACCTGAAGCTGGCGGGCGATCAGGCCGCCTCCCGCTACGCCAATGCCGAGGCGCTGGACTACTACGGCCGGGCTCTGGCGCTCCTGTCCGGCGATACTCGACCCACACTGGTCACCCGCTTCGATCTGTTGGCGGCACGGGCGGCGGTGTGGGGATTGCTGGGGCGGCGCGAGGAGCAGCGGGCCGACCTGGAGGCACTGGAAGCGGCGGCCCGAGCCCTGGATGATGACCTGCGCCTGGCGCAAGCCTACGTGCTATGGGCGGCCTTCTATGAGGAGACAAGCGATCACGCCGCCAGTGCCCGGGCGGCCAGAAGCGCCCTGGCCCTGTTTCAGCAGGTGGGCGACCGGCGCGGCGAGGCGCAAAGCTGGCACGACCTGGGGCTGGCGGCCTATCGCCAAGGGGATTATCGCGCAGCACGCGATTACTACCAGGCTGCTCTGGCATTGCGCCAGGAGATCGGCGACCATGCCGGCGAGGCGGCCAGTCTCAATCACCTGGGTAACCTGATGCGCCAGGTGGGCGAGTTCGCCACCGCCCGGGCCTATCATGAGCAGGCGCTGGCGCTGCATCGCGCCAATGGCGACCGGGTGGGAGAAGCCGAGAGCCTGCGTAGCCTGGGTGTGCTCAATGCGATGACAGGCAACTATATGGAGGCACAAGCCTGCTATGAACAAGGCCTGGCTCTATCTCGCCGCATCGGCCACCGCCGGGATGAAGCCGCCCTGCTTCAGGACCTGGCGTTCTTGAGCACCGTGACGGGTGATTTCCATGCGGCTGAGGCCTATCAGCGTCGGGCCTCAGCCTTATATCAGGCGACGGGCGATCAGGAGGGCATGGCCTGGGTGTTCTTCAGCCAGGCGGCGCTGGCCTGGCGCTTGGGCCAGGATGCTGTCGCCCGGGATCTCTGGCAGCGAGCGCTAGACCTGGCGCGAACGCTGGGCACGCGCCGCCAGGAGATCTGGACGTTAGATCAATTGGGCTATGCCATGTGCCAGGTGGGTGAGTATGAGACTGGCCGAACGTATCTGGAACAGGCCCTCGATCTGGCACGGCAGGCCGGCGACCGCTGGCTGGAGGCCCATAGCCTGCACCATCTGGGCCAACTGGCCTGGACCCAGGGCGACATCACTACCGCAGTCGGCCACTGGCGCGAGGCGGCCGCCTTGCGTGAGGCCATCGGTTTGACCGCCTCTGCCCGTGCCAGCCGCGCCAGGCTGGCGGAAGCTTTGACCGTATTGGGCCGGCTGTCTGAGGCAGGTGAGATGGCTGAGGCGACCTGGGCGGCATGGCGGGCAGGGCCGCCATTGGGGGAGGAAGAAGATGAGGTGCGACAGGGCTATCTGGCTCTGGCGCGTGCCTTTACCCATCTGAACCAGCCCGAGGCAGCCCAGGCCTGCCTGGAGCAGGCACAGACTTTCATCCAGGAACGGGCGGGTCACATTGCCGATGCGACCTTGCGCCAGGCCTTCCTGGCCAATGTCACTGTCAACCGCGAGATACAATGGGCAGTAAGCAGTGCCTGGAAATGAGCGCTAAAGAGGCCGTCGGGCATAGACGGGGGAATTGACGGCCTCTTTAGTCCGCTGTCGCCGGTTCAGACGCTTCGCTTCGGGGGAAGGGGCCGGCGATGAGGTTATTTCAGCTATAAGTATAGCATCCAGGCGTCGCGTAAGCGTCGCAAAAGCGTCACAGATGCGTCACGTTTCATCTGCGTTTGTTGTATATTATATCTTGTCCTGCAATATCAGCAGGGTTCAGTTGACGGGGGTGTGTTGTCAGAGTAGCATAGGTGCGGCTGCCTCAGCGGGGATTCACAACCTTTGCCACCACCTGGTGGATGCGCCCCAGTGCCTGACGGATGTTCTCCACCGAGTTGGCGTAGGACAGGCGCAGAA
>CADDZL010000212.1 GCA_902812335.1 Chloroflexota bacterium | reverse complement strand
ACCTTGGTGGCGACGGTCACGCGCTCGCCGCGCTCACGGAAGACGCGGGCGATCAGCCGTTCACTGTGGCCATCGCCGTAAACCTGGGCGGTGTCAATGAAGGTGCATCCCAGGTCGAGGGCGCGGTGGAGGGCCGCGATGGAGTCGGCGTCATCCTGCGGCCCCCACATCTCGGCGCCGATAGCCCATGCGCCGAAGCCGATCTCTGAGACCCGGAAGCCGGTTCTGCCTAAAGTACGGTACTGCACTGGTTATAAACCTCCTTATCATGTTTCCCCCTCTATTCTATCTGAGTTCAGCTTATTTGGGTAATAGATCTGCCTGGAAGCGGGTCCGTTGGCCGGCGACGTGGGTACGCAGTAGGGCAGGGGCATGGCATGCCGTATCCCTACCCATGCTGCGTCGGGGCGGATCGCCCTTGTCAGCCCGTGTTCGTTCTGGTATAATGCGGTTGGAGCGCCACCCTAGCTCAATCGGCAGAGCAACCGCTTCGTAAGCGGTCGGTTTCGAGTTCAAGTCTCGAGGGTGGCTCTTCTTATGTCACCCTGTCGCTCATCCACTCTCATCTTATCGGCCCCGGCAATAGCAGGCGGCCTGCCGTTCCTTTCGTGTGCATCGTCCCTATATACCAACAGAATTGTAGAGGCCGCGTAGCTGTGCTACACTTGTATGGCCTAATCTGACCGCCGGGTCAGCGGCGGCTGCACAAACTAAATCACAACAAGCCACCCGCCATACCATCAGCGGGTTACCTGTTTCGTTTCTAGCGCTATGAGACGTGACTCGGTGCCATACCGATCCTGCCACGTCTCAGCACCCCTCCAGGAGGAGGATACAATGAATAAGCCAATGTGGTCCATTATCGGGGCCGGCATCATCGGCCTCGTGATCATCGGATGTATTGCCCCGCGGCGGACTCCGGTCCCAAGGGAAACGCCGGGTCCGGCCCGCACGCCAATAGCCCAGGCCGTACAGACAGTGCCCCCAACCCAGACGCCGACCTTGGGAGAGATACCAGGTCCGACACAGACGCCGACGACCAAAGCTCTGCCGACGTTAGCCCCGACACAGACGCCAACTCTAAGGGTAACGCCAGGGCCGACGGCTACGCCAGCGGGGGGAGTCCTGCCCCGCACGGGACCGCACACCGCACCCGCCGGTAACCGCGTCATTCGGCTGATGGTATTCTCGGACGGCATCTGGGGTTTCGATGGCCGAAACGGACGGGCCTATGAGACACCCGATAGCGTGCTGACCATGATCGCTGAGCTAAAGCCCAACATCTTGGACCGCTTCTTCAACGACCCCATCCCAGACCTGAATGCGCCGCTACGGTATCGGGATAAGGCAGGGCGACTGATCAACTGGCAGGAGGCCCAGGGAGCAGGCGGCTTCCCGGCCGGCTCCATCGGCTCATTCCTGTACCGTGCCATCCAGGGGCGGGTTTACTATCCGCGCCTTGGATCCGAGCTATATGACCCGGCCGATCCGCCCGCCTTCTTCGCCCGTGCCCAACAGCTTTACGCTAACGCGGTAGCCCTGGGCGTGCCGCCGGATCAGCGGTTCCTGGCGCTGGACAACTGGGCCAATATCTTCAGGCACAACAGCATCGAGACGGTCAATACAATTCTGGCTACGCTCTATAGCCAGGGGTGGCAAGGGATAGGCATCACGGACCTGGGCCAGTATAGCTCGACGGCCAATATCGCAGCGGCGAATGCACCGACCTGGGCGTCGTTCAATGTCCAGGGGTTTATGTCCAGAAATCCGGGAGACTGGCTGCCCGATAGGGCCGTGCTGCCTCAGATGCACACAGATCCCTATCTGCAGCGGTACTTCCTTTATATTGACTTCCCCAGAACGATGCAGAACTTCATGAACCTGTTAACGCCGGATCAAGAAGCTGACGTGTTGACGGCACTGGCGCGGTTGCAGAACCCTAATCCAGCGGATGCGGCGGGCACGGGGTATACTTTCGTATACCCTATCGGGCAGACGTTCTGGGACATGAACACGCGTGTCACCTCGCCGACCGGCCCGTATGGAGGCATGACGCTGTATCAGATAGTACGCGACAAGCTTTTGCCGACGTATAACCCCTAGGAGGGGGGCACCCAGGTACATCCTGGTGCTACCCTAGCCGGGGTGCAGGCCTATACTTCCGAACGTGCTGATGATCACCGGGCTGGCGCTGGCCGGGTAGCGCCCCCGCAGTGTACAGCCTTTAGCCTATACACATCGAGGGAGACCTGAGTATGGATGCGATTCTCGCGGGACTGTTCGTCTTTGCCATGCGTGTCACCGATATGTCGCTCGACACACTTCGGATGCTGTTCGTGGTGCGCGGGCGTAAGCTGCTCGCAGGCTTCATCGGCGTGATCCAGGCCGTGGTGTTCATCCTGGCCGTCAGCACCGTGCTGCGCGGCCCTCTGAATGTGTGGACGGTGCTGGGCTACGCCGGCGGGTTTGGCGCTGGCGTGGTGCTGGGGATGTTTGTAGAAGAGCGGCTGGCAATTGGTCACGCGATGTTCCGCATTTATTCACCGGCCCGCGGCGCTGCCATTGCGCAGATGTTGCGCCAGGCCGGCCACGCCGCCACCGAGTTCACGGCGCGGGGCAAAGACGGGCCGGTCACCATGGTCAATACGATCGTGGCCCGAAAAGACATCCCCTCGGTTCAGGCTATGATTGACGAAGTGGACCCCAAAGCCTTCATCACCATAGACGAAGTGCGCCCGTTGCGGCGTGGCTACTTCCGGCACTAAACGGGATTGCGCGAAGGCTGAACCTGGGGTATATTCAGACCTATGCGAATTGATTTACACATGCACAGCACTGCTTCTGACGGCCGGCTGACGCCGACCGAAGTCGTTCAGCTCGCCTTACAGCGGGGCCTGACGGCGATTGCCCTGACCGACCACGACACGACCGACGGCGTGGCTGAGGCACAGGCGGCGGCTATGGGCACCGGTCTGGAAGTCATCGCCGGGATCGAGATCAACACCGAGAGCGATGACGGCGATGTTCACTTCCTGGGCTACTTCGTGGACCCCAACGACGCTCACTTTCAGGTCCACCTGGCGACACTGCGCGATGCGCGCCTGGGGCGGGCGCGGCGGATGGTCGAGAAGCTGGCTCAGTTGGGCCTGCCGCTCGATTGGGAGCGGGTCCAGTTCTTCGCCGGCGAGGGCGCTGTCGGGCGCCCACACGTGGCGCGTGCGCTGCTGGAGCGCGGCTACGTGACCACGCTGAGCGAAGCCTTCGAGAAGTACATCGGCCACGAAGGGCCGGCCTATGTCCCCCGCTATCGCCTGACGCCTGAAGAAGCCATCGCCGCCATCCGCGCTGCGGGCGGTGTGGCCGTTCTGGCCCACCCGGCTGCGGCCGGCACTATCCCCCTGATCCCGCGCCTGGCGGCGGCCGGCCTGGACGGGCTGGAGGTCTACTACCCCGAACATACCCCTGAAGAGCGCGAGACCTTGCTCGGCCTGGCGCGACAATACAACCTCGTCGCCACCGGCGGCAGCGACTTCCACGCCCCTGACGACCCCGACCACGCCCCCCTGGGCTCAATCTGGGTGCCGCCCGAGGCAGTCGAACAGCTTAAAGAGCGGGTAAAGCAAACGGTCGGTTAACAGCGCGGCAAATCGAGCAGAAGGACCTCGGCTAGCAGCCGTGGATTGGCATTGCGGTCAAGATGCCAGGCGGCATCGCGCAGCGCAGCCACGGCGCGCCGGGCCTGGGCCGGGGTCAGCCTCGCCGCCAGAGCGTGTAGCTCCTCGGCGCGGTCGGTGTTACTTAAGGGCGCAGGGGTGTCGGTCGTCACCAGCAGCAGATCGCGCCACCAGCTCAGCCAGGCCTCCAGCGCCTCCCGCAGCGCCCCCATATCACGGGCCAGCCCCTCGGCATAATCGAAGCGGGCCGTGCGACTGGCACCGAGCAGGCGGCGCAGGTCGTCCAGGTATTGGCTGCGCCGGGCCAGCAGTTCGCCATCGTGTACCGCCTGCAAGGCCCACCCCAACCGCCCGCCGGAGAGGTGCGCCAGATAGTCGGCCCGGTCGGCGGGGACGCCCCGCGCCAGCAGGGCGGCGCGCACGGCCACCAGCGGCAACGGTCGCAGGTTGAGCACCTGGCAGCGCGAGACAATCGTCGGCAAGAGCACGTCGGCCTGGACGGCCGTCAGGACCAGGACGACGTGGGCCGGGGGCTCTTCGAGCGTCTTGAGCAGGGCATTGGCGGCGTTGGGGTTGGCAGCCTCAAAGCGGCGCAGAATGGCGACTCGATAGCGGCCCTCCACCGGCGTGAGGGCCAGATCGTGCTGGAGGTCGCGCACCTGATCAATGCGGATCTCGAAGCGTTGGATGCGTTCGCCGCTCTCGACCGGCTCGACCAGGCGCACATCGGGGTGGTGCGGCCCCTTATCGCCGTCGCCATTGCCGATCAGGGTACAGGCCCGGCAATGGCCGCAGGGCCGGTCAACGTCGGTGCAATTGAGGGCGCGGGCGAAGGCCAGGGCCAGCGTGCGCTTGCCCACGCCAGCCGGACCGGTGAACAGGTAAGCGTGGCGCACCCGCCCCCCGGCCAGGCTGCGCTTGAGCAGTTCCACCGCCCATGTGTGCCCGATGACGCCCCAATCTGCCATGGCTGGTCTTGCCTCTCAGCCCTTGCTGCTCATCTCTGGCTGCCAAAGAGGTCAGCTACCGGGAGGCTGAATCTGGGCAACACATCCATCAATTCGCACAGACCAATGTCGCTCATAGCCACCGGTTCCTCACCGGTGAGCAGGCCGGGCTCGGCCTCAACGGGCAGTGGTTGAGCCGATGGTTTACGGACAGCCATAGCACGGAACTCCTTTCCTCTTCCAATTGTACCATACCTGGATCCCTTGCCAAATCAGGGCGGAATGACTATAATATAACCAGATGGGGCGGTTAGCTCAGCCTGGTCAGAGCACTGCGTTGACATCGCAGGGGTCACAAGTTCAAGTCTTGTACCGCCCACCAACCCAATAGATGAACGCGACGACCAGGACGAGTACCGGCAAGAGCAGGCTTCAGAGAGAGGGGCCATCGGCTGCAAGCCCCTTAGCCAGAGGGCCGGGACTGCCAGCAGGCGTCCCATGAGGGAAAACCACCTGGGAGCGGGCTCTGGAACAGGAAGCCGGCTAACCCCCGGCAATTGAGTTATCCTAAGTAAAGAGCCCCGGATTCGCCTCCGTTATCAGGCCAGAGAGCATCAGCAAGTCAAATGGATACTGATAAACGCTGATGAAATTGGGTGGAACCGCGTGAGCCTGGCCTCTCGCCCCAAAGGGTGAGGGGCTGTTTGTTTTTATAATGCGAGCAGAAAGGGACTGAGACATGCCTGAACAACGCGAGAAGCACGCAGACGATGATCTGCACCGGATCCGCCACTCGGCAGCGCACATCATGGCCCAGGCGGTGCTGGAATTGTTCCCGCCCGGCCAGGCCAAGATCGCCATCGGCCCGCCCATTGCCGATGGGTTCTACTACGACTTCGACCTGCCCCGGCCGCTCACGCCCGACGACCTGGCGAAGATCGAGGCGCGCATGCGCCAGATCATCGCCGGCCATCATCCCTTCATCCGACGCGAGGTCAGCCCGGAGGAGGCCCGCACCCTCTTCGCCGACCAGCCCTACAAGCTGGAGTTGATTGAGGACATCATCAGTGCCGGCACGGATGAATACGGCAATCCGCTGGGCGGCGGCGCGGTGCTCTCGACCTA
>CADDZL010000211.1 GCA_902812335.1 Chloroflexota bacterium | reverse complement strand
GGATTGGGGCAACTCTATCAGAGCCAGGGGCGACAGACGGAGGCGCAGGCGCAGTTTGAAGCGGCGGTCAAGGCGGCCCCGGCCTCGGCCCAGGCATATGTGGCTCTGGGCGACTGGCATCGGTCGCGGGCGGATATGGCCGGGGCGGAGCAGGCCTATCAGAAAGCGATTGAGGTTGCGCCAGCGGACGCCAGCGGCTACATCGGGTTGGGGCAACTCTATCAGAGCCAGGGGCGGCAGACGGGGGCGCAGGCGCAGTTTGAAGCGGCGGTCAAGGCGGCCCCGGCCTCGGCCCAGGCGTATGTGGCTCTGGGCGACTGGCATCGGTCGCGGGCGGATATGGCCGGCGCAGAGCAGGCCTACCGGATGGCGGTCCGGGTTGCGCCCGCCGCTGCCAGCGGCTACATCGGGTTGGGGCAACTCTATCAGAGCCAGGGGCGGCAGACGGAGGCGCAGGCGCAGTTTGAAGCGGCGGTCAAAGCAGCCCCGGCCTCGGCCCAGGCGTATGTGGCTCTGGGCGACTGGTATCGGGCCCAGGCGAACTTGGGTGCAGCCGAGGGGGCCTATCAGAGGGCGATAGCAGTCATGCCCACCGATCCGAGCGGCTATATCAGCCTGGGTCAGGCCTACCAAAACCAGGGCCAGCCATCACAGGCGCTGGCGCAATTCCAGGCGGCGGTCAAGGCGGCCCCGGCCTCGGCCCAGGCTTATATCGCTCTGGGTAGTTGGTATCAGGTCCAGGGAAACTGGACCGCAGCAGATGGAGCCTATCAGAAAGCGATAGACGTAGTCGCCACCGATCCCACCGGCTATATCAGCCTGGGTCAGGCCTACCAGGCTCAAGGCAGGCCGTCAGCGGCAGAGGGGCAGTTCCGGGCGGCGGTCAAGGCGGCCCCGGCCTCGGCCCAGGCGTATGTGGCTCTGGGCGACTGGCATCGCACGCAAGGGGACTGGGCAGCGGCGGAGGGAGCCTATCAGAAAGCGATAGACGTAGTCGCCACCGATCCCACCGGCTATATCAAGCTGGGCCAGGCCTACCAGGCTCAGGGTCAGCAGTTGCAGGCGTTGGCGCAGTTCCAGGGGGCGACCGATGCGGCCCCGGCCTCAGCGCAGGCCTATGTGGCTCTGGGGGACTGGCGCCGCACGCAAGGCGATTGGACTACAGCGGAGCAGGCATATCAGAAAGCGATAGCGCTCGCGCCCGCCGATCCCACCGGCTACATCCGCCTGGGCCAGGCGTATCAGAACCAGGGTCAGCCAGCACAGGCGCTGGCGCAATTCCAGGCAGCGGTGAAGGCTGCCCCGGCGTCTGGGGACGCTTACGTGGCTCTGGGCGGTGCCTATGAGCACCAGGGGGCACTGTCATCCGCGCTGGCCAACTATCAGCAGGCTGTGGCTGTGGCACCCGGATTGAGAAGTGCTTATTCGGCGCTGATCCAGGCCCAGCGGGCCGAAGGCCAATTGGCGGCCGCTCTGGCTACCGCGCAGGCTGCGGTGGCCAAGAATCCGGGTAGCGCCTGGGCCGAAATCATTCTGGGCGATGTCTATACTGCTCAGGGCCAGGCCGATAACGCATTGGCTGCCTACACCCGAGCGACGACTAAAGAAGCGGGCAATATCGAGGCCCAAACTACCCTGGGCCGGGCTTACCAGTTGCGTGGATTGCAACAGCAGGCGATGGCAGCCTATCAACAGGCGGTCACGTTACAGCCCGGGAGCGCCAGCGCTCACATTGCTCTGGCGCAAGGCTACTTTGCTCAGGATTCGACTGATGCCGCGCTGCGCGAGTATCAAACCGCCATTGCTGTAGATCAGAGTTCGACCGCAGCCTATCTTGCTCTAGGCGATTTCTATTACGCTCAAAGCCAATCGGATCAGGCGATTCAAGCTTACCAGCAAGCCTTAAATGCGGATGCTTCCGATAGTACGGCTATGATTGCTATTGGCAGAGCGTTGATGGGGCAGGGCAAGACAACGGAAGCTATAGCCGAGTTCCAGAAGGCTGCTCAAGCGAATCCGGGCCTGGGCACAGCCGCCCTGGCCCTGGGGAACCTGTATCGCGATGTCATGCAGAATTACGCGCAGGCCGGAGAAGTCTATCGCCAGGGCATCGCGGTCCAACCCGGCCTGGTTGATCTGTACGTGAATCTGGCCCTGGCTTTGCAGGGCGACGGTAAGCCCGATCAGGCCTTACAGGAGTTGGATCAAGCGCTGCAGGTGAATCCCGGCTCGGCCCTGGCCTATGCCGTGAAAGCCGATATCCTCAACTCGATAGGGAATACCGATGATGCGCTGACTGCCGCACAACAAGCAACGCAATTGGACCCCCGGCAGCCGCTGGCGTATGCAGTCACGGCCCAGATCCACATGCGGACGTTGCAGGATGTCAACGACTTGATCACCCAGTACGAAGCCATCCGTAATTCGAGCCAGAACACCCCGTGGGTGGATGGTGTGCTGGCCAGTATCTATCAGAGAGGCAACCCGTTTAACGGCGATCAGAGAGGCAACCCGGACGTTCCCAGCACCATGAACGCCCTCAGATCCATGTTGGCGCTCGTGCCCGATTATGCCAGTGCCCAGTGCGAACTGGCGGATCTATATCAGCGAACCCTGCAAAAGCAGCAGGCCAGTACGCACTGGGGGAACTGCGCGCTGTTGACCGGGCTCAGCCAGACTGCGGCGAATGCGGCCTGGCAGAACACCCAACTTAACAATATTGCCATCACCGCGCCGGCTAATGGTGCCACAGTCACCGGTCAGGTAACTATCAACGGCTCGGCGGCCACGAGCAATTTCCGGTATTACAAAGTCGAATTCGGCGTTGGTACAGCACCCCTGTCATGGTCTTTGATAGGGAGCACCTACACGACTCCGGTCACCAATGGCACATTGTGCACCTGGGATACCGCTGGTCTGCCGAATGGGGTTTATACTTTGCGGTTGACGGTCGTTGACAATACTGGCAACTTCCTGCCGCCTGACCAGATACAGGTTACGGTCAATCATCCGTAGCCGGTTGTCAGCGGTCAGGAGGGGGCTGACCGCTGACGGCCGGCCCCCGGCTGTCAATAGTCAAACAGGAATGTCCATAGGTAGTCCACCACTGCCCAGGTCTGATCGTCGGTCAGGATCGGGCCCCAGTAAGGCATACCGGTGCCCATGCCGCCCCGCAATATCTTTCCCTGATAGATGGCGGCCGAGCCGCCAGCCATAGTGCTCGCGTCGGTGAAGTTGGCCGGTCCTTTGCCCATGCCCGTCGGGCCAGCAACTCTAAGCGCCCGTCCCCCTGGCCCGTCTCCCCGCCCCGTCTGGCCGTGGCAGGCGGCGCAGTTGGCAGCATAAATGGCCTGGCCCTGTGCCAGCCGCGCCGATGTTGTGCTCTCGCGCCAGGCCAGCGCGACCAGGTCCCAGAGCTGGCTATCACTCAGGCCGCCGTAGGCTGGGTCGGCACGTAGCCGGGCGAAGGCGGTGCTGGGTGATAACTGGCGCAGCCCTTCCCCGATCCCGTCTTCCCCATCAGGAGAGCTGACGGGAGAGAGGTCGGCCGGCAACGGCAGTCCCAGAGCCGCGCCACGGGCTGCCGAGGGCTTGCTGGTAGGGAAGTGGGCGGCAGGGTGGGGCGCGTCAATGTCCAGGCCAAGTTGCTGGTAGAGCGGTGGCACAGGTGTCGCCCTTGAAGATGCGCCATTCCCAGTTGCAGCCTGGGTGCCATCAGTCACCTCCAGCGTGCCGCGCATGCGCCAGTGGTTGGGGCTGCACCACACAGTGCAGTAGAAGGTATAGCGGCCCGGTTGGGGTGGCGTGAACACAAACTCGGTCACCTTGCCCGGCTCAATGGTGACCGAAGGAATATCGGTGTGGCCGATGGCGAAACCGTGCGTGACATCCGCACCGCGGATGCGGAAGCGCACCTGCTCGCCAGCCGTCATACGCACCGTCTCCGGCTGCCAGCCCCCACTTTCCGGCGCAGCGGCAGTCAGTTCGATCACTCGCTCGCCGGGTGCCGGCTGGGGTGAAAACAGCCCGGCGCGCGCCAGGAGTGCCATTGCCGGCAGGCCGATCAGGATGAGCAGCACGATGATGAGGGCGATGTGTTCCTGTCTCATCCCATATAAAGCCATAAGAGCACTAATGTGGCCGCCAGGCAGAAAGTGCTGACCGGCAGTGCTGCCAGCCAGGCCTCTGGCGTCATGCCCTGCCGTTCCCCCTGCTCGCAGGCGACCCGCACTGCCAGACTGACGGCCGCCACCAGCCCGCCGATTAGAATTAAGGCCTGGAGGGCCGGCACGAAGCCCGGCACAAGCGGCATCCAGGGCACGTGCGCCAGTCCTAACAGATTCCAGCCCCAGCCAAAGGGGTCGCCTAGCGCCGCTAGCGCATATGAACCGTTGATCAGCACGAAACCCAGGCTGAAAGCGATCCAGGCTGCCAGTCCCAGCGGCACCAGCACATAGGCGTAATTCACAAAAGCCCGGCGCAGGTTCAGTCGGTTTATTGCAGGCGTGCTAAAGTGCGCGCTACAAATCTGGCCCAGCGCCACCGTACCCAGGAACAACGCCGGCACGAGGAACAGATTCAGCGCCAGGAAGCCGGCGACATAGGTCAGCCAGGCCGGTGTGCCCACGGCGTTGGCGGCGGCCTTCAGTTCGCCCCAGGGGCCGAGCAGCACCGCCGAATACACCAGGGCGCAGGTCAACATAATCAGGCCCTTGAAAGCCTCGTCCGACCGCCCTCCCCTGTGTTCCAGCAGGTCGGCACCGAAGGGCCGCAGGTTGATGGCGACGTTGTCCAGGGAGCAGGTCTTGAGGCATTCGGTACATAGTCCACAAGTGGTGTTCCTGGTCAGGCCGCCGGGGAAAGCCAGCCAGGGGCAGCCGTAACCGTACTCGTTGCCGATATAGCAGGCTTTTTCGGTGTGGGTGGCACAGAGCTGCGGGTCGCGCACGCGCAGCTCAATGGGGGCCACCATCGAGTATAGACCGATGAAGCCGCCTACCGGGCACAGGTAGCGGCAGAACACGCGCCGTTCGTACACCAGGCTCAACCCGACTGCGACCAACAGGAAGCCCAAGAGCACCCAGGCCGTGACGCCCGGCTGGGTCAGGATGCGGGCACTGAACAGCGCCAGGAGCAAGAAGCTGGCGTTTTGCAGCCAGATGTTGCGCAGGCGGCGCGGCCAACGCCGGCCTAGCGTCCACAACTTGCCTCTGCGCACGGTCACCAAGGCCCGTCGCTGCAACCACTCGCCCGGCGCGGGGATGGGGCAGATGCTACACCACAGCCGTCCGGCGAAAGGGACCAGGATCACGATGAGCAGCGCCCACCACACGATCCAGACGAAGACGATGGCGAAGTTGCGGTTGCCCACCGGCGTGCCCAGCAGGCCTGTCAGGATCGCCAGAAGGAAGAAGGCCAGGAGGGCCGCCGTCAGCCCCCACTGCGGCCAGCGCGAGCGCAACAGGCGACGCAGCCAGGGGAAGCAGGTGAGTTCAAAGCGCGCCGGCAACCTGGCCTGGTCTGGAGAGGCCCGGCTTTTTTGAGAGGCCGGCCTTCTAAATGCCAGCGCCCCGATAGCGGCGATGGCGGCGAGGGTCCCTGCCCACCAGAAAGGCCGGTCGGGGGATACGGAGAGTTGGCCGATCATGAAGGGGTGGAGCGGGCCGCAGGTAATTGAGCAACGAAAGCGGAAAGTGCCGCTCTGAGTGGCGACAAATTCGGCGCGGGCACTGTGGCCAGGTTCGGCGGTCAGGTTGAGGCCATAGCCATCAAGATACAGCCCGTGCATCACGTCGGCCGAGGCAAACTCCAGCACGACCCGGTCGCCCTGGTTGACTTGCAGCCGCGCCGGCTGGTAGGCGAAGCTGGAGGCTTCAACGGTGATATGG
>CADDZL010000210.1 GCA_902812335.1 Chloroflexota bacterium | reverse complement strand
TGCCCCAAAACTGAAATGCACCCGCTTCAATTCATCTCGCGCCGCCCCTCCAGTGCCCGCGTCAGCGTGACCTCGTCGGCATATTCCAGGTCACCACCCATCGGCAGGCCCCGCGCCAGACGCGTCACGCGCACGCCTAACGGTGCTAACTGGCGCTGCAGATACATCGCCGTCGCCTCGCCTTCCAGACTGGGGTTGGTTGCCAGGATCACCTCACGCACCAGCCCACCGCGCACGCGTTCCACCAACTCACGGATGCGCAGGTTCTCCGGTCCGATCCCCTCGACCGGCGAGATGGCCCCGTGCAACACATGGTAGCGCCCGCGATACTCGCGGGTGCGTTCAATCGCCAGCACATCGAGCGGCTCCTCGACGACGCAGAGCGTGGCAGCGTCGCGCTCTGTATCGCTGCAAATGGGACAGGGGTCGGCCTCGGTGATATTGAAGCAGATTGAGCAGAAGCGCGTGCGCGCCTTGAGTTCATGCAGCGCCTGGGCCAATGACTCGGCCTGCTCGTCGGGCGAGCGCAGCAGATAATAGGTCAGCCGCGAGGCCGTCTTCGGGCCGATGCCGGGCAGCCGCGAGAATTCATCAATCAGCTGGGTAACCGATTCCGGGACCGCTTTGCTCATCTATATCTTCTTCGCTTGCGCTCACAATGACATTCCTAACCCTGGCAAGCCCAGACCACCGGTCAGACTCTGCAGCCGCTCCGCCGCCAGGGTCTGTGACTGCTCGATGGCCTCATTCACGGCAGCCACAATCAGGTCCTGCAACATCTCCACATCCTGTGGGTCCACCACTTCCGGCTTAATCGTGATCGAGCGGATGCGCTGGTGGCCGGTAATGACGACCTCAATCATGCCGCCGCCGGCCGTGACCGTGAGCGTCTCCTCGCCCAGCGCCTCCTGGGTCTTCACCATCTCCTCTTGCAGCTTCTGGAGCTGTTGAGCGAAGCCACCCATGCCCCCGCCCCCCATGCCGGAGAGGCCGAAACCGCGTTTGCCGCCTTTACCTTTGCTCACCGGGACTCCTTTCTATGTCTCCTCCTGTATCCGTTGGCAACACACTCTTGATCACCGCACCCATGCGCAGCGCCTCCTGCACCACCGGGTCGTCCTCGATGCTCGCCGCCGGGCTGACGATCTGACAACGCACCCCAAGTGGCCGGCCTAACACCTCGCTCAGGGCCGCTTCGAAGGCCACCCGGTTGCGTAGTTGCTCACACTTTTTCTTGATCAGGTCCCATTCTGGGGTAAAGCCGACTACGAGGGCATTCCCCTCCAGGCCTACGGGCGTCCCTCGGACGAACATTGCCTCGACGCCGGCAAGTCGCTTCTTGGCAGCCGTCAGGATCTCCTGCCAGCGTGCCTGCACCACTGCCAGTGTCAGTTCGCCGTCACCGGTTGCTGCCGGGGTTGGTCCGGGCGGCGGTGCGGCCGGAGCACTCGCGCTTCTGGGCGGTGGGCCCAGGGCCGGCTCAAGCGCGGGCGGCGCGGGCGCGCTGACTCCCTGGGGCTTGTCCCTGACCGGCACCTCATCGAGGAACAGGCTCTCGACGAAGGCCAGTTCGAGCGGCAACTGCGGCTGCCAGCCCCCCTTCAACTCCTGCAGGGCCTCATTGAAGTGCTTGAGCGCGGCCACCAGCGCCGGCAGTTGAGCGCGTTGCGCCTGCGCCTGCATGACCTGGCGGGCCTCGGCCGGGGCGTCAATCAGGCTGGCGTCGCCACCCAGCTTGATCAGGAGCAGGCTGCGCAGGTGCTCGACCACCTGGCGGGCAAACTGGCGGGCGTCAGCACCCTGGTCCACCGCGGTGTTGATCGCCTCCAGGCCAGCAGCAGTATCGCCGCGCAGCCAGGCATCCGTCAGGTTCTCGACGGCCTGGCTGGCCGCCGTGCCCAGCACCGCCTGAGCACGCGCCAGCGTGATCGTATCGCCGGGCGCGCTGATGAGTTGATCGAGCAGGCTGATGGCGTCGCGCAGGCTGCCAGTTGCCTGGCGGGCGACGAGGGTCAACGCTTCCGGCTCGGCCTGCAGCCCCTCGCGTTCGGCCAGGAGCGCCAGATGGGCGGTGATGTCGGCCAGGGGCACACGGCGGAAGTCGAAGCGCTGGCAGCGTGAGAGCACCGTCGCCGGGATTTTGTGGGGCTCGGTCGTCGCCAGGACGAAGATGGCATGGGGAGGGGGCTCCTCCAGCGTCTTCAAGAGCGCATTGAAGGCCGCCGTGGAGAGCATGTGGACCTCGTCCACAATGTAGACCTTGTAGCGAGCCTCGGTCGGCGCAAAGTTGATCTTCTCGCGCAGGTCGCGCACGTCATCCACGCCGGTATTGGAGGCGGCATCAATCTCGATCAGGTCGAGCAGCCGCCCTTCCTGAATGGACCGGCAGATGGGGCAGGTATTATCCGGACGGGCGGCGGGGTCATCGGCCAGACAGTTGACCGCCTTGGCCAGGATACGGGCGACGCTGGTCTTGCCCGTGCCGCGCGGGCCGGCGAACAGATAAGCGTGGCCAATCCGACCGCTGGCGAGGGCATTGCGCAGCGTCTGGGTGACATGTTCCTGGCCGACGACCTCGTCGAAGGTCGCCGGCCGCCATTTGCGGTAGAGTGCCTGGGAAGTCATGGAGCAGTCATCAGTAGCCAGTCATCAGCCCTCAGACATTTGCGCCAAGTGTAGCATCAAAGTGGGCAGGGCGCAACCATTCGCAGCGCCTTCTGGGGAAGCTGGAGGCGTACCGCCGGGCGGAGGCGGTCTGGTGGGTGCGACGCCGGGGGTTAGTAACCATTGTCTTCTTTGGCGCACTGTAGTAGTATAACCTCTCAAGGAGGGGTGTATCATGGAGAGCTTGTTGAGTGGATTAGGGATCCTGCTCATCTTTCTGGTGATCTTCCTGTTGGCCATTCTGTCGGCGGCCATCAAGATCGTGCAGGAGTACGAGCGGGGGGTGATCTTCCGCCTGGGCCGGCTGATGGGCCCGCGCGGGCCGGGGCTGTTTATCATCATCCCCTTCGTTGACCGCATGGTCAAGGTGGACCTGCGCGTGGTCACGCTCGATATCCCGGCGCAGGAGTGCATCACCCGCGACAACGTCACGGTGAAGATCAATGCCGTTGTCTATTACCGCGTGATCGACCCATCGCGGGCGATTGTGCAGGTGGAGGACTTCCGCCGCGCTACGTGGAATATCGCCCAGACGACGCTGCGCAACGTCATCGGCCAGTCGGAACTGGACGAACTCTTGGCACACCGCGAACGCATCAACGAGAAGTTGCAGCGCATCATTGATGAGCAGACCGAGCCCTGGGGGGTGAAGGTCTCGATCGTCGAGGTCAAGGACGTTGAATTGCCGCAGACGATGCAACGGGCGATGGCGCGCCAGGCTGAGGCCGAGCGCGAGAAGCGCGCCAAGATCATCCATGCCGAGGGCGAATTCCAGGCGGCCCAGCAACTGGCCGAGGCGGCCCGCGTCGTGGGGACCGAGCCAGCGACGATCCAGTTGCGCTATTTGCAGACGTTAACCGAGATCGCTGTCGAGAAGAACTCGACGATCATTTTCCCTGTGCCCATCGAGTTCATCCGGGGCCTGGGGCTGATGTTTGAGGACTCGAAGAAGCCTCACGAGGTGCAGGCGCCATAGCCAACGACGCAGGACGGACGATGGATGACGAGCAGCTCTCGTCTCCCGTCCTTCGTCCTGCGTCACCCGGTAACTGTGCACATCGGGTTTATTATCGTTCTCGCCGTCTCCCTCACCCTGGCACTTGGCCTGACGCCGCTGGTGCGCCGGCTGGGGCTTCGGCTGGGAGCCGTGGACCGGCCCGGCGGCCGCCGCCGTCACGCTGGCGCTGTGCCCCGCGCCGGCGGCATCGCCATCTACCTGGCCTTTACGGTCGCTGTGCTCCTCACCCTGCTCCTGCCCCAGGGCACCCTCATGCCGGCACGGAGCGACCCCAAGGAGCTGACCCGGTTGACCGGCCTGCTGCTGGGTGGCGCGTTTATATTTCTGTTTGGCCTGTACGACGACCGGCGTGAACAGGGCCCGCTCATCCAGTTCGCCGCCCAGGCCCTCGCCGCCGCCATCGCCATTGCCTTCATCATCTTTATCGAGTACGTCAACAACCCCTTCACCGGCGCACCCACACCCATCTTCCCCTATCCGCTCACCGTACTGGTGACGCTGTTCTGGCTGCTGGGAATGATCAACACGATGAACTGGCTGGATGGGTTGGATGGGTTAGCCGGCGGCGTGACCCTGATCGCCTCAGTCATGCTGTTTCTCAATGCCGCCTTCCGCCTGAACCCGCCCCAGACCAGTGTGGCGCTGCTGCCGCTGGCCCTGGCCGGGGCGACGCTGGGCTTTCTGGTCTTCAACCTGCGCCCCGGCTACATCTTCATGGGCAGTTCAGGCTCATACTTCCTGGGTTACACGCTGGGGGCGCTGGCGATCATCGGCGGCGCCAAAATCGCCACGGTGCTGCTCGTCATGGCCATCCCCATTCTGGATGTCGCCTGGCAGATCGCCTCACGCCTGCGGCGAGGGCGCTCGCCCTTCCGTGGTGACCGGGGGCACCTGTTTTTCCGGCTGGCGGACCGGGGCATACCGCCGCGCCGCATTGTCGTGGCGTATTACCTGCTGTGCCTGCTGTTCGGCGGGCTGGCGCTGCTCCTGCCGGTGCCGCTCTACAAACTGCTCGCCCTCATCGCCATCGGCGCCGTGACGGTTGTCTTATTCGCTTTTGTCCCCTATCCGGGCGACTGACCAGACCACGGCGATCATGGCCCATCATCCTGAGCACCCGATGGCGCTCAGGTGCCGTTCAGCAAGCAATGGCAGGGCATGTCATGAGCAGCGAAACGAAGGGGATGACAGATGCTCAGAAAGGCAGGCGTTCACCGCGCCCTTGCGCCAGGGCGTGGGCGTAGACGCGGGCCGCGACGGCCACATCCTCGATGGCCAAACCAAGTGACTTGAACAGCGTGATGTCGGCGTCACCGGCCCGGCCGGGGGCACGGCTAACGAGGACCGCAGCCAGCTCGTCCACACGCTCCCAGCTTAAGCGGCCCTCGGTTATCGGCGCGATCAGATCACCGGCTTCGATGCGGGCCTGCTCCGCATCGTCCACCACGATGCGGTTGCACCGCATGACGGCTACCGTGTCCAACTCACGCCGCGCTGCCTGATTGGAGCCGATGGCGTTGATGTGCTGGCCGGGTTGCAGCCATTCCCCTTGAATAACCGGGTCGCGAGCAGAGGTCGCCGTGACCACAATGTCGGCGTCGCGCACCGCAGCTTCGGCTGAGGCCGCTGCTATGACCGGCAGGCCGAGCTTCTCCGACATGGCGGTCACAAATGCCTGTAGATGGGATGGCGTCGGGCTGTAGACGCGGGCCGTCTGGATAGGTCGCACCAGGCATACAGCTTCAAGTTGGGCCTGAGCCTGCCAGCCGGTGCCGATCAGCCCAATTGTATGGGCATCAGCACGAGCCAGGGCGCGCGTTGCGACGGCGCTGGCAGCGCCGGTGCGCATCTGGCCCAGCCGGTTGGCTTCGATGACGGCGAGCAGCCGGCCGTCTTCGGCGCTATAGAGCAAAACGAGGAAGCGCACCCCGCTGCGGAAACCGGTATAGGCTTTCAGGCCGAGCACACCGGCCTGGGGCAGGCCGGCCGACATGACGTGCAACACGCCCCCGGGGACATGGACCCGCGCCCGGGGCCGGTTCTCAGCGCGGCCCTCACCCAGCGCGCGGAAGGCAGCCTCGACGGCCTCGATGGCTTCGCCCATCGTCAGCAGGGCTGCGACGTCGGCTTCGCGCAGGAAAAGCGCATGGTTAGATGGCTCGATCAACGAATTACCTCCCGGATAATCTTTGGTATAGCCAGCTCCAGGTCATCGCTCGTGT
>CADDZL010000209.1 GCA_902812335.1 Chloroflexota bacterium | reverse complement strand
GACTTACTGGGTGTGGTCGAGATTGTCCAGTTCCGCGAAGCCATGAGCGAGAAGGGCGAGGATTATCAGATCGCCTTCATCGAGGGCTCGTGCACGCGCCCGTCCGACGAGGCCCGGCTGCGCCGCATCCGCCAGCAGGCCCAGATCGTGGTCGCGCTAGGAACGTGCGCTCACCTGGGCGGCATCAACACCATCCGCAACCGGATGCCGCTTGAAGAGGTACGCGCGATCGTCTACGGCGACAAGGCAGACTGGTACGAGACGTACCCGGCGCGGCCGATTGATGCAGTTATCAAAGTGGATGCCGTCGTGCCAGGCTGCCCGATCGATCGCGAGGAGTTCGTGCGCATCGTCAAGCAATTGGCCCAGGGCCGCCAGCCATGGCTGCCGGACTACCCGCTGTGTGTCGAATGCAAGTTGAAAGAGAATGTGTGTCTCTTCCACCGCAGGGAGATATGTCTGGGGCCGGTGGTGCGCGCCGGTTGCGATGCTATCTGCCCGACTTACGGCAGCGGCTGCGAGGGTTGCCGCGGGCTGATTTCCAACCCGAACCTGGACGCGATGCACACGGTCCTCGAAGAAGCCGGGCTGACGGTTGACGACATCCTGGCGCGCTTCACCCTGTTCGGCACGTATCAAATGATGGAGCGCGAGCAGGCCAGTAAAACCACACCGGTCACGGTGAAGTAAGGGTGCAGACAATGCCAACGCTACAAGTTGACGTACATCACATCACGCGCGTCGAGGGCCATGGCAACATCGTCGTGGACGTGGAGAATGGTGATCTGAAGCGCTGCGAACTGCAGGTGGTGGAGACGCCGCGCTTCTTCGAGGCAATGTTGCGCGGCCGACCCTACAGCGAGGCGTCGCATATCACCTCGCGCATCTGCGGCATCTGCGCCGTCGGACACGCGACGACTTCGCTGCAGGCCACCGAGGCGGCACTGGGCGTGGTGCCTTCTGACCAGACCCAACGGCTGCGCAAGCTGAACTTCCACGGCGAGATACTGGATAGCCACATCCTGCACGTGTACATGCTGGTCGCGCCCGACTTCTTCGGCGTAGGCAGTGTGTTCCCCCTGGCGACCAGCCATCCGGAACTGGTCCTGCGTGCGCTACGTATGAAGAAACTGGCAGGCGACCTGTGCGCAACCATCGGTGGCCGGCATACGCACCCGCTCGCGCTGACGGTGGGCGGCTTCACGCACCTGCCCACGGCCGACCAGTTGGAGCAGTTGCGCACCCGCCTCGAAGCCGTCCGGCAGGACGTTGATGCAACCGTCGAGCTGTTCCAGTCGCTTAAGTTGCCGGTGTTTGAGCGCGAGACCGAGTATATCGCGCTGCGTCAACCCGACGAATACGCCTTCATCGGCGGGACAATCACCACAACCGATGGCTTCGAGATGCCTATCTCCGCCTACCGCCAGGTGACAAACGAATTCCTGGTGCCGCACTCGACAGCCAAGCACACCCGCCATCACCGCGAGTCGTACATGGTCGGTGCACTGGCGCGGTTCAACCTCAACCACGACAAGCTGCATCCCCGCGCGCAGGCCGCCGCCACTGCACTGGGGCTGAAGCCGATCTGCACCAACCCGTATATGAACTCGGTGGCGCAGGTGGTCGAGATCGTGCACTGCGTCGAGGACGCCATCACTTTGATCGACACACTATTGGAGCGGGGGATCGCTCCGGAAGCACCGCCCGTCATCGAGGCGCGGGCCGGCGAAGGCGTGGGCGCCTGCGAAGTGCCGCGCGGGACACTCTACCATCATTACCAGATCGGCGATGATGGACGGATCACGGCGGCGAACTGCATCATCCCGACCAACCAGAACCTGGCCAATATCGAGGCCGACATGCGCGCGCTGGTGCCGCGCATCCTGGGTCGTTCGCCGGATGACATCCGGCTGGCACTGGAAATGCTCGTGCGAGCCTATGACCCATGTATTTCGTGCTCAACGCACATGCTGGATGTGAGATTTGAGTAACAAAGCTCTGATCCTCGGTCTGGGCAATCCGCTACGCGGCGACGATGGCCTCGGCCCGGCTGTGATCGCCTGGTTACAGGAGCACGGCCTGCCGGCCGACATAGTGGCAGTGGATGGCGGCACAGCGGGTCTGGAACTGGTGCTGACCCTGATGGGCTATCAGCGGGCGCTCATCGTAGATGCGGCCGACATCGGGCGTGCACCCGGCGAGTGGATCCGCTTTACGCCGGACCTACAGCCCGTCTTAGATCAGGCTGTGGGCCGGCTCGAGGAAAAAGGGCCGCTGCTGTCACTGCACACTGCCGGCCTGGCTGAGGCCCTGGCGCTAGGCGCGGCACTTGGCGTGTTGCCTGAAGAAGTGGTAATCTTCGGCGTGCAGCCAGCGCGCCTGGATTGGTCGCCCGGACTCAGCGCCGAGGTGCAGGCGGCTGTACCGGTGGTGGGCCGCGAGATGCTTCGCTACGCTCAGCAAGACACCGAACTGTCACCCTGAGCGAAGCGAAGGGTCTCATTGGGAAATGGAGAGCCAACATGGCGAAAATCCTGATCATTGACGATGACCCCGATGTCGTGCTGGCGGTACGCCTGTGCCTGCAGGCCGCCGGCCACGAGGTATTCGACGCAAGCAGCGGTGACGAGGGCCTGACCATGCTGCAGGAGATCAAGCCCGATCTGATCATCCTGGATGTGATGATGGATACCGCAACGGCCGGTTTCCAACTGGCACTCAAGTTGCGCAGCCCCGATCCCCGCTCGCCGCTGGCAGCCTACAGCCACATCCCGATCCTGATGCTCACGGCATTACACAGCACGACGGATCTGCGTTTTGGGCCGGATAAGGATTACCTGCCGGTAGATGCCTTCATTGATAAGCCGATTGACCCCGATCGCCTGGTCAGCGAGGTGAACGCGCTCCTGGCCGGCGGTCGCCGGGGTTGAGCCTGGCGGTGGCAGGCAGAAGCTGATCGCCGGGAATGTGCCGATGGCGTTTCCCTTGGGTGCGCCTGACTCACCCGGCGCGCCGTTACCCGTTGAACTGAACAAGAATAGCGCGCGCCTGATCCGAATGCGCTGGCTGGCGGGCCTGGCGATGTTGGTGGCCACGCCGGTCGGTGTCTACGCACTGCACCTGCCCCTGCCTACCCTGCCATTAATTGCATTAGGCACAGTCATCCTGGCCTACAACGGCCTGTTGTGGTGGCTATCGCGCCGCGCCGGCATGAGTTGGGAGGTCAGCCGCCTGATGGCCACCGGACAGGTTGCCTTCGACTGGCTGGCGCTGGCGGTCTTCGTGCACCTGACGGGCGGGATCGAGAGCCCGGCGATTCTATTCTTCCTGTTTCACGTGCTGCTGGCGGCGATGTTGCTGTCGGGCCATACGGCCTACCTTTACGCCGGCCTGGTGATCGTCGTGGTGGCTGCTGTGGCCGGGTTAGAGGCCGCTGGCTGGCTGCCTCACTACGATGTGCTGCCTGCCCTGCCCGCCGGCCTCTATCGCGATCCGCTCTACATCGCCGGCCTGCTCGCTTTCTTCGCCACAACGGTGCTCGTCACGGTCACCCTGACCGCCTCCATCGTGCACGACCTGCGCGAACGCGAACGACAGATCACCATGCTGTACCAGAGCATCCAGACGCTGTCGAGCAGTCTGGATCTGACCCATGTGCTCAACCAGCTTGTGCGCGGCATTACTCATACTTTGCAGGCCAAGGCAGCTTCAATCCGGCTGCTCGACCAGACCGGCGAGCGACTGGAGATCAGGGCAGCTTACGGTTTAAGCCAGACGTATCTGGACAAGGGGCCGGTTGAGATCAAGCGCAGCCCGATCGATCAAGAGGCGCTGCGCGGCCAACCGGTCATCGTCGAGGATACGGCCCACGACGAGCGGCTGCAATATCCATCCGAGATCGTCGCCGAGGGCCTGCACTCAATCCTATGCGTGGCGCTGATCGGGCGACGCGGCCCGCTGGGAGTACTGCGCGTATACGGGTGGCGGCCCAACTTCTTCACTCAGGAGGATGCCGACTTCGTGACGGCTATCGCTCGCCAGGGGGGGATGGCGATTGAGAATGCCATGGCTTACGGCGAGTTGCGGCGCACAGATGAGATGAAGTCGCAGTTTGTGCGAGCCGTGACCCATGAACTGCGTTCGCCGGTGGCCGGGGCACAGAGCCTGCTGCGCACCGTGACGCACGACCTGGCCGGTGGCCTGAACGATCTACAGCGCGACGTGTTGCGCCGCCTGTCAGACCGGCTGGATGCCCTGCAAATGCTGATTGACGACCTGCTGGACCTGGCGGCCGGCAAGGTAGAGGGCCTGGAGACCGAATTGACGCCGGTCTCGATTGAGGCCGCCGCCCTGAGTGCAGTAGATCGGCTGGCGAGCCAGGCCAAAGAGAAGGGCATTGACCTGCGAGTGGAATATGTACCGCGTGGCCTGACAGTGATGGCCAGTGAGGAGGGATTGGGACGGATTTTCCTTAACCTGATCGGCAACGCGATCAAATACACGCTCCCCGGTGGCCGGGTCAACGTTAGCCTGGAGCAAGCCGACGATGAGGTGGTGATCACCGTCTGCGACACCGGCATCGGCATCCCTGAGGTGGACCTGCCACACCTGTTCGAGGAGTTCTATCGGGCCAGCAACGTCAAGCGGTCCGGCATCACCGGCACCGGCCTGGGCCTGGCCATCGTCAAGGACCTGGTCGAACGCTACAAGGGGCGCATTTCGGTGCGCAGCAAACTAGGCGAGGGCACTACGTTCACAGTCGTATTGCCATTGGCAGGCTAACCCAGCGCCGATTCCGACTCTATTAAACCCTATCAAAGAGGAGGTTGACCATCATGTCCAATTCAATCTCCGATCCCCTGGAATATTATGTGTGTACCTCTTGCCGAACCATTATGAAGATCACTGGGTTTGTGAGTATTGGAAGGCCGATGAGAGACGTTGGGTAATGATTGATGCCCAACTGGATGCACATTGTTGGACTACATAGCCAGGCTGACCCCTGGCTGGCAACGAAGCCTTTCCCGAAGTGCGCTCCACCTACGAAAACGAGGGCCAGTTGCGCCTGCCGCCCAATTGGCAGCCCTAGGATGCCTTCAAAACTCTGTCTCAAGATCATCCTGGAGGGCACGCGGCTCACCTTCAAGACAGAGATTGCTTTTGTGCTGAACGAGCATCCGCGCATCGTCGGCCCGCGCCGGTACCGCTCCACACGCGCCTACCAATTGCAGACCCACGGCAAAGACTACGATCTCCGCTGGCTCGAGGAGCGATTAGCCGCGCTTGGCTTCCACCTGGTATTCTGCACCCGGACGCCGGAGTCGTTTGAGGCAATCCGGGCTGAGCAGCTCAAAGTCTCAGGCAATCCATCCCAGTACAACGACCTTCAGGTCTTCATCCGGGAACAGGACCTCATGCGCAGCCTGGTCAGCCAATCCATCCTGCCCACCTTAGAACTGGACATCTCCGACAGCGACGTGACCCGGGCCGCCGACCGGATCGCCGACTGGATGGCACAGACCGGCGGACTATGGGCCAGGTAGTAGAGCTGCGATGGTCCTAACGCCCCTCGTCCCACTAGGCGCTTCAGGTGACAATCGAGTAAAATAGAGTGTGAGTGCATATGAGCCCAACACGCAAATCTACACCTTCCTTCCCAACTCCCTCTCCCTCCCAATACCGGACTGAAGCCCGGTTGGGAGAAGAAGCGCAGGGAGTGAAGGCCTTGCCGCCTGAGGCCCTGCGCCGCGTCTGTGACCCGGCCGAACTGCCCTTCGCCACCACTGAGGAATTGCCACCGCTGGGCGACATCATCGGCCAGACGCGGGCGATGCGGGCGCTTGACTTTGGCGTCAGCGTCGCCAGCCACGGCTTCAACGTCTTCGCGCTGGGCCTGCCCGGCTCCGGCA
>CADDZL010000208.1 GCA_902812335.1 Chloroflexota bacterium | reverse complement strand
CCTGGGATGCGCTGGAGTCGTCCTGGTGCAGAACGTCTGCTGCCGGTGCGGACGGCGATCATGAGCCAGCGATTCGACGCTTTGTGGCAGGCGGCTTACAAGTCGCCCCTAAACTGAAATGCACCCGACCAATACGCCGGTTTGACAGAAGCGGTGCCCCTGACTATAATGGTGTTATTGCCAGCCGGGGACGGCTGGCATTCTTGTGCCATCCGGCTAGAAGCCGGAGGCGTTTAGGAGAGACACAACGAATGCGCCAACGCGCCTCTCGATGGCTGATCCTCATCATTGTCATAGCTCTGGTCGCGGCCTGGGTCGTATGGCCGCAGAACCCCGGCATCCATATCCCTGCCCTGGGGATTGACCGCGACATCAGCACGCACCTGGGGCTCGACCTGCAAGGCGGGCTGGAAGTCCTGCTGGAGGCCGATACCAATAGCCCGGTGACGGCGCGAGACCTGGAAGCCTCCAGGGTCATCATCAACCGGCGTGTCAATGCCCTCGGTGTGACCGAGCCGCTCATCCAGGTTGTCCAGGGGGCCAAACCGCGCATCAGCGTGAACCTGCCCGGTATCAAGGACCCTGAGACGGCCATCGCCTCGATCAAGCAGACCGGGCTGCTCGAGTTTGTGGACCCAGGTGGGGACACACTTGTCCAGGACCAGGTCATCCAGACCGACTGTGTGGTGCCGCAGCCTAACGGCACCTGTCTGACCGCCGGGCAGGTGCCTATTGGTCCCACGCCAGCAGTGACTGCAACCCAGCCGCTTACGGGGACCAATCCGATTACGCCTACTACGCCGATCACGGCCACAAGCCCTATCACCCCGGCCGGTCCGATTACGGGCACAAGCGCAATCACTGCGACCAACCCGATCACAGGCACTAACCCCATTACCCCGACAGGCAAGGTGTATCATACGGTGATGACCGGCGCTATTCTCCAGGACGCCACGCCGGACCGCGATCAGATTGGCCGGTGGGAGATCCGCTTCACGCTGACCGCCGAGGGCAGCAGGCTGTTCGGCGAGTACACCAGTGCGCATATTGGCCAGAATCTGGCGATTGTGCTGGACAAGAAGGTGCTGTCAGCCCCGCGTATCCAGTCGGCGATCACCGGTGGCCAGGGCGTCATTACTGGCAATTTCACGGCCGACGAGGCCACGCGCCTGGCCGACTTGCTTAAGTACGGTGCGCTGCCGGTTCCCTTCAAGATCATCAGGAACAACACCATTGGCCCCACGCTGGGTGAGGACTCGGTGCGCAAGAGCCTCATCGCTGGTGTGATCGGCCTGCTGGCGGTGGCAACGTTTATGATCGCCTATTACCGGCTGCCGGGCATCCTGGCGGTGGCGGCGCTGCTCATCTATGCGATGATCACCTTCGCCCTGTTCAGGCTCATCCCGGTGACGCTGACCCTGCCCGGCATTTTCGGCTTTATCCTCTCTGTGGGAGTGGCGGTGGATGCCAACATCCTGATCTTCGAGCGGATGAAGGAGGAGCTTAGAGGAGGCCGCCGGTTGGATGCCGCGGTGGATGCCGGCTTCGCGCGGGCCTGGCCCTCGATTCGTGACTCGAATGCCTCGACGCTGATCACCTGTCTGATCCTGTTCGTCTTTGGCTCGAACTACGGCGCGAGCATCGTGCAGGGCTTCGCCGTGACGCTGGCGCTCGGTGTTGGGGTCAGCCTGTTCACTGCCATTCTCGTGACACGCACCTTCCTGCACCTGGTGCTGGACCAGATGGATTTTAGCCAGCGGCATGCCTGGTTTGGAGTCTAAGGCACTTAACGGATTGTCCAAAGGGATTTAGGAAACTCATGTTCGACATTGTCGGTAAGCGCTACTGGTATTTCGCCCTCTCACTGGCGGTGATTATCCCCGGTCTGATCTTCATGGGGCTGAATCTGGCCAAGACAGGAGAGATCCTGCCACTGGCCATTGATTTCAAGGGTGGGACGCTGCTGGAGGTTCAGTTTGTGCAACCACTGCCGAACCTGCAGCCGGCCGATGTCAAGCAGTTCCTGGTCACCGAAACAGGTCTGCCCGGTGATACGCAAGTGCAACGGTCGGGTGATCGCGGGATCATCATCCGGACCGAGACGATTGACAATGCCAAGAAGACGGAAATCCAGACCAAGCTGGCCCAGCACTACCAGGCAGAAGTTGATCTGTCGAAGCAGCGATTTGAGTCGGTCGGCCCCGCCGTGGGCAGCGAGGTCACTCAGGCAGCGATCATCGCCGTCCTGGCGGCCTCGGCCGGGATCTTGCTGTATATTGCCTTCGCCTTCCGCCAGATGCCCAAGCCCTTCCGCTACGGCACGTGTGCGATCATCGCCATGTTGCACGATGTGTTGGTCGTGACCGGCACGGCGGCGATTTTCGGTCACTTCCTGGGCTGGCAGGTGGACGCGCTCTTCCTGACCGCGCTGCTCACTGTGATCGGCTTCTCCGTCCACGACACCATCGTCGTCTTCGACCGCATCCGCGAGAACCTGATCAAGTTCCGGGGCGAGCCGTTTGAGACGGTGGTCAACCGGAGCATCGTCCAGACGCTGGACCGCTCGATCAACACGCAGCTCACGGTGATGTTCACGCTGCTGTCGCTGGCGCTATTCGGTGGCAGCACCATCCGGCACTTCGTCGCCACGCTGTTGGTGGGCGTATTCAGCGGCACATACTCCTCGATCTTCAATGCCTCGCCGCTTCTGGTGGTATGGGAGAACGGTGAGGTGGGCCAGTTTGTGCGCCGATTGTTCGGGCGCGAGGCCGAGGCAGCGCCGAAGCGCATCGTTTCCTAGCAAGATACCTCGTCCTCTCTGATGGGCTTCCTGGGGCCACGGCTGCGCCCCCGCACCGCTGGCCTGGTCCAGGGTGAGTCCGGTATAATGGGGGCAATGCCTGGGCCATCCCAAGGAGCCACGATCCTGATTGTAGATCACGATGATGCCCATCGTGACCTCATTAGCGGTGTGCTTCTGCCCGAAGGCTATCGTCTGATCACTGCGCCTGACGGAGACACTGCGAACGCTTGCCTCACCTCGGAGCCGGTTGATCTGATCCTGTTAGATGTGCGCCTGCCGGGCGCAGACCCCTATGCTATCTGCCGTCGGTTGAAGTCAGAGCCGGCGACCGCGTTTGTGCCCATCGTCTTGGTGACCTCCTTGAGCGAGCCGGACGAGCGGCTCAAAGCAATCGCGGCGGGCGCGGATGACTTTCTGACGATACCAGTGAACCCGGTCGAGTTGACCGCACGGGTGCGCTCGCTCTTGCGGCTCAAGCGCCTATACGACGAGCTGGAGCAGGGGAAGCGCGAGCTCGAAGCGCAGGTAGCCGAACGCACGGCGCAGCTCAGGCAGGCCCTGTCGCAATTGCAGGAGTTGGATCGCCTGCGCTCTCAATTCGTCTCTTCGGTGTCTCATGAGTTGCGCACCCCGTTGATGTACGTCAAAGGTTGGGTGGACCTGCTGGCCGACGGTGCGTTAGGGACGCTCACCGCGGATCAGGCCCAGGCAGTGGTGCGGGCACAGCAGGGGGCGCGCCGGTTGACCCACATGATCGAGAACGTGCTCGACTTCGGCCAAATGCGGGTGGCCTCGCTGCAATTCGAGCCTGTGCGTCTGACCGACATCGCGGCCGAGGTGATGGCTGCGCTGTCGCCTGTAGCCGCTGAGCGCCGGGTTGTGCTCGATGTTGAGGTGCCCCAGGACCTTCCGGAGGTTTATGCCGATCCACGCTACCTGATGAAGGCCGTGAGTGAGTTGGTGGACAACGCCATAAAGTTCAGTCCGCCACAAAGCCATGTGCGGCTCGTGGCGGCCCGCGCTGAAGGCCCCCAGGGCCGCATTCTCGTGTCGGTCAGTGATAATGGCCCAGGTATTCCACCTGACAGAATCCAGGAGGTCTTCAATCCCTTTGTGCAACTCGACGGCTCAACCACGCGCCGCTATGCGGGTGTCGGCCTTGGGCTGGCGCTGGTGTCGCTTATCCTGGTGGGGCATGGCTCGCAGATTAACGTGACCAGCCAGGTGGGAGAAGGGAGCACCTTTAGTTTCAGCCTGCCGATAGCGGAGATGCAGCTTGAGCCGCCACGGTAGCTACTTCCTTGGCCGGGGCATAGGCATGGCAGGGCTGGGCGCTTCCCGCGCGCGCTTGCTTGCGCCGCCGGAGGTGACGTTGTTCAGCCTGGATGGCGTTGCCAACGTATCGGCTAACCACGCCTGAGGAAGCGCTTCAGGATGGTAGCCTCACTCGGCAAGGGCACGCGGTCTCCGACCTTGAGTTCGCCAGCCGGCTTCTCTCCTCCGGGCCGGGCAGTTGCTGTGCCGGCCAGGATCCCAATGGGTGTTCCCTCAGCCAGATAACGCCTGTCCAGATAGGCCTGACCTAACAGGAAGCCCTCGCTATCAATGGCGCAGCTTGTGACCGCGCCGATCACCTGACCTTTGCGGTTGAGCACCGGGTCGCCCAACCTGGGCAGGCGCACGCCCTTCTCGTTCATGCGGAAGCGCCCGACCTCCATCGTTCGAGTGCGCTCGCTCTCGATGTATGCCTGCCGTCCCACGAAGAAGGGCTTCCACAGCTTGACGTAAGCGCCAAAGCCCGCGCCGCCGGGTGAGATTCCCAGCGGTCCATCCAGTTCGTGGCCGTAGAGCGGCAGCCCGGCTTCAGTGCGGGTGCTGTCGCGCGCGCCCAGGCCGGTAGGTTTGATGCCGAACGGTGCGCCCACTTCCAGCAAACGCTCCCAGAACTCGACCGCCCGGTCCGGGTGGACGAATAGCTCATAGCCGACCATCTCGCCGGTATAGCCGGTGCGCGAGATGATCAGGTCGAAGCCACCCACGGTCAGGCAGGCGAGTTCTGTGCGCTTAATCGCGCCGAGCTGCTTCTTGACCACAGCATCGTTGGCCAGGGCCTGGAGGATCTTGAGCGAGGCAGGGCCTTGTAGCGCGATGTCCACCCGCCGGTCGGCACCGGAAGCGGGATCGCGCAGGTCACGCAACCTGGCCTGAGGCGGGCGCACCCAGGGCCGTTCGCGGCTGATGCTGACCTCGCCCGCGTTGGCTGCCATCAGCCAGGCCCAGTCTTTGTCGTTGTTGGCGGCGTTAACGACAAGCATGTAGCGTTCTGGCTCCAGCCGATAGGCGATCAGGTCGTCGAGCACCTGGCCGTTGGGATCGAGCAGATAGCCATAGACGGACTGTCCCGGCTTGATGGCGCTCACTTCATTGGTCGTCATCGTGTCGAGGAACGCGGCAGCATTCGGGCCGCTGACTTCGAGCACGCCCATATGCGACACGTCGAACAGGCCGGCGGCGGTGCGCACGGCGTGGTGCTCTTCGCTGACGCTGGTGTACCAGACAGGCATCTCCCAGCCGGCGAAGGGGATCATCTTGGCGCCGAGCTTGCGGTGGGTTTCGTACAGGGGTGTGCGTTTGATAGGCGCTCCTTCAGCGGGCTCGGTCCAGGTGAAGTGTGGCAGCGCGCGCGCAGTCACGGTGACGGCGTTCTGGCCAATGAAGTAAGGCTTGTCGCCACGGACGGTCTCCGCAGAGGGCTCGGCGGGCAGCCTGCCGATGATGGCCTCGCCGGCTTCGCGCACGGCCACCGGCCCCGGCAGCTTGGCGTACACGTCCGGATCGAAACTGATATACCCCTCAGACAGCGCTCGCAGCCAGGCGGCCAAGCGAGTCGCACTCTGGGCCGGGACCGTTAGCCGGTAGCGGGTGATCTCGTGCCCAGGGCGCGACAGTACAGCCGGGGTGAAGTCATCTGTGCTGCCCACGAATGTTGCCTGTTCCTGCTCCGGTCCCAGCGCGAAGACATCGTTGGTGGTGGCATATTGCAGGAAGTCGCGGGCGCGCGGGCCTTCGATCTCCAGCGTGATGGCCTCAGCCCCTGTGCCCCTTATCCCCTTGATCCCCTCTCCCAGAGCTTTGGGAGAGGGGGTTGGGGG
>CADDZL010000207.1 GCA_902812335.1 Chloroflexota bacterium | reverse complement strand
GGCCCGCTGCCGCTGCCGGAGGTGCATGACGCTTCCGGTCTAACGCTACCGGCCGACCTGTACTTCCTGGCGGGAGGCCCAACGACCCCGGCCCAGGTGTGGCGCTTGCCGCGCAGCGGCGCGCCCATCCAGTGGACAAAGGAACCGGGCAGCGTCGTGGACTTCGCTATCTCGCCTGATGGGACCCAGCTAGCCTACACCACCGGACGTGAACTTGTCGTCGCCCGAGTGGGCGGCGCTGACCGTCGCGTACTGGCCACGCTCTCCGGTCAGGATCCGTACCGCCCAATCCAGGGTCAGCCCGCCTGGTCCCCCGACAGTAAACAGATCGCCTACGTGCAGGATGGCATATGGGCTGTGGCGGCGGAGGGTGGCCAGCCGCGCCAACTCATTGCCGACCAGCGGCCTCAGAACGAGGTCGAAACCGTCCTGTATATGCGTCCGACCTGGTCACCCGACGCTAAATGGCTATTGGCCTGGGAGCAACACTGGGAGGGCAACGCCTGGGCGCTAATACCGGCGGCCGGTAGCCGGGCGGTGAGCCTGCCGGATAGCGCCGTGCCGGAGGCCCACTGGACCCCAGATAATCGGGTGCTGCTGGCTTCAGCGGGTGGGGCTTACACTGCTCCTGGGTTGCGCCTGGTGACGCCGGGGGATCCGCCACAGCTCGCCCCGGTTCTGGGCCAGCAATGGCTGGTCCAAGCACCGCTGTTGCGCGGGGATGGCCGCATCGCTTTTTTGGCCGCGCCTGGCATATCCAACCTGCTTGTGCCGGTCGTCCGACCATACTCAGCTACACTTGACGGGAGCGATGTCAGAGCCGAAGGAAACCGGTCCTACATCTTATCTGCGCCAATCGCGTGGTCGCCCGACGGCCAGGTGTTAGCCTCGGTAGACCCGGCCAACGGGGCCCTCGTCCTGACTCTCCTGGCGACCGGACAACAGATACAATTGGCTGAGCCCCAGCACATCACGCAGGTCATGTGGGGGAAATAGCCTCTAGAGTCTCTTTTCGTAAAACCGATATGTCTTGTACACCCGCCCGCCCAGGCTCTGAAGCCCACGGTTCATCATCAGGTTGTTCTCCAGAATCCAGGACATCTCAGCCCACTTGTAGCCCTTGGGATAGGCCGCCTGGGCGGTATGATAATAGAAGAGCGCATCAATCCCGTGACCGCGATAGCCCTCAATTACGCCCAACGCAAAGACGCGGATGGCGTCGATATGCCGCCGATACCACAGGAAGCGCAGTAGCGTCAGCGGCACAGTCGCCGGGTGCGGTCCCGGGTGGGCGCGCAAGAGCGGCTGATTGAGGTTGGGCAGACTGATCGAGACCCCCACTGGCTCATCGCCCACTTCGGCGATGAAAACAATGTCAGGGTCAATCAGCGGCTTCAGGTTACGCGCGAGTTGGTCAATCTCAGCATCGGTCATGGGCACAAAGCCCCAATTGCGTTCCCAGGCCCTGTTGTAGACCTTCTTCACCCGCTCGATCTCCTCATCAAAACGGCGCATGTCAACAGGCCGCACCTTCACCTCACTGCGCTCCTGAAGCATATTCACGATGCGTACCAGCTTGGGCGGCAACTCCTCGACCCGCCTCCCCAGCATGCTGGTGTCAATATAGTAGGCATACAGGTCCATGGCCTTGGTGAAACCGGCGCCCTCAATAAAGTCTACGTAATAGCGCGGGTTGTACGTCATCAGGACCATTGGCGGCGAGTCGAAACCATCTACAAGCAGGCCACATTCGTCGTTGGTGGAGAACTGAGCCGGGCCGCGCAGCGCTGTCAACCCCCGGTTCCGCGCCCAGCCAGCGGCCGTCTCCAGCAGAGCCTCGGCTGCCTCGCGGTCGGGCATGACCTCGAAGAAGCCGAAGAAGCCGATGTTCTCGTTGTGAAAGGCGTTATGTGCATGGTTCACAAAGGCCGCAATGGTGCCCACCGGCTCATCGCCACGCCAGGCGATAAAATAGTCGGCCTCGGCGTGCTCGAAGAAAGGATTCTTGTCCTTGTCAATGAAATCGCGCCGCTCCGTGATCAGCGGCGGCACCCAGTAGGGATCATTCCGGTAAACCTTCCAGGGGAGTGTGAGGAAGGTCAGGCGCTCTCGCGGCGTTTCTGCCCGCGTGACGCGCAGCCGTGCCCCACCTACCGTCGGGGCTGCCGGCGGGGTGGTAACCCCAGATGGCGATACCTCCACAGTCATGATGCCTCCTCCTTAGCTATCTTCCTTTCCCTGCCCCTCCTTCCCGCCGGGAGAAGAAGCAGGGCTGACTGGCTGATCCGTACCGCTCACGTTGCCATCGAGACCGTCCAGGCTTGGGGCCAGCGGCAGTTCATTGCGCTTGCCGGCCTCACGCGGCCCAGGCGGCAGACGCGGGCGAGCGAATTCGCGCTTGAAGCAGGCCGCCAGTGCCCAGGCGGCCTCATCACTGCGCGCCAATGCCAGGACGCTGTCCCCGGCGTGCAGGGTATCCGCAGCATGGGGAAACTTGGTGATCCCACCACGCCGGATGGCCGTCAAGAGCACATCTTCGGGCAGTTCCAGGTCACGGACGGCCACCCCGTCGGCCGGGCTGCCCGCCTCAACCGGGAATTCGAGGAAGTCGGCCCCGGCCAACTGGCTCAATCGCACGTGGTCCGCCCGCTGCTGCATATCCTGTCGCCGCAGCAGGCCACGCCGATAGGCCTGGAGCATCTCGTTGCGCCCGATCGTGCCCAGCAAGCGGCCGGGCTCGCGGCGCGAAACCACCGGCAGTACCCCGATGTCTCGTGCCTCCACCCTGCGCAGCGTTGCCCCCACGGATTCGTCGGGGTAAGCCAACAGTACCTCACGGGTGCAGATAGTCGCCACTTTCAGATTGCTCCAGTCACGATGGCGCTTGGCCCGTGCCAAGTCCTCCAGGCTGACCACCCCTACCAGTTTGTCACTGCGGTCGAGGACGGGGAAGCTTTGCTGGCGCGTATCAGCGAAAGCCCGTTCCAGCGCCGCCAGGTCCAGATCGTCGCGGACGATGTAGGGTTCTTGCACCATCGCCTCAGAGACGGGTAGACCGGCAAGCACATCTACATCTCGCCCTTGCGCCAGCCGGATGCCGCGCCGCAGCAGGGTGAAGGTATAGACTGAAGGCTCACGCCAGCGCTCGGTGATCAGCGTGCTGATGACCACAGCCAATAGCAGCGGCAACGCCAGGCGATAGTCGCGGGTCATTTCCAACAACAGCAGGATAGCCATGATGGGTGCACGCACCGCCGCCGCCAGGACCGCTGACATACCCACCAGGGCGAAGGCGGCCGGAGATACCGTGGTACCCGGAAAAAAGAGCCCAACCATCTGGCTGAACAATGCGCCGGTCGCCGCCCCCAAGATCAGCGCCGGAGCGATGACGCCACCCTGACCGCCGGATCCGAGCGTGAGGGCCGTCGCCAATGGCTTGACCAGGATGAGCACAAAGAGCAATCCAGGCGCCAGGGTCACGCCACGCAAGACACGCTCAAGCGTAGGATAGCCGATACCGAGGATGCCGCTATCCTCAGGGCGCAGGTTGAAGGCCAGCGCCACGGCGGCAGCTATCAGGCCGACCATTAGCCCCCCAGCCGCCGTTTTGATCGGCAGCGGCATCCCCCAGCCGCGCAGCCGGTCGCCGAGGCGATAGAGCGTCTGGATGTACAGCCCGGCCGCGCTTGCAGCCATCACTCCCAGCAACACATACAGCAGCAGGTCCCCTCCACCCGCCAGTTGGTATTCGGGGATGACGAAAGCCACCTGTGACCCTACTACAGCTTGAGTGGCTACGGACGCCGCCACAGCCGACAAGACAACAGTGCCGAAGGCGGCAGCGCTGAAGCGACCTAAGATGATCTCCAACGCAAAGAAGGCACCGGCAAGCGGCGCATTGAACGAGGCAGCAATGCCTGCCGCTGCGCCACAGGCCACCAGCGTCTTCGTCCGTTCGCCCGACATCCGCAGCATCTGCCCCAGGCGGGAAGCTACGTGCGCGCCGATCTGTACGCTGGGCTCCTCCGGCCCGGCCGAGCCGCCAGAGCCGAGCGTGATCGTTGCGCCCAGGACGCGCACCAGCGCCCGACGCACATCGAGCCGACCGTCACGGAGAGCTACGGCCTCCATGATCGAGGCCACGCCGGGTCCCATCCCGCGCTCATCCACCAGAAAACCCGAGATGAGCACAGCCACGAGCAAGCCGCCCACCCCCGGCAGCAGCACTACCGCCAGTCTGCCCAGGAACGGCGAGAGCACCCCCTGCAGATCGGTAAAGAAAAGGCCGTAATACAGATCGACCAGCCGGCGGAAGAGGATGGCGCCCCCGGCGCTAAGCAGGCCTACGACCAGAGCAGCACCGATCAGCACCGCCTCCTCCGGGGGATGGGTCCGGTCAAGCCAGGCAGCTAAGCGGCTACGTTCCAGTCGCAGAGTGGGAGGGGGGGATGAAGGCATCATGGCGGCGGCACGTAGACTCGAACGTGGGTTACGGTACGATAGCCCAGGCGCTCATACAGGCGAAATCCCGCTTCAGATGACCACAGCATACTCGTCATCACGCCACTGGCGTGGGCGTCGGCCAGGCCCCGCTGCATCAAGGCTGCGCCAATACCCCGGCGCTGGTAGGCGGGGCGTGTTACCACGTTCCACACGCTGGCGATACCATCAACCAGGATGAACGTACCCGCGCCAACCACTTCGTCCTCCAACCTGACCAGATAGTTGAGAATGGCCGGGTCGTCCACCTGGCTGTCGCCTATAAGCCGCTCCGCCTCCGCCAGGGGCAGGTCAAAGCCGGCACTTATGATCCGGCGGAACTGGTGCAGCCCGCCGAGGTCGCACACACGTTCAATCCGGGCGGTCGGGTCGCCAGGCAGCGGCTCTGGCATGTCCATCAAAACCATGACCGGGTTGGCCAGGATGCAGGTATAACCGCGTTCGCTCAGGAAAGCGTCGCCCTGCGGAATGAGTGCCTCCTCAAACCGGATCGAGTAGCTTAGCTCGCGGGGCGCGAAGACGCGCCTGGCTTCATCCAGCAGGCCATCATCCAAAGCCCGTTCCCCCGTCAGGGCCAGGCCGTTGTACAGCGCGATAGGCGAGCCACTGATGAGCACAATAGCACCTGGCCGCTCGTCCCATTCGGCATCGCGGACGTGACGCATGAACTGGCGGAAGCTGGCGCGCCCACCAGCAACGGCGATCCGGAGCGCGTTCACCCCTTTTATTGTACTCGGAAGTGCAAAAAGCGAAACCCCGGCGGTGATACCGGGGTCTCTACTTAGCGTGTTCAGTTGGGACTTATAAGTTTACTGATTGCCGTCGCCGGCAGTTGTGCCCAGGTCCATGACCTGCACCGCCTGCGGCCCCTTTGGCGTGTCTTCGATAGTGAACTCCACCCGTTGCCCTTCGTCCAGGTTACGGTACCCCTCGCCCACGATGGCCGAGTAGTGGACGAAGACATCCTTATCGCCGCCGTCGGGCTGGATGAAACCATAGCCCTTCACGCGGCTGAACCACTTAACGGTGCCGGTTGTGCGATTGCTTGCCATGATACGGGTTCCTCCTTACCCTCTACGTTCTTGAAGCCCGGGCCGGTCTGACCGGCGACGAGCGAGCTCCCTGATACAAAAGGACCGCCGGGGCGGTCATACTGCCCTGGCGGTCCTGCCCAGGCATTGCCGTACCACAGTTTTACGGTATAGCTCAGTACTAAACGAACGTCCATAATAGATTACCACAGGTCCGCCAACTTGTCAAATGGGAAAAAAGGGGAAAGGAACCACCCTGAGTACTCTTGGTGCTGCGGCATCTTTCGAGTATACTAGACCAGGTTAGCACTGGAGGAATACATGCGCGTTCTTGTCACGGGCGGGGCCGGCTTCATCGGGTCGCACCTCTGCGACCGGTTGCTCGCCGAAGGCCATCAGGTTATCGCCATGGACAATCTGATCAC
>CADDZL010000206.1 GCA_902812335.1 Chloroflexota bacterium | reverse complement strand
CCGCGCTACAATTCTCCCTGACGGAACCAGCCAGCGGAGATCGACATGGACCTGCGCCCCGACCTTGAGCACCTATATCCGCGCATCTACGAAGTCGTCCGCCAGATCCCGGCCGGGCGGGTGGCGACCTACGGCCAGGTCGCGGCCATCGTCGGCCCGCCCTGCGACGCCCGGCTGGTCGGCTGGGCCATGGCCTCGCTGCGACCGGGCAGCGATGTACCCTGGCAACGCGTGATCAACGCCCAGGGCAAGATCAGCCTGCGCCGGGCCTCGCGCGGCCATGAACTGCAACGGCTGCGGCTGGAGGCTGAGGGCGTGCGCTTCGATGCGCGCGGCCGGGTTGACCTGGCAACCTTCGGCTGGACGGGGCCCGATCCGGCCTGGCTGGCCGGGCACGGCTATCCGCTACCACCCCCAGAGGCGGCCTGGGACCGTGCCGCAGAAGATGAGTCGGGTCAGCCCCGGCTGCTCTAGCTTTGCAGACTGCCTGTCATCCTACCCTATCGCTTGCTGCAAGCCGGCAATCTGGTCAAACGCGCCTAGCACAGCATCGTACAGTTGGGTATAAACACGGTACAACCGGTTGTACGTAGCCACCTGCTCCGGGATGGGGTGATACTCGCTCCCCAGGGGGATGAGAGCGCCACCGTCTTCGAGCGAGGCCAGATGCCCGCTGCCGAGCATGGCCCACAACGCTGCGCCCAGGCTGGAGGTTTCGCCCCAGACCGGCACCATCAGGTCGCGGTCCAGGGCGCTGGCAACGATTTGCAGCCATAGGCCGGAGTGCGTGAAGCCACCGGAAGCGCGCATCTGGAGAATATCTTCACCGATCTCGCCCAGGACTTCATACACACTGCGTAGCCGAAAGGCAATACCTTCTAGCAGTGCTCGCGCCAGGTGTCTGGCGTCATGCTGCAAGGTCAGCCCAAAGAAGACGCCGCGGGCATTCTGGTTCCAGTTCGGACTGCGTTCTCCGGCAAAGAAAGGCAGACACAACAAACCGCCGGCGCCGGCCTCGGTGCGCCCGGCCAGAGCCAGCAGGTCTTCAAACGACAGGCCCGAGCCGTGAACGAGGTCCGGAAAAGCGCCGTTGATGGTATCTTGCAGCCAGGATAGGGCGATTCCGCCGTTGTTGATCGCCCCACCGGCCAGCCAGTGGCCCTCGTCAATGGCGTAGCACCAACTGCGGGCGCGCGCGTCGAGCACGGGCTGGGGGGCGATGAGGCGCAGCGCACCGCTGGTCCCGACCATGCAGGTCGCCTGTCCGGGCAGGACCGCGCCTGCGCCCACGCTGGAATTGGCCGCATCGGAGGAGCCCAGCACCAGAGGTGTGGTCACAGGAAGGCCCATCGCCGCCGCCAACTCCGGGTCCAGCCCATAGAAGACCTCTCGCGGGCTATAGAGCGGCGAGAGTTGGTCCGGGGTGATGCTGGCCAGGTCAAGGGATGTGGCGTTCCAGTTCAAATCGTGAGTGTTAAGCAGGCCGGACCCGGCGGCAAGAGAGTAGTCAACTGCATACCGGCCCGTCAGGTGCGCCAGGATGTACTCCTTGGCGGAGACGAATCGAGCGGCGCGCCGGAAGTCGTCGGGCCGTTCCTGGCGCAGCCAGATGATCTTGTACAGCGGATACATGGCGTGAGCAGGACAGCCGGTCTGCTGGTACAGGTCGTTGGCCTGGCCCGATTCGCGCACGGCCTGGGCTTGCGGCGCGGCGCGGTTATCGGCCCAGGTGATCACGCCGGTCAGGGGGCGACCGGACCGGTCGAGTGCGACCAGGCTATGCAGGGCACCACCGATGCTGATCGCCTGGCAGGACCTGCCTGGCAAGCCGGCCTGGTCAATAGCCGCGCGGGCCGAGTGAACCATACCCGTGACCATCGTCTGCGGGTCCTGCTCTTTCCATCTGGCTTCGACCGTCGCCGCGGGATACTCACTCACGCCAAACCCTCGCACCCGGGCCTGCTCGTCAACCACGACACTCTTACAACTGCCCGTGCCCAGGTCAATGCCGAGAAACCAGGTGTCCATGTGCTTGCCCCTCCCGCCCTGCACTCTGTTCAGGATGACATTGCTTCAGATTCTACACCGCGAAGCTACGCGGATCAAAGGTCATACACCTGCGGGTTAACCACATAGGGCGGGCGCTCGCCACGCAGCGCGGCCAGGCAAGCCGCCACAGACATCTGACCCATGTTGTGGATGGCTTCGTCGGTATGGGCCCCGGCATGAGGCGTGGCGATCACCTGCGGCAGTTGGAGCAGGGGATGGTCCGCGCCCGGCGGCTCTTGCGCGAAGGTGTCCAGAGCCACTCCGCGCAAGTGCCCGCCCTCAAGCGCCGCCCGCACGGCGGCTTCGTCCAACAGTTCTCCCCGGGCTGTGTTCACCAGGAAAGCCCCCGCTTTCATCCGGCGCAGAAAGTCCTCATTGACCATGCCCTGGGTTGAAGGCAGCAGCGGCAGGTGCAGGCTGACAAAATCTGACCGGGCCAGCAGAGTATCCAGGTCCACGAGTTGCGCGCCGTGTGCTTCGGCCTGTGCCGGGGTCAGCATGGGATCCCGCGCCAGGACAGTGCAGCCGAACGGCCGCAAACGCAGTGCCACCTCCCGCCCGATCGAGCCCAGTCCGATCAGCCCAACCGTTTTGCCGCGTAAGCCGATCCCGCTCAGGCGGGGCCACTCCCCACGACGAACGGCCTCATTCGCCGCACACAGGTTGCGGGCCAGGGCCAGGATGAAGGCGATGGTCAGTTCGGCCACAGCGACCGCGTTGGCAGCCGGTGTGTTGGTCACGACAATGCCCCGTTCTGTCGCCGCCTTCACGTCAATTCGATCAACGCCCACGCCGTAGCGGGCGATCACCTTCAGACGGTTCGCGGCCCGGATGACAGAGGCGTCGATCTCATCCAGGCCGGCGATCAGGCCGTCAATATCTGTGATCATCTCCCGCAGTTCGGCGGCTTTAAGCGGGCGGCCAGTCGGGTTGTACACCACCTCGCCGACGGCGCTGGCCAGGATGGATCTGAGGCCGGGGTCATCCTTGCCGAAAGACGTGGCCGTGACCAGGACCCGGCACGAGCGGAGATCAGCCATGATTACGCTCGATACCAACTGAAGCTACCGCCGGCGTTCATCGCCAGGTTGCCGCCGTCCACCGGCAGCAGCACGCCGGTCACAGCCCGGCTGGCGTCGGAGCACAGGAAGACGGCCGGCCCGATAAAGTCTTCTGCTTCGAGCAGGCGGCCCAGCGGGATTCCCGCCAGCATGCGCGGCATCATGCTCCTCTCCAGCTCCGGATCGGCCTTGAATTGGTTCTTCAGGCCGGGTGTAAGGATCTGGCAGGGCAAGATGGCGTTCACCCGGATGCCCTGCTGAGCGTATTCCACTGCCAGTTCCCTGGTCATCTGGTGGACGCCAGCTTTGGCGCAGCTATAGGGGAAGTTGCCCCGGCCCAGGGCAGAGGCTCCGGCAATCGAGCCGATGTTAAGAATGCAGCCGCCGCTCCCTTGCGCCAACATGCGGCGGATGGCTTGCTGGGCGCACAGGAAATAGCCGGTCAGGCTAACCTGGAAGGTCTTGTGCCAGTCCTCCAACGCCAGTTCATGCGGGCGGACGCGGCTGGGGAAGGCAAAGGGTACATTGACCAGGATGTCCACTCTGCCGAAATGCCGGTCAACCTCCTTAAAAAGGTTCTCCACTTCCTGCGGTTTGGAGATGTCACAGTGGCTGACCAGAACGTTACGGCCGAGGGCTTTCACTTCTTCGGCGGTGGTCGCCGCTCCCTGGTCGTCAATGTCCGCCACGGCGATGTCTGCCCCATAGTGGGCCAGCGCGAGTGCAATGGCGTGGCCGACGCCGCCATTCGCGCCAGCGCCGGTGACCACCGCGACTTTGCCCGTCATGTCGAACAGGTTATTGCCCATTTCGATGACCTCCTGGTACTGAATCTTGCCGGGCGAGGAGCTTGCCACGCCGCAAGATTGTTCCTACGAACGCCGAACAGCCTCTTGCTACCTGCGCACTTGTGTGGTATGATATTGTTGTAAATTGTTAACTGCTAACTATGCCATCTGGACAGCACACCTTGGGATTATTCAGGTACTTATTTTACCCCCACCAGCTAGAGGGGCTAGGAAGGCCAACAGAGTCACATGACGAACAAGGTCTCTGACCAACCACTCTTGACCGCTCCCTCACAACGGACCCTGAGCGACTACGTCGCCGACCGGTTGCGGCAGGCGATCCTGGCCAACCAGTTCGAACCCAAACAGCGGTTGGTCGAACAGGACATCGCCGAACGCATGCAAACCAGCCGGGGGCCGGTGCGTGACGCCCTGAAAACCCTGGAGAACGAGGGCCTGGTGGTGCGCCAGAGCCACCGCGGTGCCTTTGTCGCCCAACTGACCCCCCAAGACGTGATCGAGATTTACAGCGTGCGCGAAGCGCTGGAGACGCTGGCGATCAAGTTCGCCATCCAGAACGCGTCGGATGAGCAGATCGACCAACTCGACAAGCTGGTGCGGCAGATGGAACATCTGGCCAAGCGGGACTACAGCCAGGTGGAAGCGACCGACCTGGACCTCGAATTCCATCACCTGTTGTGCCAGATCTCGGGCCATAAACGTGTCTTGATCGCCTGGGAGGCTTTGAGCACCCAGATTCGCCTCCTGCTGCTGCGCCACAGGCTGTGGAACCCCGACGACTTCCGAGAGCGCGCTGTGCTCTGGCATGCCCGGATCGTCAAAGCCATGCGCCAGCGCGATAGCGACAAAGCCGTCGAAGAATTGCGAAAGCATATGGCGATCTCCACCGAAGGACTGGTCAAGTCTGCCTCAGAGGATGGCCCGTCCGGCCTGGCCAGCTAGGCCGTCACCTCCGCTTCACCTCAGCCCCTCTCCCAGCGCTTTGGGAGAGGGGGCTAGGGGGTGAGGGGCAACAGCCGCCCGTCGAACGCCTCCGACCCCTCCACGGCGTCGAGCGGGAACCTGGCCGGGCGGCGGTCGCGTTGCGAGCGGTAAATGGCCGTGAACAACTCGACGTGCTTGCGCCCCTCCTGGCCGGTCACAGCCGGCTCTCGGCCCTCCAGGATGCTGCGCAAGAAGTCCTGGATCTGCAGTCTGTGATAGTGCGTCATGACATTGAGCGACCGGCAGCGGGCCATGTCCTCGGCCTGCCATTGGCTCAGCAGATGCTCCTCCCCTGGGATTGTCCAGACGTCGTTGATCGGCGGGTCCACAGTTTCGGTTACGCCCGAAACGAAGGGCGAACCGCCATCCGTCTGCACACCGACCGAGGCGCCGGTCTCGCCGTGGATGTGGATCTTACCGTAGAATCCCGGCTTCTGCGAGTTGCTCACCAGGATGGTCCCCAGGCCGCCGCTCTTAAAGCGGACCACGGCTATGGCCGTATCTTCTACTTCGATATATGGGTGATTCAGATTAGCCCAGTAGCCGAACACCTCGTCAATCGGCCCCATGAACCATTGGAAGAGATCGAGTTGGTGGGTGGTCTGGGTAAGCAGCACACCGCCCCCCTCAGTCGCCCACCTGCCGCGCCAGGGGTCCATCCGGTAGTAGGCTTCGTCGCGCCAGCCCATCACCACCAATGTGCCCAACACCGGCCGGCCGATCTTGCCGGCGTCAATCGCCTGCTTCACCCGTTGCACCGGCTCGTAAAAGCGGCGCTGACTGACCACCCCCAGGGTGATGCCGGCTTGCTCGGCAGCACGGATCGCCAGGTCGCAGCCTTTCAGGTCAACCGCCATCGGTTTCTCGACCAGGGCATGGACGCCGGCGCGGGCGCAGGCCACGACCATGTCAGGGTGGGTGGGATGCGGCGTGCAGATCGAGGCCGCCTGAACCTCCGGGTGGGAGAGCATCGCCTCCAGGCTGGTGAATGCCTGAACGCTATAGCGGGCGGCCAGCGCCTGGGCCCGCTCCGGCCGGAGGTCGTACACGCCGA
>CADDZL010000205.1 GCA_902812335.1 Chloroflexota bacterium | reverse complement strand
GTGTATTACAGCCAGGAAGCCCGCATGTACATACTGGTGGCCGCGCTGGGGGCCGGGGCGACGCTGTGTTTCGTGCGCTGGGTGCGGGGCCGGGAGGCCGGCCGCCGGGCCACCGGTTGGGCTGTGGCCCTGGCCCTGGTGACGGCCGCCGGGCTGTATACGCATTACGCCTTTCCCGTGATCGCGGCAGCGCAGGCGGTGGCCCTGATCCTGTGGCTGGCACGGCGGCGTGAAGGGCGGATGCGGACCGCGCTGGCCTGGCTTGGGATACAGGCGGCGGCTTTCGCCCTGTATCTGCCCTGGCTGCCCACCGCTTATCGCCAGATCACCACCTGGCCCTCAGCGCGCTATCCGGTGACCTCGCTGAGCGCACCCTTGGAGGCTCTGCACTTGCTTGCCCTGGGGCAGACCCTGCCGGCCGGTAACTATCTACTCGCCCTGGCTCTGGTCGTCTGGCTCCTCCTGGCAACCTGGTTTCTCCGGCCGGAGGCAAGAGACCGGCATGCTTTTCCCCTGTTGGTGGTCCTGAGCTGGCTGGTCGTCCCGGTCGCCTTTATCCTGGCGGCGGGTCTATTTCAGGGCCCCTTCCTCAAGTTCCTGCTGATCGCCTCGCCGCCGCTGTGCCTGTTGCTGGGCGCGGGGCTGGCGCGGGCATGGCTGGCTGCAACCCGGCCCGGAGCTTCGAGCTCCGGCGGGTATGGAAACCCGCCCTACAGCTACTCCTCAGCCCCGGCGGGGCTTCGCTCTCCCCCTCAGGGGATACCTGGCAGTCAGCGGGGCCTGCAGGCCCGCGTCGCTTTGTGGCCGGCGGCCTCCCTCCTCCTCCTCCTCTGGCTGCCCATCGCCACGATCGCATCGCTGCGCAATCTATACTTTAACCCGGCCTACGCCCGCGACGATTACCGTGGCATCGCCGCCGACATCCGCGCCCTGCAGCGGGAGGGCGATGCCGTGTTGCTGAACGCCCCCAATCAGTGGGAGGTCTTCACCTATTACTACAAAGATGGCGTGCCCGTCTATCCGGTGGCGCGCGAGCGGCCGCTGGACGAGGTCGCCGAGGCCAGGGAACTGAGCGACATCCTGGCACGCCACCGGCGCGTGTTCGCGCTGTACTGGGGCGACCGCGAGAGTGACCCCGGCCGCTTCGTTGAGAGGTGGCTGAGCGCCCACGCCTATATCGCCCAGGACGTCTGGCGCGGGAACGTCCGTTTCGTCATTTACGCTGTCCCGGCGCAGATGCCGGCGGGGATCGCGACCCCTTTGCAGGTCCGCTTCGGCCCACACATCCGCTTGAACGGCTACACCCTCCTCAGCGACCGGCTGCGCCCCGGCGATGTGCTCCAGCTCAGCCTGTTTTGGACAACGGACGCTCCCCTGACCGAGCCGTACAAAGTCTTCGTCCACGTGATTGACGCCAGCGACCACATCCTGGCGCAGCATGACAGCGAGCCGGGTGCCGGGCTACAGCCGACGACGGGCTGGATGCCGGGAGAGGTTGTGAACGACAATCACGGCATCCTCATCCCGCTGGCTGCCCCGGCCGGGGCGTACCGCCTGGCGGTGGGCCTGTACCGTCCCGATGGGCCGCGCCTGCCGCTGGCGACCGGCGCGGACCGCCTGTTTCTGGGGGACATCATGATAGCCGGCAGCCCATGATCCCCTCATCTTGTTATAAGTGGTGCGCCCTCTGCCCGCGTTGATGCTATCATGAGTCTATCGCATCCATTGAAGCCCAGCCTCCCTGACCGGTGCCTCTAACCGACACGCCCCGCGCTTGCCGGCTGCGCTGACCTGCGTTCCGGTCATGGCGTTGCTGCCCATCTACCCTTTATGAGGTGTGCGCTCAAAAATACTCATCGTATTCTTAGAATTGTGTGTTACACTTAAAGTGTGAGTATGAAGTATCACGATGCGTATATTGGCTGTTGAAGATGAACCCGGCATTGCCCAGTTCGTCCGTCAAGGACTGAGCGAGGCCGGCTATGCCGTGGATGTCGCACGAGACGGAGAAGAGGGCTTGGACTATGCCCTGGCGGCTGAGTACGACGCCATCGTACTCGATGTCCTGCTGCCCAGAATGGACGGCCTGAGCCTGTTGCGTGAACTGCGCGACCGGGGCATTAAGACGCCGGTCCTGCTGTTGACCGCTCGCGACGCGGTAGACGACCGCGTGCAGGGGCTGGATGCTGGCGCCGATGACTACCTGGTCAAGCCCTTCGCCTTCCCCGAACTGCTGGCCCGCATCCGAGCCTTATTGCGCCGCCCACCTCTACAGGCGGGCACCGTTCTGCACGTGGGCGATCTGGAGATGGATACAGCCCGGCGCGAGGTGCGCCGCGCCGGCCGGACCATCGAACTCAGCCCGCGCGAGTTTGCCCTGCTCGAATACCTGATGCGCCACCCCCGCCAGATCCTCAGCCGCACTCAGATCGCTGAGCATGTGTGGAACTTCGACTTTTATAACGAGTCCAACGTTGTGGACGTCTACATCGGTTACCTGCGGCGCAAGGTGGACCACGGCTTTGATCAGCCCTTGATCCACACAGTGCGCGGCGTGGGCTACCAGTTGAGTCTGGCAGCGGAAGATGCGTAGGCTGTTCTGGCCGGGGCGGGGGGGCGGTTTGCGCCTGCGCCTGACCGCCTGGTACATGGTGCTGCTGGGCCTGACCCTGCTCCTCTTCAGCAGTTATCTCTACCTCCGGCTGGAGCAAAGCCTGCTGGCCCAGGTGGACGCGGCCTTGCAGGTGGCTGCTTCGCAGGCCCTGACCAATCTGGATGAGGAGAATGGCCGTCCTGCTTTCCAGAACACGGAGAACTCTCAGGCTGTCGCCCGCCGCCTGGCTCAGGCCGGCTTCGCTGTGCGCCTCATTGCCCTGGATGGAACAGTGTGGGACGGCTTCGGCGACTACCCGGCGTTGCCGGTGTCGGCGCCGACGGCCCCCGGCTATATTACCCTAACAAGAGACGGGGCCCGATGGCGTGTCTATAGCCAGCAGATTCAACTGCCTAGCAGCCAACTCGTCGGCGGCTGGCTGCAAGCCGCCCAGTCCCTGGCCTCAGTGGATCAGGCGCTGCAGAGCCTGCATACCCAGGCTCTCCTGGGCTTGCCCCTGGTGCTGCTCTTGACGGGATTGGGCGGCCTCTTCCTGGCCGACCGGGCGCTGCGGCCCATAGACCAGATCACCCGCACCGCCCAGGCGATCAGCGCCAGCGACCTCAGCCGGCGCATCGGCTACCCAGGACCGGCCGACGAAGTGGGACGGCTGGCCACGACTTTCGACCGCATGTTGGACCGCCTGCAGGCGGCCTTCGAGCGGGAACGGCGCTTCACGGCCGATGCCTCCCACGAACTGCGCACGCCGCTGACCGCCCTCAAGGGGCGCATCGGCGTCACCTTGAGCCGACCCCGCAGCCGCGCCGAGTATGAGAGCGCCCTGCGCGACCTGGAACAAGAGGTGGACCGCCTGATCCGCCTCAGCACCGACTTGCTCTTCCTGGCCCGGCTGGACCAGGGACGCCTGCGCCGGCAGTTCGAGCAACTGGATTTCAGCGATCTGTTAGGGGCTATCGCCGAGCAGATTCGGCCGCTGGCGGAGGCCAAAGGCGTGACGCTGATCGAGCATGTCCCACCGCGCCTGTCCATACATGGCGACCCTGACCACCTGATCCGTCTGTTTCTAAACTTGCTGGACAACGCCATCAAATACACACCGCCTGGAGGCCAGGTAACGCTATCGGCGGAGGACAAAGGGACAGAGGTGCACGTGACGGTGAGCGACACCGGGCCGGGCATCCCGCCGGAGCAGCGGGTCCATTTGTTTGAGCGCTTTTACCGCCTCGAGGCCGCCCGCTCCCATAGCGACGGTGGCGCCGGTCTGGGACTGGCCATCGCCTACGAGATCGCCCGCTGGCACGGCGGCACGCTGGAGGCGCACAGTGCGCCTGAGCAGCCGGGGCTGGGCCGCCCGGCAGGTGCCGCCTTCACGGTGCGCCTGCCGGTCCATCCCCCACCAACTCCGCCTGTTTTTCAAGGATAAGGACATTCTCATGGCTGTCTCACCCTTCTCTTAATCACTTGCGGTATAGTGGAGGCAGAACGATGCGATGGGCGTCGTTCAGGAACCCCAAAGTGAGAGGAGATAAGGAATGAAACTCAATAAGCGCATCGCCGGAGTTGTGATGGGTGCGAGTCTGTTGCTGGGGAGCCTGGGGAGTGGTATCGCGATGGCCCAGGTGTCACCGGAAAGGACCAGCGTCGCCCCCCAGCAGGAGGCCGGGCCCAATGACCAGATGATGGAACCCTCCTACAGCGGCAGCATCACCGTGCCGCAAGACCAGGCAACGGGGCAGAGCGAAGCAGATGAGAGCGCTGCCCTGCAAAGCCTGACCAGGATCACCGCCGACCAGGCGAAGGCGGCTGCCGAAGCCGCCAACCCCGGCGCCACCGCCGTTAAAGTGGGGTTGGACAACGAGAATGGTGTGCTCGTCTACAGCGTGGAGCTGAGCAATGGCCTGGACGTGAAAGTGGACGCCGGCAACGGCCAGATTCTGCATACAGAACAGGCTGGTGGGGACCGTGAGGGCGGTGCTCAGGTTGGTGAAGCCTCGGAAATATCTGGCGTCGAAGACGCGCCGGGACAATAAGCCGGACTGACAATTACATCACCCCAGAACGGAACGAGGGCAATGTGCCTGAGAGCACACTGCCCTCGTTCGGTTTTTGTTACCGTGAAACTGATCTATACTACAAACGGCTTTCAAACCCATCATGAGAGGTGTCTGAAGACTTCGCCTTACTGTCCTGACAGTCAGAATGGAGGTCCCCATGAAGCGAATCGTGCGTGCCCCACGCGGCACACAGATCTCATGCAAGGGCTGGCTGCAAGAGGCTGCCCTGCGCATGCTCATGAACAACCTCGACCCCGACGTTGCCGAGAAACCCGACGACCTGATCGTCTACGGCGGGCGGGGCAAGGCGGCGCGCAATTGGGCGGCCTTCGACGCCATCGTCGCCGCATTGCGTGACCTGGAGAACGACGAGACGCTGCTGGTCCAGTCGGGCAAGCCGGTCGCCGTCTTCAAAACCCATCCCGATGCACCCCGCGTGCTCATCGCCAATGCCAACCTGGTCCCGGCCTGGGCGACGCAGAAGCACTTTGACGAGCTGGACGCCAAAGGGCTGACCATGTACGGCCAGATGACCGCCGGCTCGTGGATTTACATCGGCACCCAGGGCATCCTCCAGGGCACCTACGAGACGCTCGGTTCGCTGGCGGCGCGCCACTTCGGCGGCTCGCTTAAGGGCCGCTTCGTCCTGACCGCCGGCCTGGGCGGTATGGGTGGGGCGCAGCCGCTGGCGATCACCATGAACGAGGGCGTTGGGCTGATCGTCGAAGTGGACCCGGCCCGTGCCCGGCGGCGGCTGGAGACCGGCTACGTTGATGTAGTCGTGGATACGCTGGAAGAGGCCATGACGCTGGTGGAGGAGGCGCTGGCCCAGAAAGAGCCGCGTTCGGTCGGCCTGATCGCCAACGCCGCCGACGTCTACCCGGAGCTGGTCATCCGCGGCATCACCCCCGATGTCGTCACCGACCAGACGCCCGCCCACGACTATCTGAGCTACGTCCCACATGGGATGAGCCTGGTCGAGGCCGAGCGCCTGCGCGCCGAGAACCCCGGCGAGTATGCCTGCCGCGCCGCCGGCTCGATGGCCCGCCAGGTCCAGGCGATGCTTGACTTCCAGAAGCGCGGCGCGGTGGTCTTCGACTACGGCAACAACATCCGCCAGCGGGCCTTCGATGCCGGCGTCAAGGACGCCTTCGCCTTCCCCGGCTTCGTCCCGGCCTACATCCGGCCGCTGTTCTGCGAGGGCAAGGGGCCCTTCCGCTGGGTGGTCCTCTCCGGTGAGCCGCAGGACCTGTACCGGACCGACGCGGCCATCCTCGAGGCCTTCCCCGAGGACGAACACCTGGGGCGCTGGATCCGTATGGCGC
>CADDZL010000204.1 GCA_902812335.1 Chloroflexota bacterium | reverse complement strand
GGGGCGCATTGGCCCCGCTCTGCGGGTCGCTGAGGCGCAGTCCCTCATTCGGGACGTGCACCAGCAAGCGCCGGCCACCCGGTGCCCAGATTGTGCCCTTGATCAGGATGGACACGGTGCCCTCGACACGGGGGTCGCTGCCGTCGGCTGCCATAGATGATAGCACACCGAAATCATCGGTTGGGGCCAGGCCGAAATCCATATAGGCTACCCGGCCATCGTCGCGTGGGCTGGCGATGCCAATGAGGGGCTGGTTCTGGAGGGGCATCACCTGAGGGGTGGGACCGGGTACAAAGCGACCGCGTCTGCGCTCCGCCATTGTGCCCCAAAGAGTACCATCGTCCAGCCACAGGTAGTCGTAGTACTGCTTGAGCACAATGGGTTCAAGCTTCTCCGCCTGACTGTCCACCAAGACAAGTTGTGCTTTAGCACCACTGATGGCCGGGGCAGCCAGCGCTGCCAGCCAGCGGCTATCGGGTGACCAGCCCAGCCGGCCAATCTGTGCTCCTGTCAGGCCCACGCTCAGATCAGGCCCGTTGTCCCTGCCGACGATATGCAACCGCAGCGCCGAACCAAGACTGTAGGCCAGGCGGGTGCCGTCAGGTGACCATGCGATCGAGTCCGCAGGTGCGCCGGGGCCGGGCATTGGAGCTTGATCATCGAGCAGCACGCCTCCGCTCGAGTTAGACACAATAATCATCTGACCGGTGCGGAAGGCCAGAGTGCGGCCATCGGGCGCGATGGCGAAGTTGCTAATCGGCTGACCCGGTGGCGTAAGCTCGGATGGCGGCCCGCCCTGGCGCGGCAGCAGCCAGACACGCGCCTCGCCATTGGCGTCAGGCGCGATGAAATACAGGTTGGCCGGTAGGGGAAAAGCTACCAGGGGTGGCAGGCCGGTGCTGAGCGGCGTGCGGATGGGTGGGACGGTTGCCGTTGGCAGGCGGGTTGGCGGAGCTCTCTTCGTTGGGGCCGGCGCGGCTGATGCCTGCGTGAGCGGGAGTGGGCCCGGCCCAACGGTTGGTAGTGCAGGTGTTGGGCCTGGCGCGACGCAGGCCGACAGGGCCAGGGTCAAGACTAAGAGCAGGGAAACAGATGTTGGCTTAGTGATGGAATTGGTCGTATTTGGTGTCATGCTGAGCGCGAGCACCGCATCTCATCTTCAACTCTGTTCAGGACAACATTCCTTAATTGGTCAGCAAATCAATTGTGGGCTGTACCTGTTCGGTGACCCGTTCTTCGTGCCTGCAGGGAAGCATCAACCTTGCCGCTCCTCTATCGGATGGTCGCTCAAGCCTGAATTATATCCAGAATTCGTTGGTAGGCACTGTGTGATCACTGACTACCGGCTGTTCACGACTGCTTTAACGTGGTCGGCCAGCGCCTCCGCGACGCGGTGCAGGATGACATCCGGCACCCCCTCGGCGGCGCGCGACTGGGGGCGCAGATCAACCGGGTCGTTCACGTAGTCCACTGCCACGAAGCGGCCTTGCGGCGTCAGAGCAATCTCGGTGGAGAACAGGTCCATCCGGGTGACCTGGGCAATGCGAGCCGCAATTGCTCGCAACGGCGCCAGCCCAAAGCGCTCCTCATCCGAGGGTTCGAGCACAGCATACCTGTGAGTGCGGTCATCGAACCAACAGGGGAACACTGCCGGCCCGGCGCTGATCACGCGGAACCAGGCGCGCCGCCCCTCCAGCTCGACCGGGTCCACCCAGGCGGTGAGGAGATACTTGTCGTGGGGAAACTGCTGCCGTGCTGCCTGCACCTCTTCCCATGTGTGCGCCTTGATAATCACCCCTACCCCGCCACCGCCATGTGCCGGTTTGATATTGAAGGGGACGCCGAGAGGCACCAAATCCGGTACATACGGCTGTGGATAAACATCGAAGGGCGGCAGAATAAGGGTGTGGGGCACGTCAATGCCGGCCTGGATGAACTCCAGATGCATGGTCGCCTTGTCCCAGGCGCGGCGCGAATGGATGAAGTCGTTGATGCGATCCGGGTTCAGCGCGCGCATCTGGGCGACGAGGGGCACAAAAGCCGCATCTGAGTCTGACGCCCGATCAAAGAACACGCGGAAGGCCAGCGTCCCGCCGGTCAGTGCCGCCAGCACTCCCTCACAGTTAGCCGGTGTTACCTGGCAGACAGTCAAGCCGCGGGCGTGGCACGCCGTTTCGAGCAGAACCACGAAGTCGGCGTCGTGGGGCCATTCCCAGGCGATACCTAGATCGTAGACCGCAACATCAGCCACCGGTTGATCGTGCCTCTCGACCCCGGTCTCGGCAGTGGCGTATGCCCCTTCTCCATGTGCTCCGGCGCATTGAGAACCAGGCTCCTGGGCCGGGTGCGGCATACAAAAGCTTGAGCAGCCGCCGCGCTGGCCCCGGACGGCCGGCCATCATCCTCAGGCCGCTTCGACTCCCACCGCTCCGGCCTGCGTCGGCAGGTTGTGACCGACGCGCTCGCCAAAGCGCTGGCGCAAGATGTCGAACAGGGTTGGCCGTCCGATCTCCTGAAGCTCGTAGCTGACACGCTGACAGGGCCGGTTGATCTGGATCAGCCGGCGCAGGTCAATCGGCGTGGCGATGATCACCAGGTCGGTGGGCGTATTGTTGATCGTTTCGCCCAGTTCACGCATTTGTTCCGGGCCATAGCCCATCGCCGGCAGGAGAGGCCCGGTCTTGGGATATTTGCGGAAAGTCTCGACAATCGAGCCAACCGCATAGGGGCGAGGGTCAATGATTTCAGCCGCACCATAGCGCCGGGCCGCGACGATACCCGCGCCGTAAGCCATCTCGCCATGGGTCAGGGTCGGCCCGTCCTCGACCACGAGCACCGCCTTGCCGCGGATCGCCATCGGATCTTCAACGAAGATCGGCGAGGCGGCTTCCACCACAGTCGCGCTGGGGTTCATAGCCTGGACGTTCTGCTGGACCTGCGATATGGCGGCCAGGTCGGCGGTGTCTATCTTGTTGATCACGATCACATCGGCCAGGCGCAGGTTGGCTTCGCCCGGATGGTAGGTCAATTCGTGTCCGGCGCGATGCGGATCGGTCACGACAATGTGCAGGTCGGATCGGAAGAAAGGCAGGTCATTGTTACCGCCGTCCCAGATCACGATGTCGGCCTCGGCTTCCGCCCGGCGCAGAATCATCTCATAATCCACGCCGGCATACACTACCACGCCTCGCGCCAGGTGTGGCTCGTACTCTTCGCGCTCCTCGATGGTGCAGTGGTGCAAGTCCAGGTCCTCATAGGTGGCAAATCGCTGGCAAGCTTGCGCGGCCAGATCGCCATAGGGCATGGGATGGCGCACGACGACGATGGTGAAGCCCAATTCGCGTAAGCACTGGGCCACCCGGCGTGTTGTCTGGCTCTTGCCTGCGCCGGTGCGCACCGCGCCGATGGAGACGACAGGGCGCGAGGAGACCAACTGCGTGGAACGCGTCCCCATCAGGCGGAAATCGGCCCCGGCTGCCAGCGCAGCCGAGGCCTTGTGCATGACGTACTCGTGTGAGACGTCACTATAGGCGAACACGACCTGGTCTACAGCCAGCTCCTTGATGAGGCGGACCAGGTCCTCCTCAGGGTAGATGGGGATGCCGTTCGGGTAGCCCTCACCGGCCAGTTCAGGTGGATACACCCGCCCCTCAATGTTGGGGATCTGAGTGGCGGTGAAAGCCACGACCTCGTACTGCTTGTTCTTGCGGAAGTATACATTGAAATTGTGAAAGTCACGCCCGGCGGCGCCCATGATTAGCACGCGGGTTCGTTTCACGGCACTCTCCTTAGAGGGTTTTGCTAGTTCGGCCAATAGGATACTCGGAGCCTGATGAACGGGCAAGGAGACACTTCTGGTTACACCCACACTGTGCGACGGCTGGCCAGTGTCAGTCCTGCGTGGGGGTGTGGCGTGGAGAACCCTGTTATCATCGCAGGAGGCGCGAGAGTTCAGCCTGTTGGGCGGTCAGTGTACCGAGCACACCGTTGACGAAGCGCGGCGCGCTCTCCGAACCAAACAGCTTGGCCAGTTCAACAGCTTCGTTAATCGCGACCTTGGTAGGCGCGGTGTGAATGATAGCAAACTCCAGGATAGCTATGCGCAGGATGTTCCGATCGATCACTGCCATCTGTTCCAGCGGCCACTCAGGCGCAAGCTTTTGAATCACGACGTCCATGGCGGCCCGATGCTCGACCACGCCGTAGACGAGCTTCCGGGCGAACTCCACGGCATCGGCATCGGGCAGCGGATCCTCTTTGAGTCGCTCCTCAAGAACGATGTCCGGCGCATGTCCGACGCTATCAATTTCGTAAAGAGCCTGCAACGCCAGGGTGCGGGCGCGCCGACGCGCTTTCATAGATGCCCAGTATGGGGGTCGGCAGCGAGGCCGCCGACCGCCGATGGCTGTCCGCTATTCGGGCGGATAGGCCACGTCTTGTATATGCACGTTCACGGCCTCGACCTCCATCCCCACCAACTCCTGGATGGTGCGGGCGACCTCGGTTTGGACCTCCTGGCTGACCGCTCGCATGTTACTCTCAGGGGTCACCACAACGTACAAGTCCACGCGCACCGAGTTGTCATCCACCGCGATGCGCACGCCCTCATGCTCAAAGCTATGGGGCTTCAATTGCCGAAGATGCCTGCCGGGCACGGCGGCCATCCGTGCTATCCCGGCCACCCCCAGAGTTGCCAGCCGGGCCATCGTGGTCAGCACCTCCGGCGCGATAATCACTTTGCCCTTAGCGGCGGCGGCCTGCTCCATTGTCACATCACCATTCCCCCATTCACGCCCAGCACCTGCCCGGTGATGAAGGCAGCCCGGTCGGAGCATAAGAAGGCGACGGCGTAAGCGACCTCCTCCGGTTCGCCGAAGCGCCCCAGCGGTGTCGCCTTGATCGCTGCATCCTTGACCTCGGCGGGCAAGTTCTGAGTGAGCTCCGTAGGAATGAAGCCGGGAGCGACGGCATTGACGGTAATGCCCCGACTGCCGAGTTCCTTCGCCAGTGATTTGGTGAAGCCAATGATGCCGGCCTTGGAAGCGGCGTAATTGGTCTGGCCGGCATTGCCTACCAAGCCGGATACGGAGGTGATATTGATGATTCGGCCGCTGCGCTGCCGGACCATAGGACGGGTTGCCGCCTTGCAGCAATTGAACACACTTTTTAAATTGGTGTCAAGGACAACGTCCCAGTCCTCCTCTTTCATGAGCATGAGCAGCGTATCGCGAGTCGTGCCGGCATTGTTAACGAGAATGTCGAGTCGGCCGTAGGCGTCGAGGACGGCCTTGACAAGCGCCTGGGCCTGCTGAAAATCGCTGACGTCGGCCTGCATGGCCTGCGCGCGCCCACCGGCGGCCTCGATGGCTGCAACCACCGCGTGGGCAGCGTCGGAGCTATGGTGATAGTTGACGACGACGGCTGCGCCGCTCTTCGCGAGTTCCAGTGCGATGGCGCGTCCGATGCCGCGCGACGCCCCCGTCACCAGGGCGACTTTGCCCTCAAGCTCCATCGGCTTCCTCCCCTTCGCTTCGCTCAGGGTGGTATTCCTGGGTAGCTCCAGGGCCGGGCTCTAGGCCGGCGGTGGTTGCTCTGACCTCGGTTCCTGCCAGTTTCTCCAATACTGTGATCACGGCTGAATTGTCCAGTTCGCCGTCCCCGGCCGCCAGCATAGCGCTGTACAGCTCGCGTACGACGCCTGTCACCGGCATGGGCACGTGATAGGTGCGGGCGGCTTCAGCCACAATGTTCAGGTCCTTGGCCTGCATCGCCGCTTTGAAGCCAGGGGCCAATTCGCGCCGCAGGATCTTCGGGGCACGCACCTCCAGCGCCCAGCAGCGTGCCGCGCCGCCGTTAAGCACCTCGACCACCTTAGCCGGGTCCAGACCGCTCTTGGCTGCCAGGACCAGTGCCTCACTCATCACGACGTAGATACCGGCCGTCATAATCTGGTTGCAGGCTTTGGTCAATTGGCCGGCGCCGCTGGGGCCCATGTAGGTAATGCGC
>CADDZL010000203.1 GCA_902812335.1 Chloroflexota bacterium | reverse complement strand
CGTCCCCGGTCACACTGGCCGCCGCAAACAATACCTGTTGGCCGTTAGGCGACCAGGCGGGTGCCTGGAAAGTGGTGGGCCGGTAGGGCAGGTCCAGGGGAATAGCCCGGCTTGCGACCGGGTAGCGCGTCAGGCGGGCGTCGCGATTCAGGCGACGGTCCCCGCCGATATGTGCCAGGAGCGCGTGCCCGTCCGGTGCCCAGGCCCAGTAGAAAGGCGAGCCCGTCGCGATGGCGCGTGCTTCCCCGCCACGGACCGGTGCCAGCCGCAGGGTAAGCGACGAGGTGCTGCTGCCGCTGCTGAGGAAGGCGATGCTTTCGCCGCCGGGAGACCAGTACAGATAGAAAGGCGTGTCACTTCGGCTGGAGAAGGCCTCGGCTATATCCGTCCCGTCAGCGGCTGTGCTGTATACCCCGGCCTGAATCAGGTCCCCGACCTTATTCCGGGCCTGGCGCACATAGGCCAGCCGGTCGCCCGCGGGCGACCAGGTGGGCTGGGAGTAGGTGATGGTCTGGTCGGGGTGTTCGCCCGCATCCCGCGTGATCGCGTGCCTGGCTACGCCGGCCTGATCCACTGTATAGAGGTTGCCATCACGGCCCAGATAGGCGATGTGGCCCGCCACGGCGGGTGCCGTGGCGGGGGATGGCGTCGCCGGGGCGGGGCCGGTTGGCGCAGCTGTGGCGGTTGGGGTCAGATCAGGCCGTCCGGGCGCTCTTGAGGCCAGCCCGCCCAGTGTCTGGCACCCCCACCCCAGCAGGAGCATGGCCAGCAGGAGGGATTGAAATAAGGCACGGCGGAGCATACACTCATTATACTACAATCCAGGACTGCGTACTGTAGGAAGACTACGACTAAGTGAGTCCATATAGCAGCCGAAAGGTGGGGGCCTGAAGGCCTGCACTGAAGGAATGGGACGCCGACAAACGCAGATCAAGCCGAAAGAGACCTGCGTTAACCTGCGTCCATCAGCGTCCCAATAAAGCTGGCTACCCTACCTGAACCGGCCGGGCGCAGAGGACCAGCTCCCGCGCCGCCTTTACTTCGTCCAGGCGTGAGACCGGCGCGGTGTGCGGTGCCCCATGCAACAGCTCCGGGTTTGTGCGCGCCTCCTCGGCGATGCGCAACATGGCCTCGGCGAAGGCGTCCAGTGTTTCTTTGCTCTCGCTCTCGGTCGGCTCGATCATCAGCGCCTCGGGCACGATCAGCGGGAAGTAGTTTGTCGGCGGGTGGAAGCCATAATCCATCAGCCGCTTCGAGATGTCCAGCGCCCGCACCCCCGGCGCACCCTCGATCCGCCCTTCGACCACGAACTCGTGCTTGCACAGCCGGTCGTAGGGCACAGGGTATGTGCCGCGCAGCCGCGCCAGCAGATAGTTGGCGTTGAGCACGGCGTGGTCGCTGATCGCCCGCAACCCCTCTGGCCCGTGCACGCGGATATAGGTGTAGGCCCGCACAAACATGCCGAAGTTGCCGTAGAAGGCGCGCACCCGCCCGATGCTCTTCTCCGGCATGACCAGCTTGTAGACGCGCTCATCGTCGCCCGACTCATCTTCATCCAGCGCCGCGATCGGGCCCGGCAGGAATGGCACCAGCCGCGCCGAGCAGCCGATGGGCCCTGAGCCGGGGCCGCCGCCGCCGTGGGGCGTGGAGAAGGTCTTGTGCAAGTTGTAGTGCATCACGTCGAAGCCCAGGTCGCCCGGCTTCGAGATGCCCAGGAGCGCGTTCATGTTGGCCCCGTCACCATACATCAACCCGCCACAGCCGTGTACCAGTTCGATCACCGCCTCGATGTGCTCATCAAACAGCCCCAACGTGTTGGGATTGGTCAGCATCATGCCCACCACGTCCGGGCCGCAGGCCGCCCGTAGCGCTTCCAGGTCCACATTGCCGCGCTTGTCCGAGGGCAGTTCGACCATCTGCAGCCCGCTCATCGTCGTCGAGGCCGGGTTGGTGCCGTGGGCCGAGTCCGGGATCAGGATCTTGGTGCGGGCGGTATCGCCCCGGTCCAGATGATAGGCGCGCATCATCAGCACGCCGCTCAGCTCGCCGTGGGCACCGGCGGCGGGCTGCAGGCTGACTCCGGCGAAGCCGCCGATCTCTTTGAGCCACTCCTGCAACTCGTACATCACGTGCAGGTTGCCCTGGACACTCTCCAGCGGCTGATAGGGATGGGTGCTGGCGAAGCCGGTCAGGCGGGCGGCCTGCTCATTGACCTTGGGGTTATACTTCATCGTGCATGACCCCAGCGGATAGAAGCCCTGATCCACACTGTAATTCATGTGCGACAGGCGCAAATAATGGCGCACCAGGTCAAGCTGGCTCACCTCCGGCAGGGGCAAGTCTTCGCGCAACCACTCTTCGGGCAGTTCTGCCAGCGGCACATCCGGCTCCGGCAGTGTCACTCCGCAGCGCCCAGGCGAGCTGATTTCGTAAATGAGCGGCTCAGTCATGCTACCTCCTCCCCGTCGTCTGCCTGCTCGCCGATCGCGCGCAGCGCCTCGACGAACTCGTCAATCTCCTCCCGCGTGTTCACCTCGGTCACGCACACCAGCATGTGGTTGCGCAGGTGCGGGTAATGGGTGGACAGGTCGTAGCCGCCGATGATGCCGTAGTCCTCCAGCAGAATGGCGTTGATCTCCGCCACCGGCAGGGGGCAGCGCACCACAAACTCCTTGAAGAACGGCCTATCGCTCACGACCGCATACTTCTCCAAGCCGGCGATCTGGGCGGCGGCGTAGTGGGCCTTGTGGTAGCACAACTCGGCCACCTGACGCAGGCCACATTTGCCCATCGTGGACAGGTAGACGGCCGCAGCCAGCGCCATCAGCCCCTGGTTGGTGCAAATGTTTGAGGTGGCACGTTCGCGCCGGATATGCTGCTCGCGGGTGGAGAGCGTCAGTACATAGCCCCGCCGCCCATCGGCGTCAACCGTCTCGCCGACCAGCCGTCCGGCCATGCGTCGCACATATTCGCTGCGGGTGGCGAAGAAGCCCAGATACGGCCCGCCATAGCTCAGCGGGATGCCCAGCGACTGCCCTTCGCCCACGACCACATCCGCGCCGTAGGCCCCTGGCGGCTGGAACAGTCCCAACGAGATGGGATCGCACACGACAACGAACAGCGCCCCGGCGTTGTGCACTGTTTCGGCCACGCCGCGCACGTCCTCCAACCGGCCGAAGAAGTCCGGCACTTGCAAGCATAGACAGGCGGTGTTCTCGTCCAGCCGGTTTAACAACAGCGACAGGTCGGCTGTCAGAGCCTGCCCTGACCGCAGTGAAGGGTCCTCATCGCCGGTCACGTTCAGCCCCATGCCCTGGGTGTATGTCCGCACCACCTGCCGATACTCGGGATGGATGGCCGGGGACAGGATCACCTTGCGCCGCTTGTGCTTGAACGTGCTCAGCGCCAGGATCACCGCCTCGGCCAGCGAGGTCGCGCCGTCGTAGTGCGAGGCGTTGGACACATCCATGCCGGTCAGGTTGGCGATCAGGCTCTGGTATTCGAACATGGCCTGGAGCGTGCCCTGGCTGATCTCCGGCTGGTAGGGCGTGTAGGCGGTATAGAACTCACCCCGACTGATGACATAATCCACTGTGCTGGGGATAAAGTGATGGTACGCGCCCGCGCCCAGGAAGGTGGGGAAGTGTTCCAGGTCGGCGTTGGCCTCCGCCAACCCCTGCAGTTCCCACATAACTTCCATTTCGGACAGCGCCGGGGGCAGGTCCAGTTTAGGGAAGCGCACCCGCTCCGGCACGTCCTGGAACAGGTCTTCGATGCGTTCGACGCCGATCATGTCGAGCATCTGCCGGCGCTCGGCGTCAGTGTGGGGAATGTAGGTCATACATCACCTCCGTACAAGTGGCTAGTGGGTAGTGGTTGGCGGCTAGCACACGAGCCACTAGTCACTAGCCACTAATGCGTCCGTTCCTCGCAATATTTCTGGTAGGCGGTCGCATCCATCAGGTCGTCAAGTTCGCTCAGGTCATCCGGCTTGAAGCGGATTAGCCAGGCTTCGCCGTAGGGGTCCTGGTTGATCTTTTCCGGCGCGCCGGTCAGAGCGTCGTTGACGGCGATGATCGTGCCGCCGATGGGCATATACACATCGGAGGCGGCCTTGACCGACTCGACCACGCCGAAGGACTCGCCCTTGGCGCGCTTCTCGCCGGCCTGGGGTAACTCAACGTAGACGACGTCGGAGAGTTGGCTCTGGGCGTAGTCGGTGATGCCGGCTGTGGCCTGGTCGCCCTCGATGCGCACCCATTCGTCGCTCTTGGTATAGCGCAGGTCGCTTGGGAAGTTCATCTGGTCCCTCCTCATTTCTGCTGGCTGGGGACAGAGGGCAGATGACGGATGGCATGAGGTTATTTGTCTTCCGTCTTCCGTCCTTCGTCCTCCGTCAAATAAACAGGGGGCACACAGCCCCAACGCTGCGTGTCCCCTGTTGCTGACCGCACCGTAACCGATGCAGCTTGACCTGAGAGATTCACCCCGCCCTATCGGGGTTTGCCCCTTCGGTGCCTGGGGGCGGCCCTCACCCCTCTGCCCCCCTCTCCCCAGGCCTTGGGAAGAGGGGGAGAGGAGGCATGCCGCCCATCAGGGCTTTCCAGAGGATGAAGGCGCGGGGTCCTTTTACCTGAGAGATTCGCCGGTCGGCCTACGCTCTAGCCGCCCGCTTGCCCCTTCGGTGCCTTATGGGTCTCTCCCCCGCTCCTGGTTCAATTGTCCGGCTATCTGCGGTTGATTGTACGCCAGTTTGCAGTGAAAGTCAATGAGGACTTATGGCTGGGCTGCGAATCGGGAACACACTCAGCGGTTTCTGGTTCGGCCAGCCGAAGGGGGTGACCATTTCCCATGGGAGGTAGAGGAAGGGTGATGTAACGCTGCTTAGACGTCTAAAAAAGAAGTAAGACAAAGGGGTGATTGACACACCATATGGCACAAGAGTAGGATGATAGGTAAGTCCCACTCGCCATCCCCTGCCCGTGTCGCAGTGGACGATTGCCAATCAGGCAGTCAGGAGGTCGTCAAATGGATACGGGTTATAGATCTCTGCGGTTGGTTTCTGCACTCGTTGTTGGGCTTATGCTGCTGATCGCTCTGGCCGTGTCCGGTTCGCATCTCGCTCCGGCGCTGGCGCAACCGATGCGCGACGATGCCGGGACGCCATCGCCGGCGGGCAGCCGCTCCCCCATGGCCCTGGCCGGCACCCGGCCAGATAGCAGCCTCCAGTTCCCAGGCAACGCCGATAGCGACGGCCTTGCTCCTCTGGCCTGGATTGCTCGAACGCCGCATCCCCTGGGCATCATCCGCTACGCCCATGCCCAGTGCGATGATGAGCCCAACAGCTTCTATGTGATCTCCGGCGTGACCAGTTCTTTCAACCTTACGCCCAACGCCTACCGCTATGATGCCGCCACCGACACCTGGAATATGCTGGCACCTGTTCCCACCGCCGCTGAAGGGCCAACGGCAACCTGTTATCAGGGTAAGATTTATGTGATGGGCGGATCCGCCAGCACCGGTGTAACCAACCTGCTCCAAATCTATGATCGCTCGACCAACACCTGGTCGAGTGGAGCGCCTTTGCCACGCCTTTCGTGGATGGGTGCGGCCGGGGCCTACGCCGGTAATGTATACTACATCGGCGGAGATAATGGCGCGTTCTCAGGCGGCAAGTCGAGCGAGGTGGACATCTACAACATCGCCACGAATACCTGGAGTGTGGGCTCGACCCCGATGCCCACGCCGCGCTCGCATATGGGCTATGTGCAGGCGGGCCAGTATGTCTATGTGGTCGGTGGCTGGGGCACCAGCGCGCCGGGCAGCAACTCCAATGCCAGCGAACGCTTCGACATGGCCAGTAATGCCTGGACGACCGGCCCGCTCTTCACGCCGCAGAAGGCAGACTTCGCTCTGGCAATTACCGATCAGTATCTGTATGCTATCGGTGGCGATAATAACGGCGGGGGCTACTTCGACCCGACAAGCAGTGTGGATCGGCTGGCGTGGGCTGACTGGCCGGGGGG
>CADDZL010000202.1 GCA_902812335.1 Chloroflexota bacterium | reverse complement strand
TCCCGGCTCAGGCGCTCGACCTGAGCCGGGATGCACTGGTCGTGACCGCGGACCACGGCCATATTGACCGGGGCGGGCATGGCGGCTGGGAGCCGGTGGTCAAGACTGTGCCGCTGGTCTTCGTAGGCAAGGCCATCCGGCCGGGACAGTACCCGCAGGCGCGCCAGGCCGACATTGCCCCGACCGTGGCGGGGTTGCTGGGCCTGCCCATGCCGGTCGAGAGCCAGGGCCGGCCCTTGCTCGAATTGCTCGACGCTCCACCCGCCGATCTGGGCAAGATCGGGCAAGCCGCCGCCATCCAACTGGCGACGTTCTACGACAACAATTACTATCAGGGAGTCAGCCAGGGCCGCGACCTGGGCGGCCCCTTTGCTCAGGCCATCCGCGCCAGGTACCAACCGCAGATCGAGGCGGGTGATGCGACGGCGCTGGCCGACTTTGTGCGCGACATGAACGCCAGGGCGGCGAACGTGCGCGAGCAGCGGCTGGCGGACGAACGCCAGAGCCGCCTGCCCTTAGCCATCCTGGTGGCTATCCTGCCGCTGGCCTATTTCATCTTCCGCCGCCCCAGCCGCCTGTGGCTGGTCGCGCTGGTGGGTACGCTGGCCTATTTCGCCCTGTTCTTGCTGCTATACTTTGGCGTCTATCGCTATGACTGGTCGCTGTCGGTCTTCAACCAGGAGTCGGACATCGTGGCCTTCCTCAAGGCGCGCACCATTGAGGCGGCGGTCCTGATGCTGCTGGCCGGGCTGATCGCCGGTGTCCTGGCCCGCCGGCGCCCAGTCCGTGAGGTCGCCGGGCTGGGTGTGGATACGCTCTTCCTGATCGGCTACGTGCTGTGGCTGCAAATCCTCTACTTCTACTGGCAGTGGGGCGCGACCTTCACCTGGACCCTGCCCGATCTGCGGCTGGGGTTCAAGTATTATCTGGACCTGATCCAGCTTGGGGCGATATACCTGCCGGTGCAGCCACCCATGGGCGTACCGTTGGTGCTGGTCATGCCGCTGGCAGCGATAGCCGGCCTGGGATTGGCGCGGCTGATCGCCAACATCCGCGAGCGGCGGATGGTGCCCCCACCGCCCGCAGCCCCACCGGCAGGCCAAGCGCCTGCCGCAGAGCAGGCCCCCTCCGGAGACGAGGCGACTTCATGAGTGAACCCATCATCCAAATCCGCGACGTACACAAGCACTTCGGCAAGGTCCATGCGTTGCGCGGTGTCTCGCTCGACGTGCATAAGGGCGAGGTGGTGGTCATCATCGGCCCCTCAGGCTCGGGCAAGAGCACGTTGTTGCGCTGCGTCAACGCGCTGGAACGGGTGGATAGCGGGCATATCATCGTAGATGGCATCCAACTCGACAAGGCGCAGGACATCAACCGGGTGCGGGCCGATGTGGGCATGGTCTTTCAGCAGTTCAACCTGTTCCCACACCTGACTGCGTTACAGAACATCACCCTGGCGCAGCGTGTGGTGCGCAAGCGGCCGCAGGCCGAGGCGGAGCGCATTGCCCGCGAACTGCTGGCAAAGGTCGGCATCCCAGAGAAGGCCGACAGCTATCCGGCGCAACTCTCCGGTGGTCAGCAGCAGCGCGTCGCCATCGCCCGCGCCCTGGCGATGAATTGCAAGGTTATGCTCTTCGACGAGCCCACCTCGGCGCTGGACCCGGAGATGATCAAAGAGGTGCTGGATGTCATGCTCGCCCTCGCCATGGAAGGCATGACCATGTTCGTCGTCTCGCACGAAATGGGGTTCGCCCGGGCGGCGGCCAGGCGCATCGTTTTCATGGACGAGGGTCAGATCATCGAGGAGACCACGCCCCAGGAGTTGTTCACCGCGCCCAAGCACCGGCGCACACAGGAGTTCCTCAGCAAGATACTGCACTAAATCGTCTTCTTACGTCCCCGATCTGCCGGGCTGTGTTGCCTTCGGCAATTCGTAGAAGAGACCGAGAGGTTAATGTAAGGAAGCTGTCGAACTATATCTATATATCGAAGCTCTCAAAGAAGCCGATCAGGCTGTGCCGGAGCCGACCACCAGAGCCAGGCCGGTCGCCATTGCAGCCTGAGAAAAGTTATCTATACGACTCCGCCTGCAGCGTAAACAACCGCGCGTAGGTTCCGCCCTGGGCCAACAGTTCGGCGTGCGTTCCCCGTTCGGTGATCTGGCCTCTTTCGATCACGAAAATCCGGTCGGCCATGCGCACGGTGGAGAAGCGGTGGCTGATGAGCACCGCCATCTTGTCGTTGGTCAATTCGCGGAACTGCTGGAACACCTTCAACTCATTCTCCGCATCCAGCGCCGCCGTTGGCTCATCCAGGACCAGCACTTCACAATCGCGCATGAAGGCACGGGCTAAGGCGATCTTCTGCCACTCGCCGCCCGACAGGTCGCGCCCCTTAGAGAACCAGCGGCCAAGCGTAGTCTCATAGCCCTCAGGCAGGGCCGTGATCACCGGGTCGGCGCCGCTCTTCTGGGCCGCGCCCACGATGCGCGGGCGGTCGTCGAGCGCCTCGATCTGGCCGAAGCCGACGTTCTCCGCCGCGCTGAGATAATAGCGCACGAAGTCCTGAAAGATGACGCCGATCTGCTGGCGCAGTTGGGCCAGATCATACTCGCGCAGGTCCACCCCATCCAGCAGAATCTGCCCCTCGGTCGGGTCGTACAGCCGGGTCAGCAATTTGATCAGCGTGGTCTTGCCCGCGCCGTTAGGGCCAACCAGGGCGATCTTCTCACCGGGCCGGATACACAAGCTCACATCGCGCAGCGCCCACTCGTCGTGCCCGTCGTACTTGAAGGAGACGTGCCGGAACTCGATCCCCTGCCGGATTTCTTTCGGCACGGGTCGGGGGTGGGCTGCCACCACCATCTGCGGCCGGAGTTCGAGGAAGGCGAACAGGTTGCTCATAAACAGCGCGTTCTCGTATAGATCGCTCAGGCCGGAGAAGACGGCTTCAAACATGTTCTGGCTGCTGCGGAAGATGTTGAGGTAGAGGGTCATATCGCCCAGCGTGATCAGGCTGCCCACTGCGTTCCATACGATCCAGGCGTACGCGCCATAATAGGACAGAGTGGACAGCAGGCCCCAACCGAGCGAGGCCCAACTGCGCTGCCACGCGATGGCCTGATCCTCGCGCACGAACTTCCAGAACAGGTCGGCGTAGCGGCCCAGCAGCGGCTCGCCTAGCCCGAAGAGCTTGATTTCCTTGACTGCGTTGTAATCGGTGAGCAGGTATTCCAGGTAGGAGAGCTTGCGGGCCTCAGGCGCACGCCAGGTGAGCACCCGGAAGTGCAACTCGCCGTAGCGGCTCTGGGCGATGAATGCCGGGATGGTCGCAGCAAACAGGATGAGGGCCAGCCACGGGCTGAAGCGAAACAGCAGTGCGCCAAACGAGACCAGCGAGAGGGCATTCTGGATGATGTAGAAGCCGCCGTTGACGATTTGCAGACTGCGGTAGTCGGCCTCGCGGCGGGCGTTTTCCAGTTTGTCGTAGTATTCGGCATTCTCGAAGTGCGACAGGTCGAGTTCGAGCGCCTTACTGATGATGCGCGCGTTGATCTTCAGGTTGATCTGAGCGTGCAGGACGTGTTCGGCGAATGTGCGCGCCTGTGTGTTACCCGCCTGTGTGACGAGCAAAATGAACTCCACCAGCAACAAGGGCAGCACCGTCCGTAGCCCGGCGGCTGCTCCCACGTGGGTGTTGATCGCCGTTACCACCGCGTCAACGATGAGCTTGCCCACCCAGGCCTGGCCCACCGGCAGGAGCGCCCCGACCAGCGTACAGCCGAGCATGGCCAGCGCCGACGGCGAATGCGCCTGCCAGACCAGCGCAAACGCTCGCTGGATGTTCAGCGTCGCATCTTTGATTTTGGCCCGGCGCCCGGCGGCCCAAGCCCTCACTTGAGACCAGCGATTCTTCATAGTTGCTAATCAATTATACCACGCGCAGGCGACACCTACTGTCACAGAATAGGCTGATCCAAAACCGACGCCGGTACGTAATAGTTTCAAAGAGGTGTCGCCAAAGGGGGGACGCTATGTAGAAAATGCCGCTGTCCATTTCTGCCACCAGCCCCAGCCCACCGATGTCTGGATGCTGGCTGAGTACTGCTGATCGGTTTTCTGAATACACCAAGCAAAAAGGAGCAAGACCATGATTACGCGACTCTCCACAATGCTCAAGTTCAAGCATCGTCTCGGCCTGCTGCTCTTGGCCGTTGTCCTGATTCTGGTCACCGCCTTGCCGGCCAGCGCCAGCAGCCCCCAGGCGATGTGGCGCGTCAGGATCATTGACTTTGCCTTCCGCCCCCGTTCAATCGTTGTTGCTGTCGGAGACACGGTGACGTGGGCGAATTTTGGTGCCGTAGCGCACACCACGACCAGCGATACGGGTGTGTGGGACTCAGGCACCCTGACCCCCGGCCAGAGGTTCAGTTTCACCTTCACTGCTGCCGGGACATACATGTATCACTGCACCTTCCATCCCAACATGACGGCGCGGGTGATCGTGCAGTAGGAGAGCTTCGGCTACGATCCGCAGCGATCGGACTGGCTTCTCAATCCAGGTGTGGATTGGGAAGCCAGTTTTCATGGGTTGTCCGTTCCCCCCTACCCGGGCGCATGGGATCGGCGCCTGACTGAGTCGCAAAGCGGCCCTAGCGGGGGACAAGTTCACGGACGGCGACGTATTCGCCTTTCAGACCCTCAATAGAGAGGTGCGGGGTGATGATGCTCTCTTCCGCCAGATGGCCTAAGACCCGCTCCACATCCGGCTGCAGCCAGCCAAACAGGCGGGCGATCTGACCGGGCGTGGCGGCGCCGACGTTCTCCAGATAGCGGCGGACCAGCGCGCGCCGCGCCGCGCCCCGGCCGATGGGTCGGGCCAGTTCAGGCAACTCCGGCCACCAGCGGATCACCAGGTCATAGACGTAAGCATAGTTCCAGGCCCCGGCCTCGGCTACGCCTACGGGCAACACCTTTAACCCGACCTGAAGCTCGGTCAGGCCCCGTTCAAAGCGGCTGTGGCTGTCACGGCTCGCCAGGCGCGCCTCGCGCCGCAGGCTGAGTGTATCCATTGGCCCCTTCTCCAAGAGCGCCTCGTAGATGGCCTTGGCTTCGGCGGTCAGCGTGCCGGCCTCATATTCCAGCAAGTAATCGTGGGGGTCGCCGAGGTTCTCGGAGAGGGCGTAGAAGTAGGGGAGGTATTCCAGTGAGACAATCGTGGCACGGCGGCGTAGGAGCTTGGCATAGAACCAACGCCGCTGCGATAGCATCTGGTCCTTCCAGCCCCAGGTGACATGGCCGGGGTCGTCGTGTTCGTCGGCCACGGGGCGGTCGCCGGCGACGGCGACCCACAGGCTGGGGAGCTCCACCCCTTCGATGGGCCAGAAGAAGCAGAACCCGATCTCGTTGACGAAGGCGACAGCCTGCTCCGGGTTTGTCAGGCGGCGCCCGGCGGTGCGGCGATAGGTCCGGTCGCGCCAGCGGCGCAGATGGCTTAACGGGATCGTGGATCAGCCCCCAAAAAGAGAAAGCTGGTAAGCCGGTCGGCGGCCAGCCAGCAGAATAAAAGGCGCTGCCCGTTCGGGTACAATACCGATTTTACGCAGGTCGGCCAGATCGCGCAATGTGCCCTGACGCCGGGCCTTGAGGATGGCCTCAGCGCCTTTCGGGCCGATGCCCGGAACGCGCAGCAGTTCACCCCGCCCGGCGCGGTTGATCTCCAGCGGCCGCTCGGCCAGATGGGTCTGCGCCCAGGCCGCTTTGGGGTCCATGTCGAGCGGCAGGTTGCCACTTGCGTCAAAAGCCAGGTCGCTCAGGCGAAAGGGATAGTCGCGCAGCAGGAAGCTGGCCTGATACAGCCGGTGCTCACGCAGCAGCGGCGTGGGCGCGCGGCTAGCAAGAGGCGTATCGGGCACGGGGCGGAAGGCTGAGAAGTAGGCCCGCGCCAGCCGCAGTTCGCGATAGAGCACCTCAGTCGTCGTCAGGAGTTCGTGGTCGGTCTCGTCGGCCCCGCCCACGACGAACTGGGTCACCTGGCTGGGGCCGCGCCCACCCTGGTCGCGCCGGATCTCCTCGACCCAGCGCAGCGGGCGCATC
>CADDZL010000201.1 GCA_902812335.1 Chloroflexota bacterium | reverse complement strand
GGCCGGTGGCATCCCTTACGTCCTGGAGGTCAACCCCAACCCCTGCCTGGCGCCGGATGCGGGCTTCTTCAATGCCGCCCGTGTCGCCGGTTACGACTACCCCGGTATGGCACACCGCATCTCCAGTTGGGCCTGGCGACGCCGACAGACTAAGCGACGCTGAAGTGTCGCGCTAAGAAGTCGCGGGCCTGAAGGCCCGCGCTGAGAGAACGAAGCCCCTGCGGGGCTAAAACCAATAGCCCGCAGGGCTTTGTTCTTTCAGCCCGGAGCTTCTAACTCCGGGCGACCGCTGCTCCCAGAACCACCCTAAAGCAAAAGAGGCCACCTCTTGAGGGAGATGGCCTCTGCCTGCAGTCAAGGCCTCACTGCTGCTGAGTGATGCTGGTTCCGGCCGGGGACCTAGTGGGTCTTGGCAGAAATCGTAGGTCCCACGCGAGTGGACAGCGTGGGGCGGCCGGATGCTGATAACGGGTTACTACCGCTGACCGTGATGGTATAGTCGGCCGGGAAACTCTCTGTGGGGTCTATAGCCCAGATATGGAAATAGTAAGTCCCAGGGCCGCGCGTGCCGACGACGGTGACATTGGCAGGGGGAGTGGCGCATTCATACTTGTGATAGGGGGCTCCCCAACAAATCCACTCGCCCTCCGTGCTGGGGCTCACCATGATTCTGATGTAGGTGTTCGACGTAACCGTCACGACGTAGGTATCGCCGTCGCAGGGGAAGACACAGTTCACGCTGCCGCTATTAGAGTAGGACCCCCCTGGGCCGATGGAAAAGCTATATCTATCGCCGACGGTTGATGGTCCCTCGTCAAGGGGATATGTGTTGAGGTCATAGACCCTGGACCCTCCCCCGGCAAAGGCCTCACTTAAGGACAGAGTGCTTAGGAGGAGAATCACAATAATTGTCACGCTTAGCAGGCGAACCTTCTTTGGCATAGGAACCTCCTTGTCCCTTGAGAATGTCCGGTTTTGCCGGAAGGGAAGCCACACCGTCGCACCCCCAATCCAACGTGCAAAGCCTCCCTGCATTCACTGAAAGATCGTTTGTTCTTTTGGGGGGAGGAAACGCACTTACCTGTGATTATATATCCATTTCCGGCTTTGTCAAGAGCTTTTGGTTCAGATTTAAGGTTATTTCAAGTTGCGGTCGCCCCGGTGAGCCGCAATGCACGTGGGGCAAGACCACCACAATGTAGGCGGGATCGGCCGGTGCGCCTGGACGGCTCCCCTTGAGCCTGAAGGGTTGACGGCGTTTCCCCCTCGGCATATAATCCGGCCCGACATCGCGATGGCCGAACAGGTTACAGCCCAGGTTGCAGTACGGCCACGGCGGCGGCTCGCGCCGCTGAGCATCGTCTTGGTGGCACTGGCCGCATTGGCCGGCTTTGCCCTGGCGACACCGCCGGGCGTCCTGAATAAGGCCGATGCTGTCGGCTATGCCATCTGCCACCGCATCGCCAGCCACTCACTTACCATCGCCGGCCGGCAACTGCCCCTGTGCGCCCGCTGCACCGGTATCTACCTGGGTGCACTGCTGGGCCTGACCACGCTGACCGCTGCCGGCCGCCAGCGTGCCAGCCGGCTGCCGCCACGGCGGGTGCTCCTCACGCTGATCGGCTTCATCGCCCTGATGGGTATAGATGGCCTGAACTCCTATTTGAGCCTCTTCCCCGGCCTGCCATACCTGTACCCACCGCAGAACTGGCTGCGCCTCGTCACCGGTGTGCTCTACGGGCTGGCGCTGGCCGCCCTCATTTACCCCCTCTTCAACAGCGTCATCTGGCGAGAGCCCGAAGCCATGCCCAGCCTGCGCAACGCCCGTGAACTGGTGGGGTTGCTCCTGCTGGCCAGCATCGTCGTGGCCCTGGTCTTGACGGAGAATCCGGCCCTGCTTTACCCCCTGGCGCTGCTCAGCACACTGGGGGTCGTACTCATGCTCAGCCTGGTCAACAGCATGTTGGCACTGGCGGTCAGCCGGCGCGAGAACGTCGCGGCGAACTGGCGCCAGGCCTGGCCGCTTTTTGTAGCCGGGGTAGCTTTGACCTTCATCGAAATCGGCCTGATGGATGTGGTGCGCTTTAGCTTCACCGGCACCTGGCAAGGATTCAACTTGTAGGGGTAACCCTTGTGGTTACTCTGATTTGTCGAAAGGAGCCCCAACTGATGGCATCTACACCGCCGGTTTACCCACCTCCTTCCACAGCGGAGACCCCCCAGCCACCCCGCCGCAACCGGTGGTTGATCGCAGCGATCGTGATTGTGCTGCTCCTATGTGTGTGCTGTGCGGGGGCAGGTATCGTTCTGTGGAACCAGGGCGATACCCTGGTTTACTCCATCTGCCAAAGTTCGCCGGGGGTATTGCCCGAGAGCACGTGCCAATCGGTCGGCGCCCCCTGAGGCGGGGTGCCCCAGCCACAAGTCAGGGGGTGTACCAGATTGGGGGCAACAGGCGCGACGCTGTAGCGTCACGTTGAGAGAACGAAGAAGCCGCGGGCCTGAAGGCTCGCGCTTAAGAGAGCGCTGCCCTTGCGGGGCTGAGGAAGGCCTCTCCCCTTTCTCCCCTGGCAGGGGGAGTCTGTGTGAAGAACATAATACTGTGGTACAATGACAAATGGAATCGAGCGACTCTGCGGAGGTATATTTGAAGGATGCGCCGAACCCCCTTGAGGGTCAGGCCCCGCCGCCCTCTGCTCCACCAGCGCCAGGCGACGGCACGCAGACCCTCTCCCGGCGGGAGTTCCTGCACCTGACAGGGATGGCAGCCGCCGGTGCGGCTTTGAGTGCCTGCGTCCCCTCCCTGGCCCAGCCCACCCCGCGGCGTGGAGAGAAGGTACAACTGGTCTACCAGGACTGGCAAACCGAGTGGTTCCCCTCGATGGCCCAGGAAATGCTGGACCAATTTCACGCGACCCACCCCAATATCCGTGTCTTCTATATCCCCGACCCGGACAATCTCGAGGAAAAGATGCTGGCCGATATGCAGGTCGGCATCGCACCGGATGTCTTCCAGGGCTGTTGTAGTTGGTTTCCGATTCTGGCTCAGCAGGGCTATGTGCTCGACCTCCGCCCCTATGTCAAAGCCGACCTGGACCAGGAGACCATTAATGACTGGGACCCGGCCCAATACCGGTCCTTCTTCCTCCGGGACGGGCGGCAATATGCCCTGCCCAAGTACCACGGCGCACTGGCCCTGTATTACAATAAGGACCTCTTCGACCAATATCGGGTGGACTACCCGGATGGCACCTGGAAACACGACGACTACCTGGCCGCCATGAAGCACCTCACCGACGACCGCAACGGCGATGATCGCACGGACCTGTGGGGCAGCATGATTGACATCGCCTGGGAGCGCATCCAGATGCACGTCAACGGTTGGGGCGGCCATTTCGTGGACCCCCATGACCCCACCAAGTGCCGCATGGGCGAGCCTGAGGCACTCCAGGCCATGGAATGGATCCGCGCCCGCATGTGGGACGATAAAGTCATGGCTACTTCTCTGGATGTGCAGAACAGGGGGACACGCCAGGCCTTTGTGGACGGGCGGTTGGCGATGGTGGAGGACGGTTCCTGGGCGCTCAAGGACATCCTGACCGGCGCCAACTTCCGCATTGGCATCACCACCTTCCCGGCCGGACCCGTGCGTAAGGTGACGTTAGCCACCACCGATGGCTTCGGCATCTACGCCGGGACCAGGCACCCCGATGCTGCCTGGGAACTGCTGAAATTCCTCATCAGCAAGGACTATGGCCGGGCTATGGCCCGGGCTCACTTCCTCCAACCGGCGCGGGCTTCCCTCGTAGATGAGTGGGTCGGCTTCGTCCGTCAGCAATTCCCCCAGAAGGCCAGGGACGTGAATATCGCCGTCTTCGCCGACGGTCAGTTGATGGGCTACTCGGTGACGGCGGAGGTCTTCGCCAACATGGACGCTGCGACGCGGCTGGCGAGCACCGCCTGGCAGGAGATCTTCACCCTGGGCCAGGCCCCGGTGGAGAAGATGAAAGACGTCTGCCGCCAGATCCAGGAGGCCCAGCAGGGCGCAGGATAGGAGAGCCGCTGTGCGATCGGGAATCCGTTGGGGCAGCCTGCGTACCAAGATCATTGCCTGGTCCTTTGTCCCCACGGCCATTATCCTGATCGCTGTGGCCCTGGTCACTTTCACCGCCTATCAGCAGGTGACACAGGACCTGGTGGTCGGGCGTGACCGGGAGTTGATGCGTCTCTCGGCCAGCCAACTAGCCACAGAGTTGACCGACCAGGCCAGTTTCCTCACCACTCTGGCGCGCACGATGGCTGTCTGGAATGACCCGGCGGCTCAAAGCGCTGCCCTCCAGCGCTTCAGCAACCGCTTAGCGGTCTTCGACGGCGGTGTGCTGATCCTCAATACCTTCGGCACGGTCGTGGCCGCCCAACCGGAGCGGCCCGATGCCCTCGGTCAAGATTGGTCCAACCGCGCCTACTATCGCCAGATGGTCCGTGCGCCGGGGCTGGTCTTTTCGGACATTGTTCCTGATGGGCCACAAGGGGCCCAGGTCGTCATTATGGCAGTGCCCATCACCGGTGACCAGGGCGAACTGCTGGGGATGATGGCGGGGCTGTTCCGCCTGGGCGCGACAGCCGTCAGCAGTTTCTACGGCAGCGTTGTCAAGCTGCACATTGGGGAGACGGGCAACATCTACCTGGTGGATGGCAATGGCCGGGTGATTTATCATTCTGACAGCAGCTACATTGGGGGCGACTTCTCGACGCAGGCGGTCGTGCGGCAGGTCTTAAGTGGGCAGGTGGGGGCCATTCGCACCCGCGATCTCAATGGCCAGGACATCGTCGCGGGCTTCGCCCCGGTGCCAGGCACGTCCTGGGGTCTGGTCACCGAGGAAAGCTGGAGCGCCTTGCTCAGCGCCAGTCAGGGCTACAGACAGTTTCTGATCGTCTTGCTGGCACTGGGCATACTCCTGCCGGTCCTCGTCGTCACAGTCGGGGTCAGGCGGATCACGGGGCCGATTGAGGAGTTGATCCACGCTGCCCAGGAGGTGGCCGGGGGCCGTTTCGGCCAGACGATCAGTGTATCCACCGGCGATGAACTGGAAGAGCTGGCCGAGCAGTTCAACCTCATGTCAACCGAACTCCGGGAATCGTATGCTGACCTGGAGCGGAAGGTCGCCGATCGGACCAAAGAGTTGGCGACTCTTAATGCCATCGCCGCTGTAGTGAGCCGTTCCCTGAACCTGGACGAGATCCTGGGCGATGCCCTGGTCAAGGCCCTGGAGGTGATGGGCTTTGAGGCAGGTCAGGCGTTCCTCCTGGAGGAAGACACGCAGACTCTGGTCCGCGTGGCCCATTACGGCATGTCGGAGGAGTGTGCCCGCCATACAGTTCGGCTGCCCCTGGCGGCAAGCGTCGCCACGCCTGCCGCCGGCGATGGACAACCCATTGTCAGGCAGGTGGCGGATTATCCCCAGAGTGAACTGAAAGAGTTGCTGGACAGGGAAGGGTTCCAGCTAGCGGTCAGCGTCCCGCTCCTGGCCAAAGGCAAAATGTTGGGAGCGATCAACATGGCCACCCGGGCTCTGCGGCCCCTGGCCCCAGAAGAACGGTCGCTGCTGGCCGGTATCGGGCAACAGATCGGCGTGGCCGTGGAGAACGCTCGCCTCTACCAGCAGGCCGAGCAACTCGCGGTGATCAAAGAACGCCAGCGCCTGGCACGCGAACTCCACGATTCGGTCACCCAGTCGCTCTATAGCCTCACCCTCCTGGCTGAAGCCGGGCGGCGTTTAGCCAGCGCTGGCGACCTGAAGCGCGTCCAGACCTACCTGATCCGCCTGGGCGAGACCGCCCAACAGGCCCTCAAAGAGATGCGCTTGCTTGTGTATGAGCTACGCCCCCTGGTCCTGGAAACCGAAGGGCTGATCGGGGCGTTGCAACAGCGCCTGGATGCCGTTGAGAAACGGGCGGGCGTGGATGCCCGCCTGCTGGTGGAGGGCGCGCTCGAACTACCCTCCGCTGTGGAAGAGGGGCTATATCGCATCGCGCAGGAAGCCCTGAACAATGCCCTCAAGCACGCTGCCGCCACCGCGGTGACGGTGCGGCTTTGTGCCAATGGCGAGGGCATCGAGTTGGAGGTAGTGGACAACGGCCGGGGGT
>CADDZL010000200.1 GCA_902812335.1 Chloroflexota bacterium | reverse complement strand
ACCCAGCCCAAAGGCCACCAGGAAATTACCAGTGCTTCGTACTCGCCTGACGGGAGTTCACTGGTATATGCCCGGACGAGTTGCTTCCAATGCGGTAGCGAAATCTGGCGCAGCGCTGCGCCAGATGGTTCAGACCAGCGACTTTTGTTCACCGACTCCGAAATGCGGATCGAGCATGTTACCTGGTCTCCCGATGGGAACTCCATCGCTTTTGTCCGCTGGCGCGAATCAAGCGGGACGACCTTGGCCCAGGGCGAGCTATGGATGATGGGGGCTGACGGAAGTGCGAGCCGCCTTCTCAGTCCGGCGATGACTGGGTATTACACCCAGCTCGGTCCAGCCTGGTCACCAGATAGCAGGCGAATTGCCTTTGTTAAGGCAACCTCTGGGATAGGCGAACTATACAGCAACGTCTTTGTGGTTGATGTCCTGAACTATAGAGTGAGGCAGTTGACCTCCTTTCAGAACTTGCAGGTGCTAGAACCAACATGGTCACCTAACGGGGGGAGGGTCGCTTTCGTGGTGAGTCTGAGTGATTCGTCAGGACGATTCGAGCCCTGGGTAGTTACAGTCGATGGAAGTGACCTGCATCGTCTTGATGGCAGTGGATCCCTCACCATTGATCCAGAGGCTTGTAGCCCGATGATCGTTTGGCTCCCGTAACCTGGTCGAGGAGGTGGACAGATGAAGCATCAGTTCGTGCCCAAGCTCGCCATCGTCATAGTCTTGTTTAGCGCGGCTATAAGTGCGCTATCCAGTGACAGAGCCGAAGCCCAGGGCGGTGTCCGTTTCCGTCTGCCCTTCTCAGGAACCCGTCGATGGACCGCTTATGTCGATCACCGCTCGCCAGACTATTCGGAGGACGGGTATATGGTCGTTTACCTCGGTGAAGAACGTGGCAATTGTCCGGGTCCTTGGCCGGCCAACTGGGATCCCGTCACGCAAGGGCCGTATTGCTATGATGGCCATGATGGCACCGATTACTCTATGCCTGAAAATACACCCGTCTTGGCTGCCGCACCGGGTACGGTTACATTCGCCGGATGGCATGACTTTTGGAAGGGAAACTGCGTTATTCTTGACCACGGAGCCGGATATAACTCCCGGTATTGCCACCTGAACGGATTCACAGTCAATGTGGGTCAGGTGGTCTCCGCCGGTCTCCAAATTGCATGGAGCGGCCAGACAGGGGCAGGAGCCAGAGGACCACACCTTCACTTTGAAGCACATCAGATCATCAATGCGGTCGACTATGTGACCGATCCTTATGGCTGGCGGGGGAGACTGGTCTGATCCCCTGCCTGTGGCCGCCGCCTGCCTTTGGGGGGATACGCAGTGTACAGACATTATTTTGGAAGATGAGAGTTGAAATCCGCCCAGCTCCGCCAGACCTGCTTTAGGATACGCAGTGTACAGACATTATTTTGGAAGATGAGAGCGTATGGTTTAGCCAGTCGGGAATGGGGCCGCAAGATTGGTACCACCAGGGCAATAGCTGGACCATGCGCCATTACACCAATACGCAGACCATTGATACGGTCTTTGCCTGGTGGCGGCCTGACCTGCCCTTTGAAGGCCCCTATGCAGTGTATGCGTTTATCCCTGCTGTGTTCGCCACGACCAGGAATGCTCAATACACAATCTACGCCAGAAATGGCAACTATACTGTCTCCGTCAACCAAAATAATATCTACGACGACTGGGTCTACTTGGGCACCTATGACTTCTGGGAGGGCAATTTCGGTGCGGTGCGTCTGGGAAACGCGACAGGTGAAGTCGGTCCTTACTCGGTCGGCTTTGACACGATCAAGTTCGTGCAGTATCGCGTCTACTTGCCTGTGATGCTGAAGGATGCTTCTTCTACTCAAGCACTGATCCCGACTGCGACACCGACCATTATATCGCCGCTGGCAACGCCTACGAACACGCCCAATCCGACGACCGGCTGGACCTTCAGCGGTGCTGTTAGTACCACAGGTTTAGCGCCATCCCAACCTGTGCCTGAGGCAACTGTCACGCTCTATCGCATCACCGGGCTGGACTGGCAGGTGGTGAACACGACCACCACCGGAACTGACGGGCAATTCACGATTGACTACGCTGAATCATCCGATCCTGCCTGGTTCTTAATTTTCGCCCAGTACCCAGATGGCTATATACCCACTTCTGCTCAGGCCGGTCCGAACCTTCAGGTTGTGTCTGACCAGATGCTGATGGGCGTTGAACCGCTTGTACCCGGTGTCTATGGCGATAATCACTTCTTCAGCCTACAACTGCCCGATGCCACACCCGGACCAGAGACACCGACACCGCCGCCATTGCCGACTATTCCCTGGCCAACATTGACGCCTACACCCTGATCGACGTTTGAGTTCACTCACCTAGAGTAAGAGAGCCATCCGAAAAGATGGCTCTCCTTTTGACCGTCACTCCGAACAATGCTATGATTTGGCTCATTAGCGCGGGTCGCACCCGTTTAGCGCGGTGTTGATCAGCCTGACGAGGAGGCATGGTCCAAAAGCGACGACGCCTTCGTTATAGATCCTTCCTTACGCTCGCTGCAGCCTTAACCTTGGTCGTGAGCAGAGGATCTAGCACAACACAAGCTCAGCCGATAGCCGCGATTGCCCAAGTTCCAGCTCTACACGCTGTGCCCATGATGTTCATCGAGAATATAGGCCAATTCGATCCCCGCGTCCGCTTCCAGATCCGTGGCGGTAGTGGAACGTTATGGCTCGCGGAGGATGCTTTGTGGATCACCCTGCTGGAGCGGCCGCAAGCAGACGCATGGCAAACACAAGCGTCTGCGATACCGAGGAGCGCTGGTTCTGTGCATGAGAACCAGCCGCAGCAGGGAGTTAACCTCAGACTGAGCTTCATCGGCGCCAATCCTCATCCTCGTCTGGAACCTTTCAGCCGGCTCAATACTCGCGTCTCCTACTTCATCGGCAATGATCCGGCGAAGTGGCATCCAGATATCCCGGTATGGGGAGGCGTGCGCTATCTAGATCTCTATCCCGGCGTTGACCTGGAACTAACCGGGGAGGGCGGTCGGTTGAAACTGCGTGTCATTGCTCAGCCTGGTGCAGATCTGAGGGCGGTACGCCTGCGTGTAGAGGGCGCAGACGAGGTAGCACTAGAAGGCGAGCGTTTGCGCCTGACCACAGTCGTGGGGATATTCTCCTTGCTGGTACGAGCCGGTGACGGCACACTGCTGCATCCACTATTAGAGAAGAACAGCATCACCTTCGCTCCCGATACGTTCAATCTATTGTCCGAATCCGTTGATAGCCTTTCCGATAGCTCCAACAATCTGCTTTACTCCACCTTCCTGGGCGGGAGTAGTGATGACTTTGGCCTAAGCATTGCGGTTGACGAAAGTGGTACAGCCTATATCACCGGCGAAACGCAATCGTTCGACTTCCCCACCACTCCAGGCGCATTCCAGACGACCTTGAGAGGCACCCGCGATGCCTTCATCACCAAGCTGAATGCGGATGGCAGTGGTGCATATTCAACCTATCTCGGCGGCAGTGATTTTGATGGAGGCCAAGGCATCGCGGTCGATGGCAGTGGTGCAGCCTATATCACCGGCTATACATGGTCGTCTGACTTCCCAACGACACCGGGCGCGTTTCAAACAACCTATAGAGGTTGGGATGCCTTCATCACCAAGCTGAATGCGGATGGCACCCAGTTAGTCTATTCCACCTATCTCGGCGGGACCGGCGATGATGCAGGGAATAGCATCGAAGTAGACGGAGACGGTGTGGTGTACGTCACAGGTAACACGTCTTCTTCCGACTTCCCAACGACACAGGGCGCCTTCCAGGTGACCTCCGGTGGGGGTTGGGATGCTTTTGTAACGAAGCTGGATGCTGTGGGCAGCGGACTAGTTTATTCCACCTACCTCGGCGGTAGCGACTATGAATGCTCCTATTCTAGCTGTACTATCGCGGTTGACGAAAGTGGTGCGGCCTATATCACCGGCGAGACGTTTTCATCCGATTTCCCCACCACTCCAGGCGCATTCCAGACGACCTGTGGCGGCTGTCCTACTTACCCTGACGCTTTCGCGACCAAGCTAAATGAAGCTGGCAGCGGGCTGCTCTATTCTACTTACCTTGGCGGCAGCGACGGTGATTACGGTAGAGGTATCGCGGTCGATGGCAGTGGTGCAGCCTATATCACCGGCTATACATGGTCGTCTGACTTCCCAACGACACCGGGCGCGTTCCAACCAGCCTGCCGCAGTTGTCCCTATTATACTGACGCGTTCATAAGCAAACTGAATGTGGATGGGAGTCGATTGATCTATTCAACTTATCTCGGCAGCACCAGTTCGGACTATGGTCGCGGACTCACATTAGAAACAAACGGTGTCGCCTCTGTCACCGGCGATACCTATTCACCCGATTTCCCGATCACACCGGGGGCAGTTCAGCCGATCTATGGGGGTGGCTACCACGACACCTTTGTGACCAAGTTGAACGTGGATGGTAGCGCACTCATATACTCTACGTTCCTCGGTGGCGGTGATGGTGATCGGGCTTTTGACATCGCGCAGGATGCGCATGGGGCAGTCTATGTAACCGGCTACACGTGGTCAGGAGATTTCCCCATCACGCCAGGCGCTTTCCAAACGAGCTTTGGTGGCTTCAGCGACGGCTTCGTCACGAAGTTTGTGATCCTCAACGATCAGGTCTTTCTGCCACTTATCATGAGCAACCGTTAAAGAGGGCAAGCAGTCAAGATGGGGATGGCCCGCGATATCCTCCTTACCTATTGGTCGAAGTCCTTTAGGCAGTTGGCGAATGGGTCTGAGCGTGAGGCCCGATAGCCCGGTCGCGCCGTCCCCATCTACGTTTGCTTCACACAGACAGGCGGCATATACTGCCCAGGTAGTGGACGCCGTGGAGCTCTCCAGCGACTACGAGATTGTGAACGAGTGAAGACGAACCTGCCTTGTCCGCCACGCCATCCGTGACCCGTCCCCCACGACAAGCCGCCATCCGATCCGCCGGTGCCGCCGTCCTCTGCGTTATCGGCCTGATTTTCACCGCTATCGTCGGCGGCGGGTTGATCGTGCGGGCAGGGGCGTTGGAACGCGGCCTGGTTGCCGGACTGCCCGGCCCTATCGCCCACGCCGGCGTTGCCCTTGGCCTGAATGTGGATCTCGCCGGCATGCCGCCGGCCGAATTGGAGCAGGCACTCGACCAGGCTCAAATGGTCGGCGCGACCTGGCTGCGGCAGACCTTCCCCTGGGCGGAGATCGAGCCCCGACCCGGCGAATATCACTGGGAGCGTTGGGACCCGCTGGTTGAGGCGATAGCGCGGCGGCGTGAGACCGGCGACCGGCCCCTGCATCTCCTGGCGGTCCTGGACACCAGCCCCGACTGGGCCCAGGCCCCCGATCAGCCCCACGACCGCACCGCGCCACCGGCCGTCCCGGCGAGCTTTGCTGCCTTCGCCCGCGCCTTCGCCACCCGCTACGGCAGCCGCGTGGACGCCTATCAGATCTGGGATGAGCCTAACCTGGCATCCCACTGGGGCGGGCGTCCGGCCAACCCGGCCGAGTACGCCGCGCTGCTGCGAGCCGCTGCCGATGTGCTGCACGCTGCCCAACCGGGCGCGGTCGTCGTCGCTGCCGCGCTCGCGCCGACGGCCGAGACCGGGCCGGAGAACCTCAGCGACGTGCTCTACTTGAGGGCGCTGTATGAGGTCGGCGCCGGCCCCGCTTTCGACGCCGCTGCGGGCAAGCCTTATGGCTACGATACCGGCCCTGATGATCGCCGCGCAGACCTGGACCGGCTGAACTTCTCGCACTTTGTCCTGCTGCGCGAGGAGATGGAGCGACACGACGACGGCAACAAAGCCCTGTGGGCAGGCCAATGGGGCTGGAACGCGCTCCCGCCCGGCTGGAGCGGCCCGCCCTCGATCTGGGGCCAGGTAAGTGAAGCGCAGCAGGCCGATTACACCCTGCGGGCGCTGGAGCGGGCGCGGCTGGAATGGCCCTGGGCCGGGCCGCTTTTCCTGGAGCGGCTGAGGGGACCGGCGACAGCCGACGACCCCCGCTGGGGCTTCGCGCTAGTCGGGCCCGACAGCCGCCCGCGCCCGCTCTATGACGCGCTGCGAACGCAGGCGGCGACCCCACACGATGCCCCGCCACTGGCCTACCCGGGCTGGCATCCGGCGGCAGACCCGGCGGCG
>CADDZL010000199.1 GCA_902812335.1 Chloroflexota bacterium | reverse complement strand
CCGCCGGTACTGCATCCCCTCGAAGTGGATCTGCCCGGCGGCGGTGTAGGCCCGTGCCAGCGCCTGGTCCAGTGACTCGCCCACCGCTGTCACGCCCAACACTCGCCCGCCGTCGGTGACGATCTGGGCCGTCGTATCGCGATAGCGCGTCCCGGCATGGAAGAGCGTCACGCCGGCTAATCTGGCAGCCGCCTCCAGGCCGGTGATGGGGTGGCCCTTGTCATAGCGGCCCGGATAGCCGCCTGAGGCCAGGACGATGCAGGCACAGGCACCGGCCCGCCAGCGCACGGCGGTCTGCGCCAGCCGCCCGTCCACGCAGGCGTCAAGGACCTCCAGCAGGTCGCTCTCGAGCAGGGGCAGGATGGCCTGGGTCTCCGGGTCGCCGAAGCGGCAGTTAAATTCAAGCACTTTCGGGCCGTCGGCCGTGAGCATCAGGCCAGCGTATAGGATGCCCCGATAAGGCGTGCCCTCGGCCCGCATCCCCTCCACCGTCGGGCGCAGGATCGTGTGTACGATCTGCTCGACCAGTGCCGGTGGGCAGATGGGGGACGGGGCAAAAGCGCCCATGCCGCCGGTGTTGGGTCCACGGTCGCCGTCGAGCAGCCGCTTGTGGTCCTGCGCCGGGGGCATAGGGACGACGGTGACACCGTCGCTGAAGGCCAGCACTGAGACCTCGGTGCCGGTCAGCCGCTCTTCGATCACGACCTCGTCACCGGCTGGGCCGAAGGCCCGCATGACCATGATTTGCCGCAGGGCCTCCTGTGCTTCGTCTCGCCCATCGGGCACAATGACGCCCTTGCCCGCCGCCAGGCCGCTGGCTTTGACGACCACCGGATAGTCCACGTCGAGCAGATGGCGCAGGGCAGCAGGATAATCGTTGAAGGTGGCGTAGCGGGCGGTGGGGATGTTGTGGCGGGCCATGAAGTCTTTGGCGAAGGCTTTGGCTGACTCCAGCCGCGCCGCTGCCTGAACCGGCCCGAAGATGCGCCGGCCGGCCGCCTGGAAGCGGTCCACGATCCCGGCTGCCAGCGGGGCTTCCGGCCCGACAACGGTCAGGTCAACCCCGGCTTTCCGGGCGAAGGCCAGCAGGCGGTCGCTATCCTCGGCGGGGATGGGGACGCTTTCGGCGATGCCGCCGTTGCCGGGAGCAACATACAGGCCGGTCAGGCGCGCCGATTGCGCCATCTTCCAGGCCAGGGCGTGCTCGCGGCCACCGGAACCGACTATCAGAACCTTCATTAGATCGCTTTTGCCATGCTAAACGAGATCGCTTTTGTCATGCTGAACGCAGTGAAGCATCTCGGCAGCGTACACAGGAAACCCTTCACTACGCGCAGGGTGACAGTTTACCTCTCTACTATATAGAAGCGTTGTGTCAAGACGCCAATACATCCTCAAATATGGTCTTCTCCTGCCCCTCGTAGAGGGTGATGGGATAGATGCCGGTGAAGCAGGCGTTGCAGTAGCCATCCTGGCGACCGATGGCCCGCATCATGCCCTCCAAGGACAGGTAGCCCAGACTGTCGCAGCCCAGATATTTCTGAATCTCGGCCACGGTCATGCGATGGGCGATCAACTCATCGTAGGTGGCCATGTCCACGCCCATAAAGCAGGGATGGCGGATGGGCGGGCAGGTGACCCGGACATGGACCTCGGTCGCGCCGGCATTGCGCAGCAGGCGCACCAGCGGGCCGCTGGTATTGCCGCGCACGATGGAATCGTCCACCAACACGACGCGCTTGCCTTCCAGGTTCTCCGGCAAGGGGTTAAACTTGAGCGCCACGCCCATGCGCCGGATGTGGTCATCGGGTTGAATGAAGGTGCGGCCGATATAGCGGTTCTTGATCAGCCCCTCGTTGAAGGGCAGGCCAGCTTCCTGGGCGTAACCGATGGCCGCCGGGATGGAGGAGTCGGGCACGGGCACGACCAGATCAGCCTCGACCGGATACTCGCGGGCCAGTTCGCGCCCCAGCGCCTGGCGCACCTGGTGGATGACCCGGCCGGCCCACACGCTATCGGGCCGGGAGAAGTAGATATGTTCGAAGGTGCACAGCGCTGGCCGTTCCGGCGGCAGCCCCTGGCGGCTATGCAGACCATAGGTGTCCAGCGAGACGATCTCGCCGGGCGCGACCTCGCGCAGATACTCCCCGCCGATGGTGGCGATGGCCGATGATTCCGAGGCGACGACGTAGCCACCGTTGAACGTGCCCAGGCACAGCGGGCGGAATCCCCAGGGGTCGCGCACGGCGTAAACCGCGTCGCGGGTCAGGACGGTGAGCGAGTAGGCGCCGTAGGCCTGCCGCATGAAGGTCATGATGCGCTCCTCCCAGGTCTCCCCCGGCGCGCCGGCCAGCATCAACGTGATTACCTCGCTGTCGGAGGATGAGGTCAGGCCGACGCCGCGCTGGAGCAATTCGCGCCGCAGTTGGGGCGCATTGACCAGATTGCCGTTGTGGGCTACGCCCAGCGGCCCCAGGTAGCTCTCGATCAGGTAGGGTTGGGCGTTGCGCAACTGCGATGAGCCGGTGGTCGAATAGCGGTTGTGGCCGATGGCCAGGTGGCCCTTGAGCGGGGCCAGGTTTTCCTCGTTAAAGACCTGAGCCACCAGGCCCATGCCTTTGTGGATATGGGCGATGCGCCCATCGCTGACGGCGATGCCAGCGGATTCCTGCCCCCGATGCTGGAGCGCGTATAGCGCGAAGAACGTCAGCCGGGCGACATCCTCCCCCGGCGCGTAGATGCCAAAAATACCACAAGCTTCACGCGGCGAATCATCCATTACCCAATTCCTTCGCTTCGCTCAGGATGACATTTCCTTGTCGTCGCCCTCGATCCGGGCGCGAGCGGCCCGCTGGGCTGCGGCGATCCGCTGGCGCAGGCCCGGATCGGTCAGTGCCAGCATTTTGACCGCCAGCAGTGCCGCAGCTTCAGGGTCAAGCACAACCGCCGGGGCGACGCCGGAGGGCATGCGCAGGCTGGAGAAGATGTCGGCGCCGGCGAAGGCTTCACTCAGCGGCGGGCAGGCGATCACGGGCGCGGTCACGTTGGCGTCCACGACGCCGGAGAGCGCGTTCGAACGCCCGGCGATGGTGATATACACCTTCGGTTGGGGGTCGGCTTCGTAGGCTGCCAGCAGCGCCAGCAAATGCTGCGGGCTCTTATGGGCCGAAGCCACGCGCAGCACGCCGGGCACATCGTAGGCCGCCAGCGCCTCGGCGATACGGCGCGCATGGGCCAGGTCGGACTTGGAACCCATGATGATCGGGACGATCACAGCAGGGCCTCCCGGATGCGCGGCCCGGCCGGGTACGCCGCCGGCTCAAACGGCCGGCCGGTGAGCATCTCGTAGACGGTGATGTAGCGCAGGCTGGCCTGCACCGCCAGTTCGACCGGTAGGGGCGGCGGCTCGCCCTCACCCCGATAGCCGCGCGCGGCGTACCACAGGCGGATGAACTCCTTGTCGAAGTTCTGCGGCTCCAGCCCCGCGCCGACGCGCTCCTCGTAGGTCTCTGCCCGCCAGAAGCGGCTGCTGTCGGGCGTGTGCACCTCGTCAATCAGCACCGGCCTGTTCAAGTCATCTGACCAGCCGAACTCGTACTTTGTATCCACCAGGATCAGTTCAGCGCGGCGGGCGACCTCCTGGCCATAGGCGAACAGAGCCAGCGCCGCTCTCTCGATCTGTTCCCATTGGTCGGGCGGGACCAGCTTGCGCGCCAGGATGTCGTCGCGCGTCAGGCGCTCATCGTGGCCGGTGGTCGCCTTAGTGGTCGGGGTGATCACCGGCTGCGGCAGCGGGTCGTTCTTCTGCAGCCCATCGGGCAGGCGCAGGCCGTAAAGTTCGCGCACACCCCGCTCGTAGTGATACCACAGCGAAGTCGTGGTCACGCCGGTGATGTAGCCGCGCACGATGACCTCGACCGGGTAGGGGCGGCATTCACGGGCCACAGTGACGTTGGGGTCGGGCACGCTCAGGACGTGGTTGGGAATGATGTGGGCAGTGGCATCGAACCAGAAGGCCGAAAGCTGGTTGAGCACCTGGCCCTTGTATGGGACGAGCCCGATGATGCGGTCGAAGGCCGAGAGGCGGTCGGTGGTGATCAGGACACGTCGGCCGTTCTGTCGGTAAATGTCGCGCACCTTGCCGCTGATCCTGGGCCCCAGTTCAGGCAGGTCCACGCCAGACAGGGCGTGGGGGATGGCGGCGATGATGTCTTCATGTTTCAGCATACAAGGTCCCTCAATTTAACCGCCAAGAACGCAAAGGTTAATTCACAACTCCTGAGCGTATCGGATTCCGTTCTCGAACAGCGCCAGCCCCAGCCCGCCACCCTCGCCCCGTGTCCAGCGGGGGTGCTGCTGGGGGATAACGTGGTCCTCCGGGTGGGGCATCAGCCCCAGGACGTTCCCGGCCGGGTTGCACACGCCGGCGATGTCGGCAACCGAGCCATTGGGATTGGCCGGGTATGCGCCCCAGGCCGGAGAGCCGTCTTCCAGGACGTAGCGCAGGGCGATCTGGCCGCGCGTTTCCAGGAGCGCCAGAGTTGCGCTGTCTTGGGCCACGAAATTGCCCTCGCCATGTGCGACCGGACAGCGGACGAGGGCCTCCAGGCCCCGCGTAAAGACGCACGGGCTCTCCGGGTTGGACCGGAGCGTGACCCAGCGACATTCAAAGCGACCGGAGGCATTGAAGCTCAGGCTACAGGTGGCGGTCAGGCGCGGGCCTAAAGACCCGCGCTGAGAGGGCGAAGCCCCTTTGAGGCTGACATGATAGCCCCCAGGGCTTGGCTCTCTTAGCCCGGAGCTAGAAGCGCCGGGCCCAGCCTCGCCGGGCAAGAGGCCGGCCTTGACGAGCGCCTGGAAGCCATTGCAGATGCCCAGCACCGGCCAGCCTGCGGCGATGAACGCGGCCAGGTCCTCGCCCAGCCGTAACCGCAGGTCTAGCGCCAGGATTTTGCCCGCGCCCAGGGCATCGGCATGGGCGAAACCGCCGGGGAGGATGAGCATCTGGTAATCGCGCAAGCGCCGCTCGCCGGCATGGAGCTGGTTGACGTGGACGATCTCCGGCCGGCCGCCGGCGAGTTGAACCGCCCAGGCCGCCTCGCGGTCACGGTTGGTGCCAGGAGCGTGGAGGATCAGGACGTTAGGCCGCATACCAGGCCGCCCTTAATGCTTCTAGCTCCGCCTGCACCATCGCCTTCCCCGCGAAGGTCATCTCGACCGTCGGGGCCTCCAGCACCGTCCCGACGCGCCGGCAGGGGAGTGTTGCCAGGAGGGATTCAAATGTGCCTGCATTCTCCGGCCTGACCTCCACAACAAAGCGACCGTTGCTCTCGCTAAATAAGAGCACATCCGGGCTGGCGGCTTCGGGCGCGCGCGGGATGCGCTCCAGGTCAAGCGCCAGGCCGTAGCCGCCTGCGATAGCCATCTCCGCTGCGGCCACCGCCAACCCGCCCTCGGAACAATCGTGGCAGGCGCGCACCAGGCCGGCCTGAATCGCCTGGGCCAGCGCCCGGACCGTCGCCGGCCCGGCCGGGGGCAGGCCCGGCGGCGTCCCGCCTTCGGTACCCTGGATCAGGCGGGCGTGGCTGCCGCCCAGTTCGGCCCGCGTCTCACCGAGGATGTACAGCAGGTCGCCGGGCGCTTTCAGGTCCAGCGTGACGCAGTGGCGCACATCGGGGACGATGCCCAGGCTGGAGATGAGCAGTGTGCCGGGGATGGAGCGGGGGTGCCCATCCGGGCCGAGGTACTCGTTGTTCAGGCTGTCTTTGCCGGAGATGAAGGGCGCGCCGTAGGCCATGGCCGCGTCATAGCAGCCCTGCGCCGCCCGCACCAGTTCACCCAGCCGCTCCGGCCGGTTGGGGTTACCCCAACAGAAGTTGTCGAGCAGGGCGATGCGGTTGGGGTCGGCACCGACGGCCACGGCGTTACGGATGGCTTCGTCCACCGCCGAGACCGCCATACTATAGGGGTCGAGCTTGCCGTATTGCGGGTTGATGCCGCAGGCGAGCGCCAATCCGCGCCAGCCAGCCGTCTCTAGCGGCTTGAGCACAGCCGCATCCGATGGCCCATCGTCCCAGCGTCCGGTCAGAGGCTTCACCACCGTCGCGGACTGCACCTCGGGATCGTAGCGCCGGATGACGGCTTCCTTGCTGGCAATGTCCGGGTGCGTCAGGAGGGCCAGGAGCAAGCCGGAGGAATCGTTCTGGTTCGTAGTGCGCGCTTCAGCGCGCTCAACCAGCACTGGCG
>CADDZL010000198.1 GCA_902812335.1 Chloroflexota bacterium | reverse complement strand
ACTGATCGGTGACCACCAGTCGCAAGGTGTACAGGCCATCGGCCAGGTCTTTCACTTTCCAGCGCGCCAGGCGGCCATTCTCGACCGGATGGTCCACCGGCCCCTCCACGTGCCCCCACCCCTGGGGGTCGTTGCCCACACCATAGTCCACAATATACTGGGCAAAGCGAGTGGATTGGGCCGTGCCGATGACGTCAACAGCGTGGTCCGTGATGGTCTGGCCTTCCGTCGGCGCGAAGATGGCTGCCTGAGGTGGCGCTACGTTGCAGTCCTCCTGGTTGCCGGTCGGGATGCCATTATCCTGGGCCCATTTTTGCAGCCAGGCGCGTCCATCCTCCTCCTGGACCGCATTCAGAGCAATGAAGCGTTGCTCCGGTCGCTGCGGACAGACCCGCCACCAATCCCCCTCCTTGCCTACTGGCCCCTGGTCCTGTGCGAACACTTCTCGCACCCGCTTGGGGCAGGCTTGCGGCTGCGCCCCCGAATCGGCACATACCTCCATCTCCACCAGTCCCCCCGGCACGGCGAACCCCCGCACCGGCTTGCCCGCCAGGGCCGCCTACATGAAGTCATGCCAGATCGGGGCGGCCCCGGTGATGCCGGAGACATTCTGCATGGGCGAGTGGTCGCTGTTGCCCACCCACACCCCCACCACCAACTCCGGCGTGTAGCCAATGGTCCAGTTATCGCGGAAGTCGTTGGTCGTGCCCGTCTTAACCGCGGCGGGCCGGCTCAGCTTGAGGGGGCTATTGGCCCCAAAGGCAGGGGTGCGGGCGGCGTTGTCGGAGAGGATGCTGGTCAATAGATAGGCGTGTTGTGGCCGCACCACCAACTCCTCCTTGACCTCATGCTGCCACACCACCTTGCCATCGCTCTGGGTGATCTCCAGGATGGGGGTAGGGGCCACGCGCGTGCCCTTGTTCGCCAAGACCGCATAAGCGCCGGTCAGCTCCAATAGCTTGACCTCGCCCCCGCCCAGGGTCAGGGACAGACCATACTGGGAGGGGTCACCGAAGGTGGTGATGCCCAGGCGACGGGCGGTCTCCAGCATCTTGGGGATGCCCACGAACTGGAGGGTTTTGACGGCGGGGATATTGTAGGAGTTGGCCAGGGCGGTGCGCACCAGCACCGGCCCATGGAATTTGCCATCGTAGTTGACCGGCTTGTAGGGCTGCGGGAAGGCGGGGAAGGTGGTGGGCAGGTCCCAGATGAGAGTGGCGGGGGTCCAGCCCATCTCGAAGGCGGTCAGATAGGTCACGGGCTTGATGGAGGAGCCCGGCTGGAGAGGGCGCAAGGCCACATTCACCTGGCCATCAATGCGTTCATCGTAGAAGTCCTTGCTGCCCACCATCGCCAGGATCTCGCCGGTGGCGGGGTCGAGGGCCACCAGGGCACCATTGCTGACATGGCGGTCGGCCAGCTTATCCACCTGGCGGCGCACCGCCTCCTCGGCCAGGGTTTGCAGCTTGAGGTCGAGGGTGGTCTTGACATGCAGTCCGCCACGATAGATGGCCTGAGCGCCGAACTGGTCTTCCAACACCTGGCGCACGTAGTTGACGAAGTGGGGGGCGCGGGCGGTGTCGGTGCGGGGTGGCTTGAGGGCATGGATGCGCTCTTGCATCTCCTGGGCGGCAGCATCGGCCTGGTCCTGGCTGATCTTGCCGGTCTCGACCATCAGGGCCAGGACCTGCTGCTGGCGCTCAAGGGCCCCGTCGGGATTGGTGAAGGGGTCGTAGACGGCCGGGGCCTGGGGCAGACCGGCCAGGAGGGAGGCTTCGGCCAGGTCGAGGTCTTTGGCGTCTTTGTGGAAGTAGGTCTGGGCGGCGGCCTGGGCCCCATAGGCCAGGTTGCCGTAGTAGATTTCGTTCAGATAGGTATCCAGCACCTCGTCCTTGCTGTAGCGGCGGGTGAGTTCAGCCGCCAGGATGATCTCCTTGATCTTGCGCGAGGCGGTTTGCTGAGTGCGCTCCTCGTCGGAGAGGAAGAGGGAGCGGGCCAGTTGTTGAGTGATGGTGCTGGCGCCGGAGACGGTTCCGCCCTGGCGCAGGTTCTGCCAGAGGGCGCGGGCGATGGCGGCCAGGTCGAAGCCGGGATGCTGATAGAAGTCCTTGTCCTCGGTGGCGATGGTGGCATCAATGAGGTAGGGGGAGATGAGGTCAAGGGGCACATTGATGCGGCGTCCGCCCTGGGGGTCCTGGAGTTCGGAGAGCAGTTCGCCGTTGCGATCGTAGATCAGCACGCTCTGGAAACTGGCAGCACGGATGGCCTGAAGCTGGTCGGGCGAAGGTAGTTCATTGGCGATGGCCACATAACCAACCGCTGCTGCCGCGCCCCCGGCGAAAATCAGAACGATGCCGGCCAACAATCCGAAAACGAATGTGCGCAGGACACAGCCCCAGCGGCTCTTCTGGCGGCGGCTACGGCGGAGCGGAGGCCGGTCGGCGGGAGTGCGCGGGCGGGTAGCGGGACGGGAGGTGACTGTAGCCGTTTCTTTGCTTCTCATCATATCTCGATTACAGTGGGATTAGTACCTTCTTTCCCCCTCTCTTCTGTAGCCCTATAGACGCCCGAAACCGTCATCAGGTTCCATAGGGCGGTTGCGGCCTCCCCCGTACAAACACGGTCCACTGGCCCTTCTGCACCGTCTTGCCGAACTGATTGACGACGGCCATATTGAAGACGATGAAGCCACCGGAGTTCGCCGCCCGGCGTTGGGCGACCTCGGCCTCGATGTGGATGGTGTCACCGAACTTGATGGGCGCGCGAAATTTCCATTCGAGCCCGGTGATGGCCTCGACCGTGCCTTCGAGAAAGCCAAGCTGCATGGCCAGGCCAGAGGCGACGGCCAGGCCCAGCAGGCCATGGGCGACGCGTTCGCCGAACATCATCGTCCTGGCGTATTCGGCATCGGTGTGGAGGGGATTGTAATCGCCGGATATACCGGCGAAGAGCACTACATCGGTTTCGGTGATTGTCCGGCCGCCACTGACCACCCGGTCGCCGACCTGAAAATCCTCGAAGTACCGTCCGCGCGACTGGCGTTGCCCACCTTCGGCCATACGGTTATCCCCACTTTCGTCTGTTTGAGGCCGATTGTACTCAGCTTCGCAATTTGCGCTATACCAGGCGACCGATGGGGGAGGCCCGCAGAATGTGCCAGTCGCCGGCCGGGCTCAGACACAGCTCGAAGACCGCATCACCTGGTGCCATGACCAGGTGGTGTGAGCCGGCTTCATTGGTCCAGCTTCGCCCGCTGCTGACCACAGGCAGGCGCGTGCCCTGCCAGGTAAAGCTCAGGATGCGGATGCCGCCGGCCTCAAAGCGGGCTTCGACCTCCGTCTCCCAGAATCCATATTCCATCATCCCATCTCTCCAGACCGGGGCTACGCCGTAAGTGGTGTAGCTCGCCCACAATTATAACCTGATTCTCGGTTTAAGGGGGGGGCGGTAACGTTCAGATTCTCATGTTATAATTGTGCTCGATTGATATGTCTCCTCTCTCAAGGCTTTGCCCTTGAGGGCGCAAGGCCAAAGGGTTGGGAGAGGGACCGGAGATGAGGGCGGATGGCCGCTTCAGAGCATATCCAGGAACAAGTGAGAGGATTGCCGCCTAAGCCGGGCGTGTACCTGATGAAGAATGCGCATGGCGACATCATCTACGTCGGCAAGGCCATCAACCTGCGCAACCGGGTGCGCTCATATTTCCAGAGCACGGCCGAGCATTCGCCCAAGACACGGCGGCTGGTCCGCGAGGTGGCTGACATCGAGTTCATCGTCGTCGCCTCGGAACTGGAGGCGCTGCTGCTCGAACTCCAGCTTATCAAGAAGCACCGGCCCCGCTTCAATGTCCGGCTCAAGGACGATAAGCGCTATCCGTACATCAAGGTCTCGTGGCAGGACCCCTTCCCCAAGCTGACCGTCACGCGGCGGATGGAGCAGGACGGCGCGCGCTATTTCGGACCGTACACCTCGGTATGGGCGGTGCATCAGACGCTCGATCTGGCGCGCAAGATTTTCCCCTACCTCACCTGTGACCGCGTCATCACCGGCCAGGACGAACGCGCCTGCCTGTACTATGACCTCAAACTGTGCCTGGCACCGTGTATCGGCGCGGCAACACAAGCCCAATACCGCGCCATGATCGAGCGGTTGTGCCTGTTCCTTGAAGGCCAGACCGAGCCGGTGATGCAGAGGCTACGGGCCGAGATGGAGGCCGCCGCGGAGGCGCTCAACTTCGAACGGGCGGCGCAGTTGCGCGACCAGATCCTGGCCATTGAACGCGTGGTGGAACGCCAGAAGGTTGTGTCGTCGGCGGAGACGAATCAAGATGTGGTTGCCTTCGCCCGCGCCGATCACGACACCTGTGTCCAGGTCTTCTTCATCCGCGCCGGCAAGCTCATCGGGCGCGAGATCTTCGTGTTGGAAGGGGCCGAAGATGAGGACGCCAGGGCGATCATGGGCTCATTCCTCAAGCAATTCTACAACGAAGCCGCTTACGTGCCGCCAGAGGTGCTCCTGCCCGAAGAGGCCGAGGAGTTCGAGGTCATCCAGGAATGGCTGGCGACCAAGCGGCGGGGCAAAGTGACCCTGAGCGTGCCCCGCCAGGGATTAAGCCGCGAACTGGTTGAAATGGCGGCCGAGAACGCCGCCGACACGCTGGCGAGCTTACGGGCACAATGGCAGGCCGACACGAGTAAGCAAACGACGGCGCTGACCGAGTTGCAGCAGGCTCTTGGTCTGCCGGCTGCGCCGACCCGCATTGAGTGCTACGACATTTCCAACACCCAGGGCACCCAGCCCACAGGCAGCATGGTGGTGTTTGTCAAGGGGGTGCCACGCAAGAGCCACTACCGCCGTTTCAACATCCGCACCGTGCAGGGCCCCAACGACTTTGAGAGCATGCGCGAAGTGTTGGAGCGGCGCTTCCGGCGCTGGCAGGAGACGTCGGTGGCCGAGGGCAGCGAAGGCCGGCGGCCGGGGGAGAAGGTGGACGAGAGCTTCCAGATGCTGCCCGATCTGCTGATGGTAGATGGCGGGCGGGGGCAATTGGGCGTGGCCGTGCAGGTGCTGGAAGCCTTCGGTTTGCGCGAACGCGTACCGGTGGTCGCGCTGGCCAAGCAGCAAGAAGAGTTGTTCCTCCCCGGCCGGGCGGAGTCGCTGCTATTGCCCCGCAATTCCCAGGCGCTATTTCTTGTCCAGCGTGTGCGCGATGAAGCTCATCGCTTCGCGCTGAGCCACCATCGGACGCGCCGGACAAAGGTGGGGTTGGCCTCGCAGCTTGAGATGATTAAAGGCATCGGCGCGGCCCGGCGCAAGGCTCTGCTGGCGCGTTTCGGCTCGCTGGACGCCATTCGCGCGGCCTCGATTGAGGAACTGACCGCCGTCCGCGGCATTCCCCGCTCTGTGGCCGAGGCGATCAAGGACGGGTTATAGTCATGGCTTGTAGAAGCGGATGACCCTGTTGGTCACCAGGACCGCCTGGTTGCAGCTATATTGCAGCCCGATCGTCCGCGCCGCGTTCTGAATCCCTACCGTCGCCGACGCCCCGTTGTTGTACGCAGCGTCACCGAAGTCCACATCCTGGTACACCATGTAAATATCGTTTGTCCCCTCTCCCAACTGCACCTCAAAGGTCACCCCAGAGGGGCTGCTGGGATAATGGACGATATTGCGCCATTCGACGGTGAACACGCGATTGGGTGCACTGCCTGTAGTCGCGTAGTACACCGCGCCGCCGGGCGGATACAGGTCGTCCCAGAAGGGGGCGATCATGGCCTTGGGGGCACTACTGCTGGGCAGGCAGACGTTGGTGTAGGCCTTGTTGGCGGTGCCAAAGTGCAGGTTGCCGTTTGAGCTGACGTTGACCGACGAGTAGTTTGTGCCGTAGAAGCTGAAGCTGAAGGGCAGGTTGAGCGAGACCACCTGGTCATCACGGGTGATGCCGGTGTTGGTCACACCGGCGATCCAGGTGCGGGCCACCGTGTCGTCGCAGCGGTAGCCGAAGGCGTCGGGGGGGATGCTGGCGCAGCGGCCGGGGGGTGTGGGTGTGTTCGTCGGCGTCGCGGTGTTCGTGGGTGTAGCTGTCGGCGTACTTGTTGCTGTGTTTGTCGGTGTGTAGGTCGCCGTCGCTGTGGCGGTTGGTGTATCCGTGGGCACGGGCGTGGCGGTGGGCGTGTAGGTCGCTGTCGCTGTGTCGGTAGGTGTCGGCGTGGCGGTGGGTGTATCGGTGGGCACGGGCGTGGCGGTGGGCGTGTAGGT
>CADDZL010000197.1 GCA_902812335.1 Chloroflexota bacterium | reverse complement strand
CCGCGACGCTCCAACTGGTGGCGGGTATGTCCCATTTCCGCATCCTGGAGATGCTGGAGGCTGACCCACCCTGGCGGGATGCGATGCTGCACGAAGGTCTGGAGATCAAGGACGGGGTGATGCTGATCCCAGACCGGCCGGGCTTGGGGGTCACATTGAACCTGGATGTGATTGCGCAGCACCCGTATGAGCCTCGTGATCTCAACTTTCTATCGAAAGAGTCGGTGCTAAGCCGGCCTGTTTACGAAGAGGGCAAGTAGGAGCAGCCGGGAATGTTGCCCCTGTCAGGAGGCAAACGTATGGAAATCGCTAAAGGAATTCACCGTATTGCCTGTACGTTTGGCGAGCGGGTCGTCTACTGTCATGTGATCGTCGGCGAGGAGCGCACCGTGCTTGTAGACACGGGCATGGCGTACTCGCCCGAGAAGGACATCTTCCCTTACATGGAGCGTATCGGACTTGGGCCGGACCGCCTGGACCTGGTGATGATCACCCATTCCGATGTGGATCATCAGGGCGGTAACCGGCCGGTGAGGCAGGCAGCGCCCCAAGCTCTGTTTGCCTGTCACGTTCTGGACGCACCCTGGATCGAAAGCGCCGACGCACTGATCGCCGGTCGCTACAGCCAGTTTGAGGCCAAGCACAACATCGGTTATGGCGATGAGGGTAAGGCCGGCATCGCCAGGGACTGCCTGAGCGACGTGCCTATGGACTGGCATTTGCAAGGAGGGGAACGCTACCGGCTCGGCCCTGATCATTACCTGACCTTCATCCACACTCCGGGCCACACCTGGGGCCACACGGTGGTTCTGGATGAACCGACGCGAACGGTGATCGCAGGTGAGGCGGCGCTCTCCAGCAGCATCCTCGGTGTGGATGAGCAGCCGGCCCTGCCCCCAACATATTGCTATATTGACACCTATGAAAGCACGTTGGAGCGGTTGCTGGCGATGGACATCGCGGTCTATTCACCATCACACTGGCCGGTGCAGCGAGATCAAGCCGTGAAGACCTTCCTGGCTGGTAGTCTGAGCTACTGCCGGGAGACAGAGCAGAAGGTATACCAGCTCTTGCGGGAGACATCCGAGCCGCTGACCCTCAAGGAGATCATTGTCCGGCTGAATGACGCGCTGGGGAGGTGGCCGGCAACCGCATCGCAAGACCTGTCCTATCCTCTGGCCGGACACTTGCAGCGGCTGCTGAACCGTGGCTTGATTACCGAGACCACACGTGGCGGCTGGGCGGCCTACCAGGCTGTACGTTAAGCAACCCGGAGCTTCAGCTCCGGCCTGAAAGAACGAAGCCCTGCGGGCTACTCTTGAGCCCCGGATGGGCTTGGCTCTCTAGCGCGGGGCTTCTAGCCCCACGCTTTCTGGAGGTATGCTATGCTTCTGACTCGACATAAGACGACGGAAGGCCCGCGTTGGGCCCTGGATGGGCGCTTTCTGCCCAAAGGGTTCAGTCTGAGCTTGTTGCTGGAGCTGTCCAGAACTGCCATCGGCGCACTGTTGAGGGCCCTGCCAGCCGGTGAAACTGCGGACGGCCCGCTCCTGGCACCGGTAGAACCCATGCACGAGGTCTGGGCCAGCGGCGTCACTTATCTGCGCAGCCGCGAAGCTCGCCGGACTGAATCGTCGGTGGGGCATATCTATGACAAGGTCTATGAGGCTGCCCGGCCTGAGGTCTTCTTCAAGGCCATCGGTTGGCGTACGGTGGGGCACAATCTGCCGGTCCGCGTCCGACGAGATAGTGGCTGGAATGTCCCTGAGCCGGAGTTGGTGCTCGTGATCAATGCCTACCAGGAGATCGTCGGGTATTGTGCCGGCAACGACATGTCCTCCCGCGACATTGAAGGCGAGAACCCGCTCTATCTGCCCCAGGCCAAGATCTATAATGGCTCCTGCGCCCTGGGGCCAGGCATTGTCCTGGCCGAGCCCCATGAGCTGACGGATATGTCTATTCAGATGGAGATTCTGCGAGAGGGCGCGGTACTCTTTCGGGGTGAGACCCGAACGTCACGGATGAAGCGATCGCTCGAGGAACTGGCGACGGCGCTGGGCAGGGAACTGGCCTTTCCACAGGGTGTATTCCTGATGACCGGCACAGGCATCGTCCCGCCGGATGACGTGTCATTGAAGCCCGGTGATAGGGTGCGCATCACCGTCGCTTCCCTCGTGCTCGAAAATCCGGTTGAAAGGTGAGCAGATGAAAGTGTGCAAGAATCTGATCGGCGGTGAGTGGGTGGATGCATCCAATGGCGCTACCTTTGAGACCCGCAATCCAGCCCATCCCGACGAAATCCTGGCGACGTTCCCCTTAGCTACCCAAGAGGACGCCCGCCGCGCTATCGCTGCCGCGCGCGCAGCGTTGCCCGCCTGGGCCGACACTCCTCCACCGCAACGTGGAATGATCCTGGAGAAGGCCAGCCAGATCATTGATGTCCGATTGGAGGAAATAACCACCACGCTGACGCGAGAGGAGGGCAAGACGCTGGCCGAGGCCAGGGCTGAGGTCGTCAGGGCGCGGGACATTTTCCGCTACTTCAGTGGTGAGGGCTGGCGCATGAAAGGCGACGTGCTACCCGGCAGCATCAAAGGTGAGCTGCTCTACACCCGGCGCGAGCCTCTCGGAGTTGTCAGCATCATCACACCCTGGAACTTCCCCATTGCCATTCCAGCCTGGAAGATCGCACCGGCGCTGGTCTATGGCAACACGGTCGTTTTCAAACCCGCTTCCTACGCGCCCGAAACCGGCTTGAGGCTGGTGGAGGTGCTGGTCGAGGCTGGCCTGCCCCCTGGCGTCATCAACTTCGTCACCGGCACCGGCCGGGTGGTGGGCGATGAAATGGTCAGCAGCCCTCAAATCAACGGCATCAGCTTCACCGGCTCCTACGCTGTAGGCACGGGCATCTATGCCCAGGCGATCAAGAACATGACCCGGGTGCAATTGGAAATGGGCGGTAAAAACGCCATGGTGGTACTCAATGATGCCAGATTAGAGCTGGCTGTGGACCTGGCGGTGAGGGGAGGATTTGGCCTCACCGGGCAGGCCTGTACCGCCACCAGTCGGGTCATCGTCGAGGCGGGCATCGCCGACGAGTTCGCCGAAGGCCTGACCGCTGCCGCCCGCAACCTGGTGGTGGGCGACGGGCTTGAGAGCGGCGTCCAGATGGGGCCAGCAGTAAGCCGGGAACAGATGGAAACTGACTTGAGTTATGTGCAGATCGGTCGAGAAGAGGGCGCCAGGCTGTTAGCTGGCGGTGGTGTGGCGAGAGGCGATGGCTTCTTTGTGCAACCGACGGTCTTCGATCACGTCGAACCGCAGATGCGGATCGCGCAGGAGGAAATCTTCGGGCCGGTGATCGGCATCATCCGCGCCAGGGACCTGGACGATGCCATTGAGAAGGCCAACGCGATCAGCTATGGCCTGACGGCTGGGATTGTGACTAATGATCTGCAGAGGGCCTTCACCTTTGCCAATCGGGTCGAAGCCGGTGTGGTGAAGATCAACGAGCCCACCATCGGCCTGGCGTTGCAGGCCCCCTTCGGCGGGTTCAAGCATTCCAGCGCGAATACCTTCAAAGAGCAGGGGCCAGCAGCGATTGAATTCTACACACGCACCAAGACCGTCTACGTGAGGCACGGATAACCATGGGCAAAGCCACCGGCTTCACGGCAGGTCCCAGAGCCCAAGGCGAGGCCCCGGAGATCGGTGTGGGCATGCTGGGCTACGCTTTTATGGGCAAGGCCCATAGCAACGCCTTCAAGAAGATCCCGTACATCATATACCCGCCACCGGCGGTCCCTCGCTTGATCGCGATCTGTGGCCGCGACGAGGCGGCGGTGTCTGAGGCAGCACGCCGTTATGGCTACGAAGCCTATTACACCGACTGGCGCAAAATGCTAGAGGATGACCGCATCCAGCTCTTTGACAACGGCGGCTCCAACGATGTGCATGCCGGGCCCTGCATTGCCGCAGTGCAGGCGGGCAAGCACGTGGTGTGTGAGAAGCCTCTGGCTCGCACTGCCGGGGAGGCCAAGGAGATGCTGGACGCGGCTCAGAAAGCGGGCGTCAAGCACATGGTGGCCTTCAACTACCGCTTTGTGCCGGCTCTGCGCCAGGCACGCGATCTGATCCGGAGCGGAGCCCTGGGGCGGATCTACCACTATCGCGCGGATTACCTGCAAGAGTGGGTCATGCCCCACTATAACGTGGGTATGATCTGGCGTTTGGGGAAGAAGACCGCCGGTAGCGGGGCGCTGGGCGACCTGGGTGCACACATTATTGACCTGGGCCGCTTCCTGGTGGGCGAAATAACGAGCGTGAGTGCGATGACCCGCACTTTCGTCAAGGAGCGCCCGTTACCTGATGGCAGTGGCATGGGCAAAGTGGATGTGGACGATGCCTTTGTGGCGGCGGTCGAGTTCGAGAACGGCGCCATCGGCACGCTAGAGGCGAGCCGCTTCGCGGCCGGGCGCAAGAACCACCAGGTGCTGGAGGTTAATGGGGAGAAGGGCAGCCTTCGCTTCAACCTGGAGCGAATGAATGAGCTGGAAGTATTCTGGGTAGGGGAACAGCCCAGGGAAACCCAGGGCTTCCACAATGTCCTGATCACCGAGGGCTATCATCCCTGGATGTCTCACTGGTGGCCGCAGGGGCACATCATCGGTTGGGAGCACACGTTCGTACACGAACTGGCGCACCTCCTGGACTGCATCGTCAACGACAGGGACGTAGCACCCGATGGCGCGACCTTTGAGGACGGCTATCGCGCCGCGGTTGTCTGCGACGCGATCCTTGCATCGGCCAGTACAAAGAGACAGATCGACATCAGGTACTGACTCTAGCCTGAATGCATATACCCCGGCTTTCAGAGTAATCAAAAGCTGGGGTATGGTGCGTTAATAAATCGGATTCAACCAGGCAATGGCCCTCGGTCATCCAGGTCGCTCACTACGTTCGTAGACGTTCAGTGGCTGGTTCATCGCTTATACTGCTATACGTTTGGACGTGTTGTACTGTGATCGCCCTATATGTCAATGTGAGCTAACCGGCTATGGCTCTCGTGCGTAGGCAGGATATAGCGGATGACTGGTTCGCCCGGACTTGTATCAGAATTGTGTCTCCACGTCGAACAGTCCCCTTTGGCGGGCGCGGTCCTCGGCCCAGCGGAAGAAAAGCAACGCGGCCGCCCCGTACAAGGCCGTCATCCCGGCCAGGATGCCGAGCAACTGAGCCTCGCTGTAACCGGCCAGGGTAGGGAAGGCCGACGCGGTGGATCTCAGCAGGGCGCGCCGGATCAGTTCCAGCCAGTAGGTCACCGGCAAGCCCAGGCTGATGGGGCGCAGCCAGGCCGGCAAGACGGTCAGCGGGAAGACCGCGCCCGAAAACAGGTACAAAGCGCCCGCCGTCGCGTCCCCCACGTTCCAGGCATGGCGTGGCAGAAGCAAGGTGAGCGCCCCCAGGAACAGACCGATGAACGCCAGGCTGACGATGCCCAAGACCAGGCTGACCAGGAACAGCGGCAGGTTGATCTGGCTGAGGACAACGGGCAGGCCCAGTGCCACTAGGCCGAAGCCGAGAGTGATGGCTACTGCCATGCTCGAGGTCAACAGGCGTGCCACGCCGCGCCCCAGCAGATAGACCATGTAAGGGATGGGCGAGCAGTAGATGTACTTGAGCGTGCCATAATGTTCGCGGTCGTCAATCACCGCCCACGATACCCCCGTGATCACGCCTCCCACGAAGATGTAGAAGGCATTGCCGATGTAGATATAGGCGAAGATCGGTTCCCGCGTCACGCTGCGCGAGATGATCAGGTACATTACCACCAGGATCATGACGCTGGCGATGGGCTTGAGGATCGAATAGATGAAGAACAGGAACGGATCGGTCCAGTTGCTCTCGATCTGCCAGCCCAGCCAAGTGGCGACGCGAAAGCCGCGCGCAACGGATTTCAACATGCTAGCCACTCCGTTCCGTCAGTCGGCCCTCGCGCCGCGAGAGCATTTCGAGCCGGTCAAGCGAGACCTGCGCCGCAAAGAGCAGGATGACTGCCAGGATGGTGATGATGGCCAATTCCACCGGCACGCTGAGGAAACCGTACTGCGGGTTGGCCGGGAAAAGCAACTGGCGCATGGCATCCAGACCCAGGGTAAGCGGGATGATGGACGCCGCCGCAGCTACCCATGGCCCCAGGGCCTTGACCGGGAAGTAGAAGCCGGACAGCAGGTAAATTGGCTCCTGAAGGAGAGCATTGAGGTGCCAGGCCTCGCGCCCCAGCAGCAAGAACAGCGAAGCGAACAACATGCCCATACCGTAT
>CADDZL010000196.1 GCA_902812335.1 Chloroflexota bacterium | reverse complement strand
GCTTGCGGGCGTGCTCGACAGATTAGCAGCCAATCTGCGCCATCACGACCGCGCGGCGCTATTCGAAATCGGCGCGGTCTTTCTATCCCCCTCACCCCCCAACCCTCTCTCCCCAAGCTCTGGGAGAGGGGACGAAGGGGGTGAAGGCGAAGCCGTCCTGCCCGCTGAGCCGCGCCGGCTGGCGATCGCGCTGACCGGGCCGCGCCGGCCGGAGTCGTGGACCGGAAATGACCGCCGATTGGCCGATTTCTATGACCTGAAAGGCATCGTCGAGGCGCTGGTGGCCGGGCTGCATCTTCCCGACGCGAGCTATGCCCCGGTCAATCATCCGACGTTCCACCCCGGCCGTGCGGCGATACTCAGCCTGGCCGGTGAAGCCATCGGCATAGCGGGCGAGCTGCATCCGCTGGTGCGCGCGGCTTTCGACCTGCCGAATCAGCCGGTGATGGCCGCCGAGTTCGACCTGGAACGGCTGCTGGCTCACGTGCCCTCGGGCTACGCGGTGCACGATGTGCCGCGCTACCCGCCGGTGAGCGAGGACTTAGCTGTCGTTGTGGATAAAGCGATGCCGGCCGAACGTGTGCGCGAGACGATCGTCAGGGCCGGCGGCGAACTGCTGCGCCGGGTGGACCTGTTCGACCTGTATCAGGGCGAGCCGGTGTCGCCGGACAAGAAGAGCCTGGCATACCGGCTGATCTATCAGGCCGACGACCGCACGCTGACCGATGCCGAGGTCGCCGCCATCCGCGCCCGCATCGTGCGGCGACTGGCCCATGAACTGGGCGCGAGCCTGCGTTAACCCTCAAAGGCCTGCCAGGTCGGGACACCTGGCAGGCCTTTACGATCCGACTAAAGTCTGCTCATGGCAGGCGTCTAAGATTCGACTAAAGTCCACTTGTGGCCCATCTCAACCTATGTTAGAATCTCGAATTAGATAGACGAAGTGGTCGGAAATTGGACCACCTTGAGGCTCGTCTGCTTGGGCTGCTCTGTCTGATCCGGTCGCCTATCCTGCATCGTATATTATGCTGAGGGCCTTTTGATCTATGGGAGACTCAGACTCATTTCAAGCTGCCAGGGACTCAGCACGGACGGAGACGCTCCAAGATGCCATTCTGAAGGTGCTGCTCTACGCCGACATCTTCGACTATCCGCTCTCCGCCAGTGAGGTCTTTCGCTATCTTAACGTGCCCGCCCAGCCGGAGCAGGTCGAGATGGCTCTGGCCGCCACGGTTCAGCAGGGCAGCCTGGCCAGGTCAGATGGCCTGTATAGCCTGCCCGAACGTCGCCATCTTGCTGCCATCCGCGCCCACCGCAGCCGGGTTTCAAAGCAGATGTGGCCCCATGCCCGCCGCTACGCCCGTCTCATCGCCTCGCTGCCCTTCGTCGAAATGGTAGCTGTGACGGGAGCACTGGCTGTAGACAATATTGATTCCGACGCCGACATAGACTTCATGATCGTGTGCGCCCCCGGCCGCGTCTGGCTGGTCCGCGCCCTCACCGGCATCACGCGCCGCCTGGCACAGGCTGCCGGTCACCGTATCTGTCCGAACTACATCCTGGCCTCCAGCGTGCTGGAATTGGACGAGCGTAACCTCTACGCTGCCCGCGAGTTGTTCCAGATGGTGCCACTCTATGGACTGGACGTTTACCAGCGTCTGATCGCGGCCAATTGCTGGGCCTTGAGCTACCTGCCCAATATCACATCGCCCCCCCTTAATAGCGACGGCCACCAATTGGTGGACGGTCCACTGAGCCCGCTGCGGCGCGCACTCGAGCTTGGCCTGAGCGGCCCGCTGGGGCGGCGGCTCCAGCAGGCTGAGTGGCAACGCTGGCGGCGCAAAGCGGCCCGCCATGAGCACATCGGGCCTGAGGTCGTCCTGGCCCCGGACCGCTTCAAAATGCACGATCTGGGCCATGGCGGGCGTATCCTGGCACTATATGCCGAACGGCTCGCCAGCTATGGCTTATCTTTCCCTGCTGGAGGACAGAGGACAGAGGACGGAAGCCCGGATCATCGGTCCTCTGTCCTCCGTCAGATGTAGAGAAGGTGAGTTCATGAGCGAGGTGCTCTTCGGTCAGGCTTACTACCTGCGCTTTGATCCGAAGCTATGGGAGGCGATGCAACCCTACCCACCGCTGGGCACGCTGTACGCAGCCAGTTACGCCCGCGAGCACGGCTACGATGTCGCTCTGTTCGATGCCATGCTGTCTTCTGATGAGGGCGAATGGGCGCAGGCACTCGCTGAGCACCAACCTCGCTTCGCGGTGCTCTACGAAGACAGCTTCAACTACCTGAGCAAGATGTGCCTGTTGCGCATGCGCGAGGCAGCCTTCAAGATGATGCCCATGGCCAAGCAGCGCGGCTGCACCGTCATCGTCTCCGGCTCGGATGCCACCGATCACGCCGCGCGCTACTTCGCCCACGGCGCCGACTTCGTCCTGATCGGCGAGGCCGAGAGCACCCTGGTCGAATTGCTTGACGTGCTCAGCGGACACTCAGCCACACCGCTGGCCAACATCCCCGGCCTGGCCTATCCCGGCCCGAATGGGGAGGTCATCCGCACCGCACCCAGGCCACTAATTAAGGACCTGGACATGCTGCCCTTCCCGGCCTGGGACCTGGTGGACATCCCGCGCTATCGCGCCATCTGGCTGGAACGGCACGGCTATTACTCGATGAACCTGGTGACGACACGGGGCTGCCCTTATCACTGCAATTGGTGCGCCAAGCCGATCTACGGCCAGCGCTATCATGTCCGCAGCCCGGAGAACGTCGTGACCGAGATGAAATGGTTGAAGACCGAGTTTGGTGCCGAGCATATCTGGTTTGCCGACGACATCTTCGGCCTCAAGCCGGGCTGGATCGAGCACTTCGCCGAACTGGTCCGCGCCCACAACGCGCTCATCCCGTTCAAGTGCCTGCTGCGCGTGGACCTGTGCACAGAGAGCACGGTGGAGGCACTCAAGGCCGCCGGTTGCCACACCGTCTGGGTCGGGGCGGAATCGGGCTCGCAGAAGATCCTCGACGCCATGGATAAAGGAACAACGGTCGAGCAGATCTACACCGCTGCCCGCCGCCTGCACACCGCCGGCATCCAGGTCGGCTTCTTCCTCCAATTCGGCTACCCCGGCGAGACCCGCGAGGACATCGAGCAGACGCTGCAAATGGTGCGCGACTGCCGGCCCGACGACATCGGCATCTCGGTCTCCTATCCCTTACCCGGCACCAGGTTCTTCGAGAACGTCAAGGCCCAATTGGGAGAGAAGCAGAACTGGGTGGATTCGAATGACCTGGCGATGTTGTTCCGGGGCACCTACGTGCCCGAATTCTACCGCACGCTACACGGCGTTGTTCACCAGGAGTTCCGCATACGCAAGGCGCTGGACGCGCTGAAGCCACCGACGCGCCTGGGGCCGGCCCACCTGCGCCAGTTCGCGCTCATCCCTTACCGACTGCTGCGGCTATACCAGGGGCGGCAGCGGCTAAACCGGCTCGAACGCCAGCCGTCTAACCCCACCATCCCGCCAGGCATGGTATCCTGACATGCGGCCCAAGGTCGTCCTGTATAACCCCCAGGCTGTCTTCTACACCATGCCGCTGGGCCTCTTAGCCATCGGTTCTTATCTGGACCGCCACAGATATGAGGTGGTCATCATTGATGGGCGGCTGGAGTCAGACCCGGTCGGCGCGGTCCTGGCGCAGCTCGAAGGTGCGCTGTGTCTCGGTATCAGTGTGCTCACCGGCCGGCCCATCCACGATGCGCTGCGCATCTCACGCGCAGTCAAGGCCGCCCGGCCCCACCTGCCGGTGGTGTGGGGCGGCTGGCACCCCTCGCTCTTCCCGCGCGAGACGCTGGACGAACCCAGTGTGGATGTGACCGTGATAGCCCAGGGCGAGGAGACTTTCGGCGAGATCGTAGATCGGCTGGCCGAACCAGCTATGAACCTGCCTGACTTAACCGGGATAGCCGGCTGTGCCTTCCGCCGCGATGGCGCGGTTGTGGTCAACCCGCCCCGGCCGCTGCGCGACGTCAACGATCTGCCCCCCCACGATTACACGCTCATCCCGGTCGAACGCTTCTTCGGGCTGAAGGGCAAACGCCAACTGGACTACATCTCCTCACAGGGCTGCCGCTTCCGCTGCACCTTCTGCGCCGACCCCTATGTCTACAAGCGCGGTTGGGTCGGACTGGAGCCGGCGCGCCTGGGTGCGGAGATCGAGGCGCTGGCGTGGCGCTACCGCTTCCACGAAGTGGCTTTCCAGGATGAGACCTTCTTCACCAGCCGGGCGCGGGTTGAGGCCATTGCCGACGAGTTCATCCGCCGCCGGCTGGACCTGGCCTGGACCGGCACACTGCGGGCCGACCAGGGCCACCGGCTCGATGATAAGCTGCTGGCGAAATGCACCCGTAGTGGATTGCGGCGGGTGATGGTCGGCGTCGAGAGCGGCTCACAGACCATGCTCGACTGGATGAAGAAAGACATCACACTGGAGCAGGTGTGGCAGACCGCCGAAAAGTGCCGGCGGCACCGTCTTGGCGCCATCTTCAACATCATTGTCGGCTTCCCCGGCGAGCCGGATGAGAGTGTGGCCGACAGCCTGAACATCGCCAAGCAGTTGCGGGCGATGAGCCCCGACTTCCAGGTCGCTATTTTCTTCTACAAGCCCTATCCGGGCAACCCGATTGCCGACGAGCTATTGCGCCGGGGGTACCGCTTCCCGCGGACGCTGGAGGAGTGGGCCGGCTTCGACTATATCGCCGGGCGGAGCGAGTGGGTCACCGAGGAGAAGTGGCGGCTGGTGGAGAACTTCAAATTCTACCAGCAACTGGCCTGGGGCCACCACCACCCGCTGCGCTGGCCGGTCAGCTTGGCGGCGCGCTGGCGCTGCCAACGCGACTTCTATGATTTTCCGCTGGAGAAGGCTATTATAGAGAGGCTAAGACCGGCGGCGAGATTGTCGTGAGGATACAATGGACATGCTATTAGCCCACGGCTACTTCCTGTACGAAGACCCGCACGAACTGAAGGTGATGAAGCCTTACCCGCCACTCGGCATCCTGTACATCTCGTCGCACCTCAAGGCCAAAGGCTTCAACGTAGGCGTGTTCGACTCGACCTTCCGCAGCCTGGCCGAGTTTGAGCAGGTGCTCGAAACCGAGCGGCCACCGGTCGTCGGGCTATATTGCAATCTGATGACCAAACTCAACGTGCTCAAGATGATCCCGGCCTGCAAGCGCATCGGTGCGACCGTGATCGTCGGTGGGCCGGAGCCACCCTACTATGCCGAGAACTTCCTGGAGGCCGGTGCCGATATTGTGGTCACCGGTGAGGGCGAACTCACGCTGGAAGAGCTGCTACCGCATCTGGCCCGGCACGGCCTGAGCAGCCTGGAGGGCATCCTGGGCATCAGCTTCCGCAATCAAGATGGGCAGGTCGTCAAGAACCTGGCCCGGCCCTATATCAAGGACCTGGACGCCCAGCCCTTCCCTGACCGCGCCGCCATCAACCTGCCGGAGTACATAGATACCTGGAAGCGCCATCACGGTATGGGCTCGGTCTCGCTCATCTGTGCCCGCGGCTGCCCTTATCACTGCACCTGGTGTAGCCACTCGGTCTTCGGCGAGACCCACCGCCGCCGCTCGGTCGCCAACGTCGCCGATGAGGTAGAGCTCCTGATTCAGACCTACCACCCCGACATGCTGTGGTACGCCGATGACGTGTTCACCATTCACCACCGCTGGTTCTTCGCCTATGTCGAGGAAATGAAGCGGCGCGGCATCAAGATCCCTTTTGAATGCATCTCACGCGCCGACCGGCTGAACGAGGAGACCATCCGCGGCCTGGCCGAACTGGGCTGCTTCCGCCTGTGGATCGGCTCGGAGAGCGGCTCGCAGCGCGTGCTCGACGCCATGCGCCGCGAAGTGACCGTCGCAGAGGTGCAGTTCGCCACCAAAACGGCGCAGGAATACGGCATCCAGGTGGGCATGTTTATTATGCTCGGCTACGAGGGCGAACAGATCGAGGACCTGGAAGCGACGGTCGAACATCTCAAGCGCTCCGGACCGGACGTCTTCCTGACGACGGTGGCCTATCCCATCAAGGGCACGCCCTACTACCGCGAGGTGGAGAGCCGATTGATTGACCAACTACCCTGGGAGAGTCGTACTGAGCGCGACCTGTCGGTCAAAGGTCGCCGTTCCAGGCGCTTCTATAATTTCGCCACCCGCTGGATGGTCAACGAAGTCGCGGCCCACCACCTATGGCACAACGGCCGGCGCGACTATCCGCGCCTGGCCAAAGCGCTGGTCAACGCCCGCCTGGGCCGGCTGGGCATGAGGCTGACCCAGAATGAGGTAGAGGTA
>CADDZL010000195.1 GCA_902812335.1 Chloroflexota bacterium | reverse complement strand
GGCTGCTCCCAGGGTGGCAGTTCCTCTTTCTTGGGCGGCACGGCCTCTTTAGCCTTCTCGCGCGCCTCGACGTAGGCCAGAATGTCCTGCTTGGTGACGCGGCCCCCCTGGCCGGTGCCTTTAACCTGGCTCACGTCCACGTTATGCTCGGCGGCGATACGGGCGACGACGGGCGAGACGAAGCTGGCGCGCTCACCTTTCGCCCCCACCCCCCTGCCCCCCTCTTCCACGGCTGTGGGAGAGGGGGATGAGGGCGCAGCAGGGATCGGCTCGCCCGGCTGGCCGATCAGCGCCAACAGCGTGCCGGCCCTCACCGTCTGGCCTTCAGGCACATACACCTTGAGCAGCGTCCCGCCTTCAATCGCCGAGACCTCAGTCGTGACCTTGTCGGTCTCCACTTCCAATAAGGGCTCATTGCGATCAACCGGTTGACCTTCCTGCTTGAGCCATTTGGTCACCTTCCCCTCGACGACACTCTCGCCGAGTTGGGGCATCACAACTTGAGTTGCCATTCACCGTGCTCCTCTACTAACTGAATCCAGAATGGGGCGCGCATGAACACCCATCAGCCCGGCGACCTGGAAGCTGTCCGCTAAATGAGCTGTCATGCGGAGCACAACCAGCATCGCCGGCCAGGAGAGAGAGACCCTTCGCCTCGCTCAGAGTGACAGGCGTTGATAAGGCCCCCTCTAAACAAATCAGCGTCCATCCGCGTCCGCTTATTAATAAGCTGCCAGCTTACGCATGGCATCCGCGATCTTCTGCGGATTGGGCATGAAGAATTCCTGCATCGGGTGGCTGAAGGGCACGGCGGGGATGTCCGGGCCGGCCAGACGCATAACCGGCGCGTCCAGATACTCGAAGGCCTCGCCGGCGATGATGGCAGCGATCTCCGCGCCGAAGCCCCCCGTCAGATTGTCCTCATAGACGATCAGTGCCTTATTGGTCTTCTTGACCGAGTTCAGAATGGTCGCCTTGTCCAGCGGCGCGAGCGTGCGCAGGTCCACCACCTCGACACTGATGCCTTCCTGCGCCAGCAATTCAGCCGCCTGGATGCAGTAGTAGTGCATCATCCCATAGGCGAAGACCGAGAGGTCGGTGCCCTCGCGCGTCACTTTGGCCGGACCGATGGGCACGGTGTAGTCGCCCTCCGGCACCTCACCCTTGATCAGCCGGTAGCCTTTCTTGGTTTCGAAGAACATCACCGGGTTATTGTCACGCACGGCGGCCTTGAGCAAGCCCTTGGCGTCATAAGGATTGGACGGGATGACGACCTTGAGACCCGGCACGTGGGCAAAGAAGGCTTCGACCGACTGCGAGTGATACAGGCCGCCGCCGACGCCGCCTCCATAAGGGGCGCGGATGACCATCGGCACAGGGAATTGGCCGTTCGAGCGATAGTAGAAGCGGGCGGCCTCGTTGACGATCTGGTTGAAGGCCGGATGGATGAAGTCGGCGAACTGGATCTCGCAGATGGGCCTCATGCCGTTCAGGGCCGCGCCGATGCCGACGGCGACGATGGATAGTTCGGCCAGGGGCGAGTCAATGATGCGCTTGGGGCCGTATTTGTCATACAGGCCCTGAGTGGCGCGAAACACACCGCCGCGCGGCCCGACGTCCTCGCCGGTGATAAACACACGCTCATCCCGTGCCAGTTCCTCATCCATCGCCTGGCGAATAGCCTCAATCAAAGTAATTTCTGGCATGGCTCCTCCTTAGCATCAAGCGTCATGACGTTTGACGCTAGTCTGCATATACCGCCCCAAGCGCATCCTCCGGCGCTGGCAGGGGGGCGGCTTCGGCGTACTTCTGGGCATCGTCTACGCTGGCAGCGACACGGGCCTCGTACTCCTGATCGAGTTCCTCGGTCAAAATGCCCCGGCGCATCAGTTCATTGCGGAAGCGCAACAGCGGGTCGCGCTTCTTCCACTCCTCCACCTCCTCGCGGCTGCGATAGGTGCGGTCGTCATCGTCGGAGGAGTGGGGCACAGGGCGGTAAGTCTTGGCCTCGAACAGGGTTGCGCCACCGCCGGAACGGGCCCGTTCGATCGCTTTTTTCATCTCGCGGTACACCGCGAAGACGTCGTTGCCGTCCACCGTCACGCCTTCAATGCCGTAGGCACAGGCGCGGTCGGCCACGTTGGCCACATTCATCTGGAGGTGCATGGGCACCGAGATAGCATAGATGTTGTTCTCGACCAGGACGACGAGCGGCAGTTTATGGACGCCGGCCCAGTTAAGCGCCTCGTGGAAGTCGCCCTCGCTGGTCGAGCCCTCACCCAGGCTGGCGATCGTTACGCGGTCGCCGCCCTTCAACCTCTCGGCCAGGGCGATACCGGCCGCCTGGGGCACCTGCGTGGCCACAGGGCTGGAGCCGGAGATAATATTGAGGCGCTTCATGCCCCAGTGGGAGGGCATCTGGCGCCCGCCGCTGTTAGGGTCGTCTTTGCGGCCGAACAACCCCAGCATAAACTCGCGGGGGGTCATGCCCAGGGCCAGGCACAGCCCCAGGTCACGATAGTAGGGGTGTAGAATATCGTAGCCCCGGCGCATGGCATAGGCCGTGCCAATGTGGACGGCTTCGTGGCCCATGCCCGAGATGTGGAAGGCGACTTTGCCCTGGCGGTGCAGCACCCAGGCGCGCTCATCCACCCGGCGCGCCAGCAGCATAGTCTCATACATCTCAAGCAACGTCTCCGGGCTCAGGCCGGCCTCTTCGCCCCCAGCTTCCCTCGCCGGCGCGGCTGTAAGTTCAGCACTCATTCAAAAACCTCCTTTGGCAGTAATTCCTGACACATGGCGCATGACGCATAAAGAATCACGTGTCACGTATCACAACATCACGTTAGTTGCTTTTCCAGTGACCGAGCGACTATCTCCGCCACATCCATCACCTGCATCTGATCGCCGGCCTGTTTGGCGGCGTCGGTCAGCATGATCATGCAGAAGGGGCAGCCCACCGCCAGCGTCTCTGCGCCGGTGGCGGTCGCCTCCCGCAGACGGTTGGCGTTGACGCGTTCGTTGCCGTGCTCCTCCTCTTTCCACATCTGGGCACCGCCTGCCCCACAGCAGAAGGACTTGGCTCCGTGGCGCGGCATTTCCACCAGGTCCACCTGGGCCTGCCGAAGGGCGGCGCGCGGCTCGGCGAAGAAGCCGTTCTGGCGGCCCAGGTAGCAGGGATCATGGAAGGTCACCTTGCCGCGACTGTCGCCGTTCAGCTTCAGCCGGCCGGCACCGATCAACTCGTTGATCAGTTGGGTATGGTGGACCGTCTGATAATTGCCGCCGAAGGCCGGATATTCGTTCTTGAGAGTGTGCAGGCAGTGCGGGCAGGTGGTGACGATGCGCTTGGGCGCAACTTCGTTGAGCATGGCCACGTTAGCGCTGGCCAGCTCATAAAACAGGTCCTCTTTGCCGGCGCGACGGGCCGAATCGCCGGTGCACCGCTCGTGCTGGCCGAGCACGGCGTAGTTCACGCCGGCGGCCTTGAGGATCTCAGCGAAGGCCCGCGCCGTCTTCTGAGCACGCGCGTCCGTGGCCGCGGCACAACCCACCCACCACAGAATCTCCGGCTCGGGGTCCTCGTCAATGGTCGGCACATTCAGGCCCTGGGCCCAGTTCAGCCGGTCGCCGGGAGGCACACCCCAGGGGTTCATGGTCCGTTCCATGCCGCGGAAAGCGGTCTGCAATTGCTTGGGGAACTGGTTTTCCATCAGAACCAGCGCACGGCGGATGTCCAGGATGTCGCGCATGGGCTCATTGCCCACTGGGCAGATGTCCACACACGCGCCGCAGGCAGTGCACGCCCAGACCGCCTCTGGCGGGATGGCAAACTCAACCAGCGTCTGCGAACTGGGCTCACCGCGGGCCAGGCGCGCGCCCTCGTAGTTCAGGAAATAACGCTTGTTGATCTCCAGGGCCGCCGGGGACAGCACCTTGCCGGTGTTGTAGGCCGGACAGACCTCCTGGCAGCGGTAGCACATGATGCAGGCATAGGCATCCATGATCTGCTCCCAGCCCAGGTCCTCCAGCCGCGTCGCACCGAACTGCTCGATGGTCTCATCCTCAAAGTTCAGCTTACTCAGCTCGCCCATCGAGCGGCGTTCGGGCTTCAGCAGGAAGTTGAGGGGAGCGAAGAACAGATGGATGTGCTTGGAGTAAAGGAAGTACGGGATAAAGAGCAGGATCGTGCCCAGAGCCAGCCAGAAAGCAGCGTGACGAGCGAGCTCAAGTCCGGGCCAGCCCAGCCACAGGGCAGAGACGGCCGAGGCAAAGGGTTGCCAGGGGTCAGCCCCCTCAGCCGCCAGCGCGAACGTTTCGCCTAAAAAGCGCGAGCCGACGTGGATCAAAATGAAACCGCCGACGATGGCCGAGTCGCGCAGGATGCCGGAGCGGGCCTTGGGATGGAGCAAAGTTGACTCACGCGTGGTGAGGTTGGCCGGCCTGAGCACATAGCGGCGGACGATCAGGGCGACCATACCAACCAGCACAGCCACGCTGAGCAGGTCCCCGACCAGGCGGTATAGGGCGCCGATCAAACCTGTCCCCAGGAAATGAAAGCCGGGGATGTAGGCTTGCAGCACATCCCCGACATTCACCAAAAGGTAAAACATGAAGCCCCAGGCGACCAGGGCATGGAACAGGCTGGGCCCCCAACGCAGCTTGAAAGTGGGTTGCAGGGTGACGGTTTTCGCCAGAACGGCGATCAGCCGCTTGGGGACCAGACTCCAATCCACTTTGCCCTGCCCCCGGCGGATGATGCGGACGATCCGGTCAATCACACGCCAGGCAGCGTAGAGTGTGGCCAGCACGGCCAGGGCGAACAGGATTTTCTCAGGAGAGGTGAGCATGAGACCTCTATTCTAGCATGAAATGTGAAACGCAAATGACGTTTTATGTTTGGCGGTTGAGTTGCCTGAGGGTCTCCAATACGGGCTCATTGTCCGGCGCCTGGTTGAGGTCGCTGACGTAGGCATAGCGGATAATGCCCTCTTTATCCACAACGAAGAGGGCGCGCTCCGAGAAGCCGCCCTCGCGCAGAACGCCGTAGGCACGCGCAGCCTCTCTTTTGAAGTCGGACAGAAGGGGAAAGGTCAATCCAAGTTGCTGCGCGAAGACACGATGGGCCCATTTGCTGTCAACGCTGATGCCGAGCACCTCGCCGTCGAGCTTCTGAATCTCGGCCAGCCGATTTTGTAGCCCCGGCAGTTGCAGGCTGCATACCGGGCTGAAGTCGAAAGGATAGAAGGCCAGGACGACATGCTTGCGTCCCCGATAGTCACTCAGCCGGATAGGGTGGTCGGTCGTCGCCGGTAGCTCAAAGTCCGGGGCGACAACACCTTCAGTGAGAGCTGTCTGGTCGGTCATAATAATTACTCCGATAAAAGGATCGCAATGAGAAAAGTGTACCATAAGCGGCAGGCAGCAGCAAGAGGGCCCGGCGCTAAAGCACCGGCTTGGAAGAACCAACCGGTACACCTCCCCAAGGGGGAGGCGCTGTGGATAACATGTTAAAAACTGTGGATAACCCGGCCAGGAGGTGGATAACTGGGGATAATTCTGCTCCTGCTTTGTGGGCGAATGGTGCCAGGCTAATCCCATCCACACCCCATCCACAGCCTGTTTGAGGCTATCTCGTATGTTAAGGGACGGGAGGAGGCCATGACGCACCTGAGAGGAGGTCTTCGCCCCTTCCGTGCCGCCGCTGCAGCTATCCACATATCCCCACCGCTACGACGATCACTATCTTATAGATTAAGAGAATGTGGACAAGGGTGGATATTTAACATTCAACCTTCATCCTCCTTATCCTCTTCCTGCGGAGCCTCTTCGGCGACATCGCTCAGGACCTCGCGCGCACGTGCTGCCTGCTCTTCCGGGACGATGACATCTACCTGACCCAGCAGACCCACCGTCAGCCCGTACACCCCACCGGCAGCCTCCTGGGCGACACGCGCCGGGATACCCTCAGTCTCCAGCCGACCGCGCAGGATCTCGGCTTGTGCCGGCCCCAGCGCCGCGGCCACGCTAACCCACTTGATCGGCTCCTGGCCGGCGGGCGTCGTCTCGCCAGCCTCAACCTCGCCAGCCTCAGCCGTTTCTGCCGGTAGGGCAAACCGGTATTTGCTTTCCCACGGTTGATCGAGCATAGTCCTCGCCTGATGTTAAGTCTCTGGACCCATCCGTTCAGCTACATCTAAGTATACCCATAGTCGCCGCAGAATGCACACCGGCGATGCTCTCATTTTGTCGCAGCCATAGCCCATTGGGTGCATTTCAGTTTTGGGGCAATCTGGGGGAAGATAGGGGCAAACGAATGACTGGAGAGATGCCCCATGAAACGCACCCGCGCCGAGTTGAAAGCGGAATTGATGGCCCAGGCCGAATTGCTGAT
>CADDZL010000194.1 GCA_902812335.1 Chloroflexota bacterium | reverse complement strand
GGCCCGTAGATGCCCAGCGCGGGCAAAAAGCGCGCCCCGATGATGCCGATGATGAGCGCGATGTTGTGGCTCGCCACCGAGAGCGCCGTGAGCAAGAACTGGTTGCGGCTATTGAGTACGGCGGTGGCGACGCTGCCTACGGCCAGGATTAGCGACTGGACCAGCATGATGCGGGTCAGTGCCACCGTCAACTGGCCGGTGTCCGGGTCGAAACCGGGGGCCAGCACCCCCTGGACGAGCGCAGGCGCAAATACCTCGCCGATGAGCACGACCAGCGCAAAGAAGGCCATGAGCGCGGTGAGCACCAGGTTCACCAGCCGCCAGCCGGCGGCTTCACCTTCCTGACGCGTCGTCGCCAGGAGCACCGGGATCATGGCGCTGGAGAGCGCACCGCCGGCGATCAGGCTAAACAGCGTGTCGGGGAGGCGGAAAGCGGCGTAGTAGGCGTCGGCTTCCGGACCCACCCCAAACTGCGCATTGAACAGCACCTGCCGCACTGCCCCCAGCAAGGCCGAGAGAAAGAACGAGGCCATCAAGACGAAGCTGGCCTCGGCGAGGCTCAGTTCGCGCGTCAGAAGACCGCTGAGTTGCAGCCGGGGCAGGCGCGGGGTGATCACACGCCAGCGCGGCGTAACAGGGGCGACCCGGAGCGAGTCCAGCATCTCGGTGGCCTGCACCGACCCCATCCAGGCGCTCTCGGCCAGCGCGGCGTAGCCGCCCAGCCTCATGCTAGGTGCTTCGCGTGGCTCCACGGGCCGCCCCAGGGCGGCTGCGCTCACGGCCATATCCACCCTCCTTACTTCCGTAGGAGCAAGGCATGTCTTGTCTCTACGGGCTACTGGTTACTGACGACTGAACTGTAAATCTGATCGGTTTTGGCTGCCATAATGAAGTCATTGCGATGCAGCCCGCCGATTTTGTGCGTCCACCACGTGACGGTGACTTTGCCCCATTCGGTCAGGAGCGCGGGGTGATGTCCCTGCTCTTCGGCCAGTTCGCCCACGCGGTTGGTGAAGGCCAACGCCTGAGCGAAGTTGCGCAGCTTGAAGGTGCGTTCCAACCGTCTAATGCCATCACGCTCCACGATCTGCCATGCCGGCACCTGTGGCTGGAATTGCGCTATTTCCGCCTCGGTTACTCTGGGCGAATCTGCACGGCAGGCAACGCACTGCATTCTCACCAGTGTGTCCATCTCTTACCTCCTCAATACGCACGAATCACAGCGCCGCATTTGGGCGCGGGGGACTTCCGACTCCTCCCGCCGGGCCATCGGCCTGGCAGCGCGACACCCTAATTGTACACCGCACCGGAATCTCCATCAAGTGGACTTACCATATGGAGACATCTTTCAGTTTATCGTACCTCCGCTGCAGCGCAAGTGATTGCACCTCGTTGGGGTTGCCCATTGCCACATGATGAACCTTGTGTTATCATGTACGCATAGATGTCATCATGCTGCTCAATGGAGGCAGGAATGATTCGAACACAAATACAACTGACCGAAGAACAGGCCCGGCGGCTGAAAGCCATCGCCCAAGAGAGGGGCATTTCGGTGGCCGAGGTCATACGCCAGAGCATTGACCTGCTTACCCGGTCTTCCAAACAGCCCGCGATGGCCGAGAAACGCCTGAGGGCATTATCTATCGTAGGAATAGGCGCTTCGGGAGAATCCGACCTGGCTACAGACCATGATCGCTATTTGGCCGAGGTTTATGGGAATCGTGGGCAATGAGGGTGTTCGTTGATACCTCAGCCTTCCTGGCGGTTGTGAATCGGGATGACCGGCATCATGTGCAGGCCAGGGACGTGTGGGAGCGCCTTATTCATGAAGACGCGATCTTGATCTGCACCAACTACGTTATCGTTGAGACACTCGCGCTGATCCAGCATCGCTTTGGCATGGCCGTGGTGAAGGCTTTTCAGGAAGACGTCGTCCCCATCCTCCAAATCGAATGGGTCGATCAGACGCTTCATCAGGCCGGTGTCGCCGCTTTGCTGACGGCGAACCGGCGACAACTGAGCCTAGTTGACTGCATCAGTTTCGCGACAGCTCGGAATCTGGGCATCACGGCGGTCTTTGCCTTTGATGCGCACTTTGTAGAACAAGGGTTTGCCCCCGTGCCCTGACCATGCACACCCAGGAGAGCAAGGTTGCGGGGAACTGGCCTAGCAGACCTGCCAGGTCTTTAGAGACCTGGTCCCCTAATTCCGGCCAACCGGTATATGTTTACCCTGGCTGAAAGCCAGGTAGTGAACTAATCTGCCCGGCTCTGCGCGTCCACTCCACCACCGGGCTTAAGCCCGGTGCTGGTTTCAGCGCGGTTTTGAGGCCTACCTCGAGATTTCGTCCCCAGCGTGATATGCACCCCCACGCCCGCAGACAGACCTGACTTGCGCTTTCTGGCGCGATCTGTGCTATACTCTCCAGCTACCGTAGCCTGACCCTCACGCTCGTTGGCGCTATTGCCTCGTGCTAGAGACTGAGGCCGGCCTGCCCCCGCCAAGGCGCGTCTGCTGCCGGCGATCAGGGTGGTGGCTGCTAACATCATCACGAGGGAGGACGATATGTCCAGGCGTTTCTGGTCTGCCATTGTTGTGCTGGCGCTGGCCGCGCTGGTCCCCGCCAGTCTCATCGTGTCCGCCCGCCAGGCGGACCTCCCCGCGACCGGGCCGGTTCCCCAGGCACCGGGCGGAGAGGACAATCCCTATACATTGGAGTGGCTGCAGAAGTATCATGGCCTGGTGGACAACCGCTGGACGGCCCAGTACGAGCAGCAGTTGCAAGGAGCGGTCCACCCCGCAAGTTCAGGACGATCCGATCCATGGCTATTGCCGCTGGGGGGTCCGCTCTTCGGCGCCGACGTGCGCCTGTCCAATCCCAGCTTCAACACTCAGCAGAACGAGTTCCAGGTTGACATCAACCCGCTCAACCATCTGTTCGCCATCAACACCTCGAACGACTACCTGACAGCGGGGGTGGGCATCTATCGCACCTCGGATGGCGGTGCGACCTGGACGGCCTTCGATGCCCCCTTCGGTGCTGCGGGCTGTTGTGACCCCGGCGTGGCGTACGCCGCCGACGGCAAAGTGTACGTGTCGGGCCTCTCCTTCTCAGGCTACACGTATGTGATCAGTTCGACCGACAACGGCATGACCTGGAGCCCGCGATCACAAGCGGCGGTGCCTGACCGCCCCAACATCGTTGTTGACAACGGCCCCAGCAGCCCCTACTTCGGCACCGTCTACCTGACCTATAGTGACCTCCCGACCACCAACCGCATCAAGGGTTACCGCTCGACCGATGGCGGCCTGACGTGGGGCAGCTCCTTCTTTATCGGCGATGTGGCCCCGCCGAACGGCTATGAGCAATCGAGCCAGCCGCGCGTGGCCTCCGACGGCACCCTCTACGTCGGCTACCAGCAGTATACCAATAGCAACCAGGGGTGCTCCGCTGGCGTCCAAAACGTCGTGGCCAGATCCACCGACGGTGGGACAACCTGGACATATACGGTGCTACCGATTATCCAAGGCGGTGTGTGTCTGTCTTCGCAGGCGGGGCGCGGCGTCTTCTGCTACGATGCGGCCGGCTCGTACTTCCGTTCGCGCAGCCACCCTATCATGAGCGTCCACCCGACCAACCCACAGCACGTCTATATGGTGTATTCAGGGGGCGATCTGGAGACGGCTTATAGCTGCGCTGGTGGCACCGGCTTCCACAGCGACACCTTATTCCGCAAATCCACCGACGGTGGTGTGACCTGGACTGCCCCCCTGAAGATCAACACCGACCCCTCAGGTAAGGACCAGTATTACCCCTGGATGGATGTCGCACCCGATGGCACGATCTGGGTAGGCTGGCACGACCGGCGTGAAGACGCCAACAACTACCAGCATCGCTGGTACACCGCCTACTCGACCGACGAGGGGACAACCTGGACCGAGACGCCGGTGGCGGATGTGATGTCACTGCCCTACAACTTCATCGGTGACTACGCCGGCTTGGCGGCCGAGAACGACCGGGTGCTGGGGGTATGGTGGGACAGCCGCATCAAGAGCTCAGGCGACCCCTATACCGACCCCCATGTGCCGGGCGGTGCTACCCCCACGCCGACGGAGACACCCGCCGGCCCGTCACCGACGCCGACGCCGACGAACACCCCCCCCTCCGGCGTCTGGCAATCCATCGCGCCGGTGCCCACAGCCGTGTCGCGCCCGGCCGGCGCCTTTGCCAACGGTAAGTTCTTCGTCATCTCCGGCGAACAGTCTGACGGCACACGCCCCGGCACGGTGCAGATCTTCGACCCCGTCGCTGGCACCTGGAGCATCGGCCCTAACAACAAGCCCACTGGTGTCTCCAACACCTGTGCCGCCGTCATCGGCAATGACATCTATGTCCCCGCCGGTTATGACGGCGCCAGCGGCGTCACCAGCCTGGATGTGCTGGATGCCACAGCGCTGACCTGGTCCACCATCACCACCGACCCGGTGCCACAACCCCTCTTCGCCCTGACCTGCGGTGAGGTCAACGGCAAGCTGTACATCGCGGGCGGCTCGACTACAGGCGTGGGCGGCACGCAGGCCTATGTCTATGACCCGGCGGCCCCGGCCGGCACACGCTGGAGCGCCATCGCCAGCCTGAATGTGGCCCGGGCTTATCCGGGTGGAGTGGGCATCGGCGGCAAGTTCTACGTCGCCGGTGGCTGGGGCTCGAGCACCTCCGACCAGAAGAACTCGGTTGAGGTCTACGACCCGGCGACGAACGCCTGGACACTGTTCGCCAACAATATGTCCGTGGCGCGCGGCGGCCCGGGCGCGCACGCGTCCGGCATCCTGCTGATCGTGTGTGCTGGTGGCTGGACGCAGTACTACAATACCTGCGAGTCCTACGACACAACGCAGGGCACGACGGGGACATGGAGCGCGTTCCCAGCGATGATCACCGGGCGGCGCACGTATGCTTACGCCTCGAGCAGCACCACGCTGTACGCGGGCGCAGGTTATGCCGGTGCCTTCCTCACTGCGGCTGAGAAGATCGAGAGCGCTCAACCGACGCCCACGCCGACGAGCACACCGACGGAGACGCCGACCGAGACGCCGCTGCCGCCCACGGAAACACCGACGGCCACGGCGACACCGCCGGGCTTCAGCCTGTATCTGCCCATTATCTTGAAGTAGCCCACCCTACAACGCTACACCAGGCTAACTTCACAGACGTCCTGCAGGCCCATGAGCCTGCAGGACGTCCTGTTTTGCGACCGAACTCACGCACGTGCTATAATCCGCTCCAGCCATTGGAGGGTGAATTCAGCATCAAGTGATCCAACTGCCGAGGCATATCGTAATAGAAGCAAAAGAGAATGCGGTCAGCTATAAGGAGACAAGCCCGGGCTGGCCGATGGCACCAGGCAGGAAGCGATGTCCACACTGGCTTGGGAGGCAGTGGTGGAGCGTGGGCATCCCATGAGCGCTCCGCTGGCCCCCGGCGTTGACTCATCCTATCACGACCGGCAGAGTCTTGAGCTACTGGCGCGTGGTGATACAGCTCCGATTGCCGATCTATATGACCGCTACGGCGCAGTGGTCTTCTCACTGATCGTGAATATCGTCGGTGATACTGGGGTGGCGGAGGAGTTGGTACAGGATGTTTTCATTCGCGTGTGGCGGTCGGCAGCCAGCTACCGGCCGGAATTAGGCAGCGTCCGCACCTGGCTCCTGGCAATTGCTCACCACTGCGCTGTGGATGAATGGCGGCGCCGGCGCAAAGAGGAGGGTTGGGTCAGCCTGGAGAGCATCGGCACAGAATGGCTGCCGACCAACGAGGATAATAGCGGAGACCCCTTTGTCAGCCGGGCGCTGGCCGAATTACCCGATGAGCAGCGCCGCGTGCTCGAACTGGCCTATTTTCACGGGTTCACCGTCTCTGATATCGCCCGCCGGCTGGGGCTGGCTCCAGGGACGGTGAAGTCGCGTATCCGGCTGGGCATGATCAAGTTACGAGCCCGCCTGGGCGTCACAAGGGAGCACAAGCCATGAGCACACATCAACAGGTCATTGAAATCCTGAGTGCTTACGCCCTGGATGCGCTGGAGCCGGACGAGGCCGAAATGGTTCAGGCCCATGTGGCCGGCTGCCCGATCTGCCAGGCTGAGTTGGCCAGCTTCGCCCAGGTAGCCGGCCGGTTGGCAGATTTGAGCCCAGGCCGCCAACCCGCGCCCGATCTGCGCGGCCGGGTGTTGGCCGCAGTCGAAGGCGAGGCGCATCGGCAGCCCAGCCCGGCCCGCCAGACCTCACGCCGGCTGCCGTCGCTGCGATGGCTGGCGGCGGCGGCGGCCGTGGTGCTTCTGAGCAGCCAGGTTTGGGTGCTGTCCGAGCTGGCTTCGTTGCGAGCCCTTCTCAGCCAGCAGCAGCAGATCCAGACCATCCTGCTATCGTCAGATGAGGCCCCGATCAAGCTACAGC
>CADDZL010000193.1 GCA_902812335.1 Chloroflexota bacterium | reverse complement strand
GTGGGATCTGGTCGAGTGCCCGAATTGCGGGGCTCATCTTGAGGTGATTGACCTCGAGCCGCCCGAACTGGATTATGCTCTCGAGGAAGAGGAATTGGAGGAAGAGGACGAAGACGAAGAATGGCTGGATGAGGATGAAGAGGGATTCTGAACTCTGGACGCCGGAGGAACATAAAGCCCCTTGTCGGATGACAAGGGGCTCTGGTGTCGTCTCGGTCAACTGGGGCAGTTCCGCCACTGCTCCTGTGACTCGTGACACTAACCCTTCTTAACTTTGACCTTAATCGTGCGCGGCTTGACCGCCTCCGCCTTGGGCAGCGTCAGCGTCAGCAGGCCGTTGTCGAAATGGGCTTCAGCCTTGTCAACCTCAATCGGGACGTTGAGCTGCAGCGTCCGAACGAACGGGCCATAGGGACGCTCCTGGAAGATGTAGTTCGTGTTCTCCAACGGCCGAGGTAGTTCACCCTTGATGGTCACTGTATCGCCCTCAATGCTGATCTCAACGTTTTCGGGCTTGACGCCCGGCACTGCGGCTGTCACCACAATCTCATCCGGCGTCGAATAGACATCCACGGGTAGACGCCAGGCGCGGCCGCCGTCTGTGCTGCGGGTGAAGCCCCACATTGGGCCGACGAAGCTCTCCTCGAACAGGCGGTCCATCGCTTCGCGCAGGCTCATCATTTCACGGAACGGTTCCCAACGGGTCAAGTCAGACATGGTTGTGCCTCCTTTCTTGGTCTGATAGCCGATCATGTCTCTGAGATCGAAACTGCAGGATAGATACCATGCCTGTGTTAGAAGAATATTAAAATCTGTGTTAGAAGTGCATTAGAGTTTCCGCTGGCAGATGGATGGCATTGGCCTGGGTCACCGATGATGAGTGAGGAGGACATTCCCCCCACACAGCCCAAAACGCCCCGGGCGCGTTGGGGCGGCTCCCCCGGCGGCCGGGGTCAGATATCTAGGGACGTAACGAAGCCGGGCAGGTTACTTCAGCGCGGCGATGAATTCGTCAATGGGCAGCGCCGGCAGCGTCGTGATCTTGACGCTGCCGCGCGAGGCCAGTTCGGCCGAGACGCGCATGACGGTGGCGTTGTCCGCCGCCTCGACGACGTTCACGAAATCGTATGGGCCGAGGACGGCGTACTGCGCCGTCACCTTCACCCCCAATGCCTCCAGTTCCTTGTTGACTTCCTTGATGCGCGCCGGGTTGTGCTTGACCGTCTTGGCTCCTTCGTCGGTCAGACTGCTGAGCAGAATGTACGTTGGCATGGGCTCCTCCTAGTGTTGATGAGCGGCCTTCAGCCGTTCTGCGACCATCTGTTTCACTTGGGCGGGGTCGGCGTGCTTGCCCGTAGCCCGCTTGGAGTAGATCAATTCGCCGTTGACTGTCACCTCAAAGCGACCACCGTCTGATGGGATAATGATGAGCTGGCCAATATCAAACTCGAAGTCCTTGAGAAGTTCAGCCGCCAAACTGACGGCACGGTCGGTATAGCCTCAGACAGCACAATATTCAATTGAAATATCAACCATCTTCTGGCCTCCTAAAGTTGCTGCTTGTCCAGTCTAAATATAGCACCGCGCCGGAGCCTTGACAAGCGGGGGCTTAGCAGGTATACTAAGCCTGCGTGTGGGGACCAGGGCTTGAGGCTGAGCGATCTCACCGGTCGCCGTTTCATTGTCATCCCTGGCGAGGAATAGTTCGATCTAAGGATAGGATACTGAAAGATGGGGGCCTGTGGCTCAGTTGGGAGAGCGCTGCAATCGCACTGCAGAGGTCGCGGGTTCAAGTCCCGCCAGGTCCACCAGGGGCCCGTAGCGCAGTTGGGAGCGCGTCTCAATGGCATTGAGAAGGTCGAGGGTTCAAGTCCCTCCGGGTCCACCTGCAACTTCATCGAGACGCCATGAACAGGAGTAGTAGGCCATCCCTCCAGAGAGCCGCCCGGCCGGTGCGAGGGCGGCGGGCGCCCTGGGGAGCGCCATAAGGCCGAACTCGCCTGGGAGCACCGCCGGTGAACGAGGTTGCCTGAGTAGTCGGCGGCGGTTCGCACCCGTTAGCGTGCTCAGAGTGACTACAGACGACGGAAGACGAACGACCGACGATGGAGAATGATGGCTTCCGTCCCCGGTCCTCCGTCTGTAGGTAGTAACCAGGGTGGTACCGCGGAGCAACCCCTTCGTCCCTGACCGGCGAGGGGGTTTTTGTTATCTGGGGGAATGAGTTCAAGGAGGAGAGCAGAAGATGGTGGATAAGTATGTCCCGCAGGAGATCGAACCTAAATGGCAGCAACGTTGGGAAGCGGATCAGATCAACCGGGCGCGGGTGGATTGGTCGCGCCCGAAGCACTACGCGCTGACCATGCTACCCTATCCTTCCGGCGACCTGCATATCGGCCATTGGTGGGCCATGGCTCCCAGCGATGCCCGCGCGCGCTATATGCGCATGAAGAGCTACAACGTCCTCTTCCCTATTGGCTTCGATGCCTTCGGCCTGCCCGCCGAGAACGCCGCCATCCAACACAGGATCCACCCGGCCGAGTGGACCTACGCCAATATTGAGCGGATGCGCGCGCAACTCAAGAGCATGGGGGCCATGTTTGACTGGCAACGCGAGATCATCTCGTCTGATCCCAAGTATTACAAGTGGACTCAGTGGTTCTTCCTGCAGCTTTACAAGCACGGCCTGGCCTATAAGGCGCTGGCGGCGGTGGACTTCTGCCCCCACTGCAATACGACCCTGGCGCGTGAACAGGTCTGGGGCGAGGACCGCCACTGTGAACGCTGCGGCACACCGGTCATCAAGAAGGACCTGGACCAGTGGTTCTTCAAGATCACGGCCTATGCCGAAGAATTGCTGGACCATTCCAAGATTGATTGGCCGGAGCGCGTTGTCGCCATGCAGAAGAACTGGATCGGCCGCAGCGAGGGCGCGGAGATCGTCTTCACCTCTGAGCAAGAGGACCCGATCACCGTCTTCACCACCCGGCCCGATACTCTATATGGCGCGACCTTCGTCGTCCTGGCGCCGGAACACCCGCTGGTATCTAAGCTGACGACGGCGGAGCACGAAGCGCGGGTCTACAGCTACGTCGCCGAGGCCCGCCGCCAGAGCGAAATCGAGCGCCTGGCCGCCGATAAGCCCAAGACAGGGGTCTTCATCGGCGCTTACGCCCGCCATCCGCTGACCGGTGAACGGTTGCCCATCTTCATCGGCGACTACGTTCTGTTGACGTATGGCACCGGCGCGATCATGGGCGTGCCGGCCCACGACGAGCGCGACTTTGCCTTCGCCAAGGAATACGGCCTGCCTATCCCGGTCGTGATCGCGCCGCCCGGCTGGAACGGCGGGCCGTTGGCCGAGGCCTACACCGAAGCCGGCGTCATGGTCAACTCCGGTCCCTTTAATGGTCTGCCGAGTGAGGAGGGCAAGGTCGCCATCACCAAGTACCTGGAGGAGCGCGGCCTGGGGCGAGCAACGGTAACCTACCGCCTGCGCGACTGGCTGATCAGCCGCCAGCGCTACTGGGGCGCGCCCATCCCCATCGTTTACTGCCAGAGCTGCGGCACAGTGCCTGTGCCCGAAGACCAACTGCCGGTGCTGCTGCCTATGGACGTGAACTTCCTGCCGACAGGCGAGTCGCCGCTGAAGTTCCATGAGGGCTTCCGCAACACGACCTGCCCTAACTGTGGCGAGCCGGCAGAGCGCGAGACCGACACGATGGACACTTTTATGTGCTCGTCGTGGTACCAGTACCGCTACCTGAGCCCGGACGACGATCAGCACCCCTGGGACCCTGAGGAGGGCCGCTACTGGCTGCCCGTGGACCAGTACACCGGCGGCATCGAACACGCCACGATGCACCTGCTCTATACGCGCTTCTTCACCAAAGCGCTGCGCGACATGGGGCTGGTGGATTTCGACGAGCCTATGCTGCGGCTGTATAACCAGGGCATCATCCTGGGCGAGGACAATGAGAAGATGTCCAAATCGCGCGGCAACGTCGTGGCCCCCGACGACCTGGTAGCACGCTACGGTGCCGACACCGTGCGCGGCTACCTGATGTTCCTGGGTCGCTGGGATCAGGGTGGCCCCTGGAATAGCCAGGGCATCGAGGGTGTGCGTCGCTGGCTATACCGCATCTGGGACCTGGTGCTGGAACCGGCTGAGGCGACCGGCGAGAGCGGCCCGGAGGCAGAGCGCGCTTTGCGCCGCTGGACGCACCGGACGATCAGGCGCGTCAGCGATGACCTGGAGACCTTCTCGTTCAACACGGCCATTGCCGCGCTGATGGAGTTCACCAACGCCCTGGCGAAGGCGAAGGAGACGCCCATCGTCGGCACGTCGGCCTGGGATGAGGCTATCAGCACGCTGCTCTTGCTGCTGGCGCCGTTTACCCCTCACATCGCCGAGGAACTGTGGACACGCAGCGGCCGGCCCTACAGCATCCACCGCCAGTCCTGGCCCGCTTATGACCCCGCTGCTGCCGCCGCGGAGATGATCACCCTGGTGGTCCAGGTCAACGGCAAGGTGCGCGACCGTGTCGAGGTCCCGGCGGATGTGACTGAAGAGCAGGCTCAGGCTGCGGCGCTGGCAAGTGAGGCCGTGCAGCGGCATCTGAATGGTCAGACGCCCAGGAAAGTCGTGTATGTGCCGGGGCGGTTAGTGAATATTGTGGTGTAAGTGGCGTGACCACACTTGCGCCGGAGACGCCGGCTGCCGAACAGAGCGGGTCGGCGGAACGGGCGGAGGGGCGGTGGGGGCGCTGGGCCGACCCGCTCATCCGGGTTGGACTGGCACTCCTGCCTTTCTTGTTCTTCTGGCGCATCTTTGCCTCCAACCCGGCCGACCGCCTGGCCTTTGCCTGGGGCGACTTCACCCAGGTGTTCTACCCCTTCCGCGCCTTCGTCTCGGCTGAACTGAAGGCCGGGCGATTGCCTCTGTGGAACCCCTACATTAACGCCGGTCAGCCGGCCCTGGCCGATAGCCAGCTCGCTGTGCTCTATCCCTTATCGTGGCTGGCGACGTTGTGGAGCCCTGGCCGCCCGCTGGCGATGACCGACCTCCAGCTCGAGGCCGTGTTACACTTCGCCCTGACCGGCGTCTTCACCTACCTCTTCGCCCGCCAGATTCTCGCCAGCCGGCGCGGCGCGCTCATTGCCGCGCTGACCTTCACCTATGGCGGCTACCTGACCGCCTACCCGGTGTTGCAACTCGGTATCCTGGAGGCAGACACCTGGCTGCCATTCATCTTGTTCGCTTTCGAACGGGGCTTCAGGCGAGATACAGCGAATGGAAGGGGCTTGGTTCGGTTCTCCTTGCTGGCCGGGCTGGGGCTGGCGCTGGCGATCACAGTTGGCCACCCGCAATCCCTGGCCTACGTCACGGCTGTCTCTGCGCTCTACCTGATCTGGCGCGCCCGCAACGCCGGTTGGAGTTGGCGGCGGGCAGCCGGCGCGATGATGCTTTGGCTGGCCGTCGGGTTGGGGATGTCGGCGGCGCAATGGCTGCCAACGCTCGAGTTTCTGCGCCTGACGCCCCGCGCCGACTCCAGCTACGATTGGGCCGCGGGCGGTCTGGCGCTACGCGACCTGGCCGAACTGCTCCTGCCCGGCCTGACCAGCCGGTGGTACACGTTGTACATCGGTGTTGTGCCGCTGCTCCTGGCGGGTCTGGCGTTGACCGCCTGGCGCAGCCGGCCCCAGGTGCGCTTCTGGGCGCTTGTCGGCCTGGCCGGGCTGATCCTATCGTTCGGTGGGCACACATTCGCCTATGACCTGCTCTATCTGGCGACGCCGGTGTTACGGCTGTTTCGCTCGCAGGAGCGGACATCGTTCGTGTTCAGTTTTGCTGCCGCGCTCCTGGCCGGCATCGGTGCCGATTTGATGGCAGTTGAGCTTGAGGCAGGCCGGGCGGCGCTGCGGCGCGCCCAGATCGGGGCGCGTGGGCTGATCGCTGCTGGCCTGGGCCTGGCGTTGCTGGCCGGTGGGGCCTGGTTGCTGGCCGGCCGTGTGCCTGACGACCCGTTCTCGTGGGTGATGGACCGGGGGGTGTTCATCGCGCTCCTGGCGGGGCTGGCGCTGGGGCTGCTGGCTCTATGGGGGCGAGGTGGGTTGGGCCGGCCGGTTTTCGCGCTCCTACTCGCCGGCCTGGTTGGGCTGGACCTGTTCACCACCAACGGCCGCAAGCCGCTGGAACCGCCGCCACAGGAGGGCTATTACCCGGTTGTGGGTGCGGTCGCCGCGATGCAGACCGATAGCGCCGGGCCTTTCCGCGTGAGCAGCGAGGGGTTGTTCCCCGGCGATGGCAACGCCAGCATGGTCTACCGCGTTGAAGATGTGACCGGTAATAGCCCGCTCCACCAGGCCGCCTACGACAGCTTTATCGAGAAGGTGAATGAACTGCGCTGGTGGCACCTGCTGAATGTCAAATATATTCTCACGCGCCGCCAATTCCCGCC
>CADDZL010000192.1 GCA_902812335.1 Chloroflexota bacterium | reverse complement strand
CGGGTGAAACCGTGGTGGGGATCGCCGCTGCCGAGGGACGAAGCTTATGGGAGGTAGCCCTGGCAAATGGCCTGCCGATGGCCCAGCCGGTTTACCCCGGCGAACGGCTGGCCCTCCCCGGTAGCTCGCGCCAGGTGGCGACCTCTTCACCTTTCGCCACGCTCGCGGCCCATCCCCTGCCCGCCGTCCAGGGCCGCGCCTTCGCCGTAGATGTCGGGGTGAGCCAGGGGGGCCTCCCCCCTGTCGGCTTGAGCGGGCGGTTTGCGGACCAACCCCTGCACTTCGTGACCGAGGTCAGCAAGAGCTGGACTCTGGTCGGTCTCAATGCTTTCACCCCGGCGGGGTTATATCCACTTGTGATCACCGCGACGCTGCCGGACGGCGAGCACGCCGTCTTTCAACAGATGGTCCAGGTGGTGGAGCCGGGCTACAGTTCGGAAGAGATTACCCTCGACCCGCAGACCAGCCAACTCCTCGATCCCAAGCTGATCGCCGATGAGAATGCTATCGTCATGGCCGTCTTTCGCCAATTCACACCGCAGCGGTTGTGGAACGGCCTGTTCGCCCTGCCCACACCTGGCGAGATCACCTCGCCCTTCGGTATACGCCGCTCGTACAATGGCGGCCCCTACTCCAGTTACCACGAGGGCACCGACTTGAACGGCCAGGTTGGCGACCCCATTTACGCAGCGGCAGCCGGGCGCGTCGCGCTGGCGCAGAAACTCACAGTGCGCGGCAACGCCATCATCCTTGACCACGGCGGTGGGGTCTTCACCGGCTACTGGCACCTGTCCAAAATCCTCGTCAACGTCGGGGACCTGGTCGAGCCAGGGCAACACATCGCCGATATGGGCGCGACCGGCCTGGTAACCGGCCCGCACTTGCACTGGGAACTACGCATCAACGGCGTCCCGGTGGACGCCATGCAATGGACACGGGAGGTCATGCCGTGAGAGTACCAGGCCGCGGGAAATGGGCCGTTTGCACGGAGGTGAGACGATGATCGCAGATATCGGGCTGGGACTGGCACAGGTGATTGTGGCGGCACTGCTGGCAGCGCTGGCGGCCTACGCCGGTCTCTATACAGTCAACCGCGCCACTCGAGATGTGGACGAATGGGCCGAGCTCAAACGCGGCAACCCGGCAGTGGGCATCGTCATGGGAGCTGCCATTGCCAGCCTGGCGCTTATCCTGCGGCCGGCGCTCAGCCTGCCCGCTGTGCGCAGCGATATCGCCCCAAGCCTGCGCCCGCTGCTAGGATTGGGCTTGCTCGCGCTTCAGTTCGTCCTGGCGCTCGTGATCGGTTTGGGGGCGATGGCTTTCACGGTATGGCTGTTTAACCGCCTCACACGTGACCTGGACGAGGTGGCCGAGCTGGCCAAGGGCAATCTGTCGGTGGCGGCCCTGCTGGCCGGCGTCCTGCTGGCGGTTGCTCTGCTGATCGCACCGGCCGTAGAGGCGCTGGGGCGAGCGCTGGTTGCCGGCCTGACGTAGTTGCCCATTAACGCAGACCGCGTTATAATGATAGCTGTTATCAGGAGCTCGTAGGAACTCAGAGGGTCTCCGCGAGTTCCCATGAGTTCTTTTATTTGCATTCTCTCAGGAGGATTTGATTATACAACGGCATACCCAGTCCCCCGCCTATTGGGAAGAGGCCTTCGTCGTAGATGAAGGCGATCTCGAATATCTGACGTCGGTCTTCCTCGAAGGTGAGACGCCGCTCACCCTCGAGGACCTGGTCCAGTTGACCATACAGCGCCGACTTCAGCAGGAAGAGCAAGCCCTTCAGCGTCTCCTGGCTCAGGGTATCCTCTACCAACCCAAGGGACATTATGCAATAGGGCAGGAACTGGTCTTCCCCGCTCTGGGCTTCGCCGTCGGCACCGTTGTCAACGTGCGACCGGGGAATAATCCGGAGTATGGGCCGTTCGAAGTCATCCAGGTCGAGTTCGAGGGAGGCAAGCGCCGCCGCGAGTTCGCCAGCAGCTTTCCTCTGCCGCACCGCCTGAACAGCGAGGACGGCGCCCCGCTTCAGCCGGGCGAAAGCGAGCGGCTGTCGGCGGAGGAGATCATGGACCGCTTTGGCGCAGTGGTACGTGAGAAGCTGGCAGCAGCCCTAGAAGCGCACGACGAGTTTGTGACCTTCGCCAACAAGTGGTTCCTAAAAGCATTGCTGCCGGAAGTGAACATCGGCCATCTCAACCTGGCCGAGGCCGTGCTAGATGTTCACGGGGGCGGCCCGTTGCCCACCGAAGCTCTACTGGCGGACGTAGGGCTGCCGTCAGAGATCAACCATGACCTCCAGGTGTTCGCACTCAACCAAGCTCTCTGGCGCGATGAACGCTTCGATGAGGTCGGTCCGGCGGGAGAGGTCCTGTGGTTCCTGCGGCGGTTGGAGCCACCCAGCGTCGTCAACCCGCCCAGACGCCTTCATTATAAGCCGCTTGCCTATGATCCCCGCTTGCTCAGCCCCGACTCGAAGCAGTTGGAGCGCGAGCTCGACGATGAACTCTCCTCACTGCCACCCGCCCCAAGCGCGGACGATGAAGTGGTGATCACGCTGATTTATCCGCATCGTCGTGCTGGCACACTGCCACTATCGTCCCGGCTGGTGCCCATCTTCCCCACCGCCCGAGTCGCGCCGCGGGTGCGCTTCACGCTGATTGACGGACGCACCGGCAAGCAGATGCCCGGCTGGGTGGTGCGGCCCAATCACTATGTCTACGGCCTGGAGGAGTGGTATCGCCAGTATGAGATACCGGTCGGCGGCTACGTGCGCGTCCGACGCGGCCAGGACCCCGGGACGGTGATCGTGGACTACCTGGGCGGCCGCCGTCGCAGTGACTGGATCCGTGTGGCTGCACCCTTGGGCAATCGCCTGACCTTTGAATTGCAGAAACGCCAGGTCACCAGTGAATACGATGACCTGATGGTTATCGGAGTGGATGATACGGAGTCTTTGGACGCGCTGGCACAGCGGCTCGAAGAGCAGGGTCGGCCCCTCGCCCGCCTGCTGGCCGACCTGGTACCGGAGCTAACCAAGCTCAATCCGCAGAGCACGGTGCACGCCAAGACGATCTACAGTGCCGTCAACCTGGTGCGCCGCTGCCCGCCCGGTCCCATCCTCGCCGAACTCAGCTCCCGCCCGGCCTTCGTTTCGGTCGGTGATAACTACTGGCGGTTCGATGAAAGCCGCTGGGACGGCCCATGAGCAAAGAGATATCCCAAGGAGCTATCCAGTGCTACCCACCAAGATGCGCTTAATCAGGCCGACGCTGGACACAGCCTGGCATATTGACTACAAGTGGTGGGAGAAGCAAGAACGCGATCTGCGGGTTTACTTGCGCAGCCACCTCTGTCCGGAGCACCAGGCCATCTTTCAGAGCCACCTGGACCTGCAGGAGATGGACTGGGTAGACCCTGATACAGGCGAGGTGCGGCGTGTGGATGGCTTGCAGCATACCCTGCGCACGCATTGTAGCCTGCAACGGGATTACATAACCGACCGCACGCCTCTGGTGGATGCCGTCTTTCGCGTGTTCCTGGCCAACGGCAATACGCCACTGACCGCCCGCGAATTGGGTGACCGCCTGGGTCGCAACCCTGACGCCATCCTCCAGACCCTCTCCGGCCTCCGGGTGTACAAGGGCCTCCGGCCGGTTGAGGAGTAGGGGCACCACTGATCCCTGGCTGTGCCCAGGATGACATCGCTGCGCCCTCGTGATGAACATCCAGGTCAAGCTCTATGCCCTCCTGCGCCGCTATCACCCCGGCCCCAACCCGAGTGCCTGGCTAACGCTTGAGCTGCCGGACGGCGCGACCATAGCCGACGCTGCTGTTCAGTTGCAGTTGCCTGATGGCTTGGTTCACGCCGCCGCCGTCAATGGGGAAAGCTGTGAGCTTGATCACCCTCTACAGGATGGCGATCGGGTCAGTCTGTTCCCGCCGGCGGCAGGCGGAACGTGACACAGATCGTGAAGGTAAACGCCATGATGAGGTGCAGCCTCCTCTCAACCCTCTCCTCGTGAGAGAGGGAGGCTGGGCACCCCCTTCCCTGGCTGATTTTTCCAGCACCGTCAGCCACACCGTATCATCTGTGAACCACCAGGTGCCGCCGCTGCCACGGAGCTGATAGCGGACGCGAGGGTCGAATTGGCCATTGTTCGGGACGAACAGCCGAGCCGTCTAAGGCAGAGCAACCCGGAAGAACGACAAATACGGTCTGTTTAAAGAACGATGGAAGTGATGAGCGGGATGTTCTGCTTGACGAAACGGTGGGCTTGCATTAGAATGGCGCATTCCTTCGCCTTAGAGCTAATCTGTTATCATAGGAGAAAGACGATCTGACTATGGAAGAAATCACATTGAACGCCAGCCCACGTAGCATCGTAGGCAAGCAGGTCAAAGCACTACGCCGCCAGGGCAAGGTGCCGGCCACGCTATATGGCCCGACCACGACGCCGATGAACCTGCAAGTTGATGCGCGTGAGGTATCGCGCTTGCTCAGCCATATCGTAGGCGAAGCGCAACTCATCTCCCTACGCCTGGAGGGCGATGAGCCCGTGCCCGTGCTCGCCCGCGAAGTCCAACGCCATCCCATTCGCGGCGATATTATGCACATAGACTTTTACGCCGTGCCGATGGACCGACCCATCAGCACGGAAGTACCTGTGCACCTCGTCGGCCACTCACCTCTGGTAGAACAGCGCGGCGCGATGCTTTTGCACGCCCTCACCCACGTCGAGATCGAGTGCTTGCCACGCGATCTAGTGGCGGCCATCGAGGTGGACATCAGCCGGCTGGCGACACTAGACGATGCCATCCACGTCAGAGACCTGGCAGCGCCGCCGGGTGTGTCCATCCTGACGAATCCCGAGGAACTCGTCGTCCGGCTCAGCCCAGTGGCCGCCGAGGAGGTTGAGGAGGTCGCGCCGGCTGCCGCGGCCGAGGAGGTCGAAGTGATCGGCAAGGGCAAGGCCGCTGAGGAAGAGGAGGCAGAGGGCAAGGAGTAGGGCCCCCATATCCGGCCTTCGTCCGCGCCCATCCCGCCATGAGTGACCAGGCCGGCAGCCGCCGCCACTATCGCATCTACAGCCAGGTCACGGCAACTCAGTTCCTCCACATCGAGGATGCCCTGGCGATTGGTAAACTCCGCCTGTTCGCCGGCAAGTACCAGAGGGGCCAGGGCGCAACAGCCACGGCCCATCACCACCTCGATCTCGACGACGCCCGCTTGCTGTTCACCGACCTGGCTGCCGGCAAAGTGCCGGTAACCGACGAGAAGGATCAGTCCTATGTCGAGTACAAGGGCAGCGGCGGGGGCATCCCCACCAGCCACATCCTCAAGGTCCAGGCCCGGCCTGACCGCGTCTTCATTGAGCTCTCCTATGGCCCCGGTGAGCGCATGGCCGATGGCACGGTCCGCCCGGTGCACAGCGCTGAGCGCCAAAGTGTCTCGGTAGCGCTCACCTGGTTGGAGGCGCGTCGGCTGGCTCTGGCCGTGTTGGCGCATCTGGCTGCCTGGGAAGCCGCGACTTTCCACGCACGCATCGCGGCGGCGCTGACACCACCGGTTGAGGATGTTTACGAGCCTGGACCTGCGCCAGGCCCGGCAGAAGAACCCGCACCTGCCCCGGCCGAGGAACCTATCGCCGCTGCACCAGCGCCGCTACCGTCCGAAGAGCCGACGCCGCCCCCACCAGCGAAGCCAGAGCCCCCGGCCGACACATCGCCCCAGCCGCAAGCGGAACGGGCAGATGCCACCGCCTACTGGCAACTGGCCAACACCGAGGCGGCGCGCGCGGCAGTGGACCCGGCCCAGATCAAAGAATGGGCCGTCAAGGCGCAGCAGTACAAACGCTGGGACCTGGCGATTCGGCGCCTCAAAGAGGCCATCGCCCAGAACCAGTAGGACCCATAAAAACCTGTATAAGAGTCGCCGGGCCACTTGTATTTCACCTCACGAGAAGATAGCCCCCAATCCCCCTGACCTACATGGCACCTGAGCCTGGCCGCATTTGTGGATTGCATTGATGACGCACAGCAGACTGCAAAGTGCCTCTATCCTTCTGCTCATAGGTAACGGTTGAACCCGTTACGGCCCAGCTGTTCAAATGAAACGCCCGCTGATCCTTCTGCGCGCTAATTTGGCCCTCTCGGCTTGTGCCGGAACCACCTCATCAGGCTCAACCCTTTCAGCCCGGTGAGGGCGTTATCCCTACCCCGGCCAGCTCATTGGTTGGAAGTCTCGTCTGGCAAACCAATGACCTGTTTAGCTACCGTATGCTTCGCCCGGCAAACTGGGATCCGGCAAATCTGGTAGAGATTCGTGGGTATATGACGCCCGGCTTTCATGGCACAACCGACCGAATCCTGCTGAGAGCCGTTAACCTGCAAGTCCACGAAACATCGAACCGCCACTCAAATGAGTGAGCCGTCCTCAATTGACCGAGAGCATCCGCCAGGCAAACCCTTCCCCACCCCGGTCATCATGTACGCGGCAGAGGACCCGGTAGCGGCCCGGCCGG
>CADDZL010000191.1 GCA_902812335.1 Chloroflexota bacterium | reverse complement strand
CCACCACTGGCGGCCCAGCGGTTCGCGCTCCACTTCCAGGTGTGCGCCGGCCTGGGCTGCCCGCCTGAGGACGTGATCCGCAGCTTTCAGCACGAGCGCTCACACATCGTCTTGCCGGACTTCGCCGGCAGGGGGGACGCGGGCCGGGGCGTCACGCCGACCGTGCTGCCAGCGCCGAAGCTGGACTGCTTCTGCCTGGACCTGTTTGCGATCGGACATGTCCAGATAGCCGGCTCAAGCGGTCATGAGCGAATCTTCCCGGGTGTGGACGGGCTCGATATTGTCGAGATCAAGCCAGACGGGCTGGAAGACAGCCTGCTATGCTACCTCAAGCTGATGCTCCAGCTAGGGATCCTGGCGGGTGGATTCAACATCCCGGAGCTGAGCGCACGGCTGACCGGCCTGGCTGCGATCTCGGCTTCGCCGACACCCACCGGAGGTACGTTGCCGTTCAACCCGGCCATCGAGGAAGACCAGTTGAAAGTCTTCATCAACGTGACCGCCAGCGATGCACCGCCAACGAGCGTAGCGTGCCCCCCCGCTGGAGGGGGTGGTGGAGGCGGCCCCACGCGCTCGATTGGCTGGGGCGCTGGCCCGGCCGCACCTCCCGGCCCACAGCACGTGATCGTCGCCACCTCGGCCAGGCTGGTCAGGTCGCTCTTCGTCGCCGTCCGCAACAGCTTCCACGTCTGCTTCAGCCCGAGCAAGGACCTGGGCCCGTTCACTGCCCGGTTGACCGCCGGCGGGCACCTGGAGGATGGAACAATCGCGCTGGGGAACGACAACAGCATTTCCGTCACCAATCTGGCACTGAAGTGGGACAGCCTGAAGCTGAGCCTGGATGTGGACATTCCCGAAATTTGCGTTGGCGGCTTCTGCATCATCCCCAATCCCTTCGACGGCTGCCTGGTCAGCGCCCCCGAAATCTGTGTCTTCGGCGGTCATCCCGATTTCACCATCGGGCTCGACCTGAGCGGCCTGGTCACCTCCAGGCTGTCGGTGAAAGTCCGGCCGCTGACCAGGTACGGCGTCGAGACCACCCGCCCAGGGTCTATGTCCGACCTGGACGCCGAAGATGCCGGAATCCCTAACGAGTGGGCCGTCTTCCTCGACCCACTGTTCGTGCATGTCGAGTTTATTGACATCCCCGACTTTGTCGCCGACCTGCTGACCGCCGCCGTAGACGCTGCGGTAGATGGTGTGCTGGGCTTCCTGCCCCAGTGGGCCAGGGATCTGATCAAGTCGATCCTGGGCGGGGCAATCAGCATCATCCGCACCATTCTGGGCATCCCGGGCGACATCATTGACTGGCTGTCGAATTTGCTCGGCGTTGACCTCAACCTCTTCGACCTGGTCACGACCGCCCTGGCCCGGTTTCTGGCCCAAGATACGCCCCTTCTCCAGGAAGAAGACCCGTTCCCGATCATGCAGGCGCAGGTGACGCCCGTCGCGCTCATCCCGGTCAAAATCCCCGTCCGCGACCTGAACGTCCAGATCAACGCCGACGAGATGGTCTTGCAAGCGAAAGTAGGAGCATAGCCATGAACCTCCTGACCAATCCGCAAGTGATCAATCAGACCCGCTTTGACAGCGGCTCGCTCAGCGGGCTGGCCGCAGTGGTGCATCGTTTCACCCAGCCCGGCGAACATCACGTGATTATCCTACGCGAGGAACAGCCGGCCCACACCCTGTCGCTGCGCGTGCTGCCGGGCGCGGCGCAGCCGTCTGCCGGCCCGGCAATGGCTGCCGGTCCACAGGCGGCGCCGGCAGCGTTGCCCACCCAGGTGCACGTTGACCTGGGCCGCGCGCTCACCTCCCCAGGCCGGCTTGCCCCAGTCCCCCAGGAAGCACCCCAGGTCGCTGCCGGGGGATACGCGCTCTTCCACGCGCCAAGCGGACCAGACGGTATCGCCGTGCAGGTCCACGCACCGGGTGCTAAGGACCAAGCGCCATTGTTCGACAGCCGCCGAATGCAGAACGGCGATATCTTCACTGTTACCCTGCTCCGCCCCGGCCGATACTCGTTGCTGAACGCGCCGACCGGTGCCAAAGGGGAGATCCGGGTATCCTACCCGGTCGTCGGTGACACGCCTTACCGCCCACCGGAACCGGTAGAGGTGCGTTGCGGCGCGCAGGGCTTCCAACCGGACGCGATCCGGCTCAAGCCAGCCCAAGGGCTGATCTTCCACATCGGTGATACTTCGGCCCGCATCCAGATCGAACTGGTGGAGCCAGATGACGGACCGGCAACCGGCATCAAGGCACAGCCGGGGCAGCGCCGGCCGCTCGCTCGCTGGCAGAAGCCAGAGCCGCCGCAGAGGTAACCGCCGGCGCGCACGGCCTTCGGCCAGGGCCCTGCCTCTTCGCTTCGCTCAGAGCTTCGGCTTAGAGCCGGCTTTGGGCTGAAGTTTCTTTCAATTGCTGCTCGCCGAAGAGGGGCTCAGGGTACTCTTCAGGAGTATGCCATTAGCCCAGTATAGGCCGGTGCTGCCGAAAGGCAGAATATCATAGGTCGCCCCCTCCTTATACACAACACGGTCAGCCCTGATCACGCGGGCACCATCTACCCTGTCGCCAGCAGAGAGAGCGCCCAGCAGCCGCCCATCTGACAGCGGGTGGCCCGCCGCGGCGAACAACTCACGCCCATCGCCGAGGACCAGATGAATCATGGGATGGTCAAGAGGAACCGGCCGCTTCACAGTTTCCGCAATGACGACCACGCGACGGGCACCTGAGGCATCGGCGGTCCAGACTTCCATCCCCTTGCGCAAGTCCTTCACCGGCACCCATCCCTGGGGAGTATCAATGCGTGTGTCGCCCGCCAGACAGATCGGGCAGGCATTGACGGAGGGCTCTTTCTTAGAGACCGTGATGGCACCGTTCTGAGCGATGGTACCCTCGATGGCGAACCCATTCTTCCCGTCGCCGGCGGTGTGTAGACTGAAGGTGTATTGATCTCCGGCCGGTTCGAGGGTGATAGCGTTGAGTTTCTTGTGCTCCGCATAGATCAGGCGCTTCTGATCATCAGATAGAGCGGCCACGCCTTCCAGGTGGTTATGCCGCACAATCGCCTGGAACTCCTCTGAATTGCTCCGAATGGCCGCAAAGCGTTGAGCGAACTCCTCATCGGTCAGTTGCCTGGCTACCGGGTACAGGTCGGGATCGCAGTAAAACAGTGGGGCGAATTCGTCAAGCAGACGGTATTTCAGTTCTGTGGGCGACAGTTTCGGTGCTGGCGTGGCCGACGCCGCAGGCGAGACCGGGGGCAGGGGGGTCATGTTAGCGGCGACCGGCACCGGCCCGCAGGCCACGAGGCCGAGCAGCACAAGGCCGACGATGATCGGCCAGATCAAAGAGTGTGTTAGCTTCATAACGGGAAGTATAGGCGCTTTCTGGCTTAATTACCAGGAGCGCACATCCAGCCGCGTCAGGCCGGCGGCCAATGCCAGCCGCACCGCCTCTTGATACTCAGCCCGGGTAATGGGCCGGTTGAGTTCCGGATAGAGCCCGACCCGATGGCAGGGATGGTACTGCGCCATCAGGTTCAAGTAGGTATTAGGCGAAATCTCCTCCGCCAGAAAGCGCACCACCTCGCCCGTGCCCGCCAGCCCGCCCGGCAGCACCAGATGACGCACCAGCAGTCCCCGCCGGGCGATGCCTTCGGCGTCCACGACCAGGTCGCCCACCTGCCGGTGCATCTCCTTCACCGCGGCCCGGTTGACCGCCGGGTAGTCGCGCACCTTAGAATAGCGCTGGGCCACCATGGCGTCGCTGTATTTCATGTCGGGCATATAGATGTCCACCACGCCGTCCAGGAGTGCGAGCGCCTCCAGGCTATCGTAGCCGCCGGTGTTGTACACCAGGGGCAGGCGCAGACCGGCCTGGGCAGCGATGAGCACCGCCGCCAGGATCGGCGCGACAACGTGGCTGGGGCTGACCAGGTTGATGTTATGGCAGCCACGCGCCTGCAAACTCAGCATGATCGTCGCCAACTCCTCCGGTTCGACCTCGCTACCGGCGGGCGCCTGGCTGATGTCATGATTCTGGCAGAACACACAGCGCAGGTTACACCAGGCGAAGAAGATCGTGCCGGAGCCGCGCCAGCCGCGCAGCACATCCTCCTCGCCGTGGTGCGGGCCATAGCTGGCCACGATGGCTCGCTCGCCGGTACGGCAGACCGCGCCGCGCACCGAGGCCCGCCGGTTTACACGACAGTAGCGGGCGCACAAATCGCAAGCTTCCAGGTGACGGTAGGCCTGGCGGACGCGCTCGGCCAATTCGCCGGAGTGCAGCAGGCTCAGATAGACGGGCTCAGTCATGGCGAACGACGGACGACGAAGATGGCAGGGTCACTCGAAATCCCCCATCTAAAATCCTAAACCCTAAATCTAAAATCGTCAATCCCAGGATGAGTTTGCCAGCCGAAGCAACCTCCGCTATACTGAATCACGTGGGTCACCACTATTTGCGACGAGCATGAGCACAGAACTGATCTCCTCTGAGCAAGCGATACAGGTAAACGACCGCCGGCAGCGTTTACGGCAGGCGGCGCTGGCCTATGCGGGGCTAGGTCTCTTGGGGATGCTGAATTCCTTCTTTGGTGAAGTGGCACCACGCAGTACTAGTGTCATCTGGTTAAGTCTAGGGGCCCTGTTTATCCTGGCCTCGGCCATGCTGGTTGCCCTGGACGTGCGCCTTCGCGGGGTGGCGCTATCCGTCTGGTTGGCTCGGCTGTTGATCGTGCCCAGCGCCTGGGCTATGTTCTCCTTCGTTGCCTACGGGCTGGTCGGCTATCGCCTGCATCTGGTCCGCGAGCCGGTGCTGCAACATTGGCTACAGATGCAGCAACCAGCCGCCCTGGTGAACGCCGGACTGCTGTCCATCATCATCGTCATGCTGGCGCAGGCCGGTTTCGGGCACGACCCAACTCAGAACCATAGGTAGGTCCCAGCGAAGAGGCGGTGTCTGTAGAGAAGAAGCTACCTGAGTCTACTGGCCGTCGGATCAACGCGACGACAGCCATCAGGGGGAACCCGTACAGGTTCCCCCTATTGGCATTGCTGGTGCTCTGCCTGGGGCTGGCCTACGCGGCCGGGTTTTATGTCTCCAGTCATCCGGCGCGGGCCACCACGCTTTCAGGCGACGGCACCACTACCGGACTTCAGCCCGACTCTGGCTTTGACCCGTTCTGGGAGGCCTGGCATACCGTGCGGGGAGAATTCTACGGCCCGCTGCCCCAGGACCGCCAACTGGCCTACGCTGCCCTACAGGGTGCACTCGCCACGCTCAGGGACCCCTATACAGTTCTGGTTGAGCCTCAACCCCACGCCCTGGAAAAGGCCGAGTTGCACGGCAGCTTTGGCGGTATCGGCGTCAACCTGTCGCGAGATGCCAAAGGCCGGGTAATCTTGCATCCGTTGCCCGACTCGCCCGCCTCCCGCGCCGGCGTCACCGACGGCGATGTGCTCCTGGCGCTGGACGGATTCCCGCTAACGCCAACGCTCACCCTGGAGGCGATCACCACCTGGCTGCGCGGCCCGGTTGGCCAACCGGTGACATTGAGCCTGCAGAAGCCTGAGCCGGCACCGGGCTCCAGGCCGATGGTGGTTCTCGTGACCATCGTCCGCGCCGAGATCGAACTGCCCTCGGTCACCTGGCGCCAATTGGATCAAGACCCCAGCATCGGCTACATCGCCCTCAGCCGCTTCTCTGACCGCACTGATGCCGAGTTGCGCCAGACACTGCGCGACCTGCGCAGCCACGCCGTCCGGCGGCTGGTGCTCGACCTGCGCAACAACGGCGGTGGCCTGCTCCAGGCCGCGGTGGATGTGGCCGGTGAGTTTCTCAGCGATCAGGTCGTCCTCTACGAAGAGCGCCGTGACGCGCCCACAGAGACTTACCGTACTGGGACCGGCGGCCTGGCGACGGACCTGCCTCTGGTCGTGCTGGTTAACCGCAGCACAGCCAGCGCCGCCGAGATCGTCGCTGCTGCCTTGCAGGACTATGGGCGGGCTACGCTCATCGGCGAGACCACCTTCGGCAAAGGTTCCGTCCAACTCATCTTTGAACTCAGCGACGGCTCGTCATTGCACGTGACTGCCGCGCGCTGGCTAACACCACGACGCCATAGCCTGGATGGCGCCGGGCTAAGCCCAGACATCTTCCAGGAAGGAGAGGCACACGCCGGTGAACCCGGCCCGGAGGATGCCCAGCTTGCACGTGCCGTGAGTTATCTTTAAGCAAAGTAGGGGCGGATGACTAAGTGCCCACACAGGTGGAATTGAACGAAGGTAGAACAGGGAACAACGATGATGAATCATCAATGGATTAACACCCTCCTGCGCATCGGCCTGGTCGCCATCCTGGTAGCCGTGCTCACTGGAATGGCCTTCCTGGCGGGGTTCGGCACCGGTGCGCTGTATGAATCCGCTGCAGCCAGCCGCGCCCAGCCGGCCCAGGCAACACCCGTCGCCGTCGCGACCGTGCCCCCGCTGCCCACCGGCGTGACTCCGAGCGGCCAGCCGACCTCGATGCCGCCGACCGTTGCCC
>CADDZL010000190.1 GCA_902812335.1 Chloroflexota bacterium | reverse complement strand
GAACTTAACCATCAAGGAACTCACGGCCGAGATCGCCGATGGGACGACCTATACCTTCTGGACGTTTGATGGCACCGTCCCTGGCCCCTTGCTGCGGGTGATGGAGGGTGATACGGTGCAGGTGACCCTGGTCAACCCGTCGGAGAACAAGGCCAGCCACGACATTGACCTGCACGCTGTCAATGGCCCAGGCGGCGGCGCTGCTGTGACCAGGGTTGCACCGGGCGAGACCAAGACGTTTACGTTCAAAGCCCTCAATCCCGGTGCCTACGTCTATCATTGTGCTTTCCCACCGCCCTATCACCACATCGCCCAGGGGATGTATGGCGCTATCGTGGTCGAGCCGGCCGGCGGCCTGCCCAAAGTGGACCGGGAATTCTATGTCATGCAGGGAGAGTGGTACACGACCGGCGCCTTTGGCGACAAAGGCCACCAGGAATTCAGTGCGCCTAAAGCATTGGCCGAGCAACCGGAGTACTTTACCTTCAACGGACACGTTGACGCGCTGACCAAACTCCATCCCCTGCACGCCAGGGTCGGCGAGACCGTCCGCCTGTTCTTCGGCGTGGGTGGGCCGAATATCGGCTCTAACTTCCACATCATCGGCGAGGTCTTCGACAAGGTTTACTCTGGCTCACCCCAGACCTATACCGCGAACGAGGAGACCATTTATGTACCGCCGGGGTCGGTCACGACCTTCGAATTCAAGCTGAACGAGCCAGGTCAGTACCTCCTGGTGGATCATGCGCTCTATCGCGTGGCCAAAGGCGCGGCCGGCACGCTGATGGTGGACGGAGACTGGGACCCGGACGTTTACTCACCGCCCGCAACCGGGGCCAGCCATTAGGACTTGATCATCTGTCATGCTGGGCGAAGCGAAGCCTCTCGCCAGCACAGGGCGAGAGGCTTCGCTTCGCCCAGGGCCAGCCCTGAACGTAGTGAAGGGGAGACGCCTGGTTGAGGCCAGCGTCTCCCTGCCCAGATAAAAGGGGTCAAGTGTCCTACTATAGTCGGGACACCTGACCCTTCAACTGCGCCTGCCTTTCCACTATACTGAGGTCAACGACATCAAAGAGGAGGAATAAACCATGTCATTGACAAGCCGTGAAGTCTGGGGCCTGGTGCATGGGATGACCCTGGGGGCGCTCTTCCTGCTGGCCTTCGCTGGCGGGATAGCCGAGCTGTATAGCCTGCGGCCGGAACTGGTCACCCTCAGCGGCATCCGCGAACGCATCCGCCGCCTGAACATCGGCACGACCGTGATGGCCGTGGTCGCCTGGTTGACGGTCATCACCGGCACTTACATTGTATACCCTTGGTACCGCGCCACACCGCCCAAGGGCACTACCGACCTGTCGTTGTACCCCCGCTCGTTCCTGACGGCCAATCCAGGCCTGGCCGCCTGGCACAACTTCGGCATGGAGTGGAAGGAACACATCGCCTGGATCGCGCCCATCCTGGCGACAGTTGTGGCCTACATCGTCTGGCGCTATGGTCCGCAGATTAGCCAGAACCCGCGTCTGCGCACCACCCTGATGACCCTGTTCACCCTGGCGTTTGTCACCGCCGGCATCGCCGGCCTGTTCGGTGCGCTGATCACCAAAGCCGCGCCGATACATTAACGGAATTGCTGAAAGGAGATCATCACATGGCTACTCTAACCGTGACAAAAGAGCAGGCCCGAACCGCCGAAGAGGCCAAGACAGAGGCAACGGTGCTCGCCACGGGCGTAGCCGGGGCCGCTATGCTGGCCGGCGGCATCGGCGCCCTGTTCATCGGCATCATGACCACCGCGGCCGAGGTCAGCGATTCGCTAGCGAACTCCTTGAAATGGGTCGGCCCGGTGGGGCCACTGAGCGGCAAGACAGGCGTGGCGGTTATCGTCTGGTTGCTCAGTTGGGCCGGACTGAACGCGGCCCTCAAGAATAAAGAAGTGGACCTGGGCAAGCTTTTCGTCGCCACGCTGGTCCTGATCGTGGTAGGGATTTTGTTGACCTTCCCGCCGGTGTTCGAATTCATTAAAGGCGGCTAGACATTAGTGGGCAGTGGGCAATGAGCAGTGGGCAGCAATCTGGCCACTGCTCATTGTTTACTGCCTACTGCCCACCGATCTTGGGTACCAGCCGCCTGATGTTGTGGCGCACGGCGTAGGTGGCCGCCTCGATGCGGTTGCTCACCCCTAGCTTCTCCAGGATCACGCTCACATGGTTGCGCACCGTTTTCTCGCTCAACGTCAGTGCCTCGGCGATCTCCGCGTTCGTCTTGCCCTCGGCCATTAACGCCAGCACCTCTAGCTCGCGCTCCGTCAGGTCGCGGAACGCGGCTGTCTCGGCCTCGCGCTCACGCTGGCGCACCCGCTCGATCACCCGCCGCGTCACCGCCGGGTCAAGCAGCGCCTCGCCCTGCCGCACCGCTTCAATGGCGCGTAACAGCTCCTCATTGCCGACCTGCTTGAGCACGTAGCCGGCTGCCCCGGCCTGAAGCGCCTGAAAGATCAGGTCGTCGTCGGCGTAAGACGTCAGCATGATGACCTTTGTCTGCGGCCAGCGCGTCGTGATCGTTTGGCAGGCCGCGATGCCGTTCTCTCCCGGCAGGCGGATGTCCATCAGGACCAGGTCGGGCTGTGTCCGCTCGACGGCCCGAATCGCCTCCTCGGCTGAGCCGGCCTCGGCCACCACGCTCACGCCCGGCTGGTCCTGGAGCAGGGCCGCCAGGCCCAGCCGCACGACCTCGTGGTCATCCACCAGCATAACCCGTAGAGTTTTCATTTAGGCTCCTCCCAGGGCACGTCTAGCATCACCGTCGTCCCCCGGCCGGGCTGGCTCTCCACCCTTAGCTCGCCCCCCAGCAGGCGGGCGCGGTCACGCATATTGCGCAGGCCCAGCCCGCCAGTCAGGCCGGATGTACTATCCATCGGCATCCCCTGGGGGAAACCGATGCCGTTATCTTGTATCACCAGGTGCAGCCGGCCGTCCTCGCGCCAGGCATGGAGCTGCGCCCGCCGGGCACGAGAATGGCGCGCCACGTTCGAGAGCGCTTCGCCGGCGATCGCCAGCACATGGCCGGCCCGCACCGGCGACAGGCCGATGCCCTCGGGCAGGTCGAGTTGCAAATTGATCTCCACCAACGAGCGCAAGTGGACATCTTCGGCCAGCCGGCGCAGACCCTCGGCCAGGTTCTCGGTCCCAGGCTCCGGGCGCAGCTCCAGAATGTAACGGCGCAGGTCGCGGATGGCCTCGTTGAGGGCGGTCATGGCCTGCTCCAACCGCAGCGCCAGCGGGTCATCCGGGGCCAGCTTGCGGCGGGCCGTTTCCACGATCAGCCCGGCCGAGTAGATCGTCTGGATGACGTTATCGTGCAATTCGCGGCCGATGCGCTCGCGCTCCATTGCCACGATCTGGGCCTGCTCCACCTCCTCAATGCGGCGCTCCACTTCGACATCGAATACTTCCAGCGCCCGGATCACGGTCATAGCCATGACCAGCCCGACCAGCGAACGCAGCACCGGCGGTGGCGTGCCCAGTGTCGCCTCAACCGTATCGTTGTTCAGGACGTTCGCCGGGAAGAACCCGCCCGGCGGCCCGATCAGGCCGCCCAGGAAGGCGTAAGCCACGAGCGCCAGCCCGGCCACGCGGAGTGTGCGCACGATATAGGGCAGGTTCATCGGCGCGATGCGGGTCAGCGCCTGATGGCGCAGGCCATAAGCAGCCAGCAGCCCGCCGGGGAATCCCAGCAGGTAGCGCGCCAGAATAGCGCTCTGGCGCAACCAGGTATCCAGGTCGGGCGCCAATTGCAACCCCGGATAAAAGAACCACAACCCCCAGGCCACCAGCAACCCGGCCGGCACGCCCGCCAGCCAGCGCCAGCGCCCCTGCAATGGGCGCAACGCGCTGACGCCGAACTGAAGCAGGCAGGCGAACGAGACCGCCAGGAGCACCACTTGCAACACCTGGAGGAACCGGACCAATGGCCCCTCCAGGTAAGTGGCCTGAATGGGGATGAAGATGTCGCCCCACTCATGCAGCCCATGAGTCAGGCCAAACGCGGCCAGCCAGCCCAACGAGCGGGCCAGGTCCAGGCGGCTGTAGCGCCGCGACTGAAGCGCAATCGCCAGGCCCAGGACAAAGAAGACCAGTCCATAGATGAACAGGACGATAATCTTATTGAGACTGAAGAATTGGCGCAGAGCCTCAATCATCGTACTATGTTGCCGCTACCAGCCGTCCCTCGACCTCGGCCTGTAGCGGTGGTTGGGTCTTCACCCAATCCTCCATGATCTCCCACAACACATCCTCGATGCGGATGAGTTCGAGGTCCTGGCCGGGTTCCAGGATGACGTAGCCATAGTCGGGCACATCACCCAGGTCGTTTAACGTATAGTAGGTGCTCGCCAGGCGGTAGGTTCGGGCCGGGTCGAGCGGTGCACCCTCCAGGCGCACGTCCACCAGGCGCGCACCGGGCGGCGCATCCAGATTGTAGACCACCTGAACACCATGCGAGACGGCCGGCAGCCCTAACGGGCGCTGGTGGCGCAACACCTCGGCCGGCTGATGTACGTGCTCAGGCGTCAACATTCTCTCCAACAGGCGCTGAATCTGCGCACCGGTGATCCCGGCTGCCGTGACGTGCGATGTGCCGGGCAGGGCCTCATACAGCGCGCGGCGGGTGATGGGGCCGGCGGGGAGGCCCGAGGCGATAAAACCGCTAAACAGGATCGCCAGATCGGCCTGGCAAATCTGGCGCAGCGCATCAGCGACGAGGTTTGCCAGCGGTGACTCGGCGTCGGTCGCTGTCGGTAGTGGCACAGCCGCCTGGCCGACCACGCGGTCGAGCAGCCGCCCAGCCTCCTCCCGCACCAGGTCAAGGACCGCCGCGACGGTCGGGTCGCCCGGCGTCTCCGCCGTCACCGGGATCAGATGCCCCCGGAACTCCAGCACACGCCCGCTGGCGTCATCCAGTGTCAGGTCGAGCCGCCCCAGGTAATAGCCGAACTCACCGGCCTGAGCGACGATGGCGTCGCCCAGCTTCACCGGCTCCTCCAACAGCCAGTGGGTGTGCCCACCGATGATAACGTCAAGCCCTGTCAGGCGTGGTGCCAATTGGTAGTCGCCCACGAAGTTCGGGTCGGTGCGCTGTTCGTCAGGAACGTACCCCAGGTGGGAAAGCAGGACGACCAGCTTCGCGCCCTCGGCCCGTACCTGTTCGATGAGCCGGCGCAGGATAGGCTCCGGATCGGCGACGGTCAGGCCGAAACGCTCGTAGCCGCCGGCCATAGGCGCTGTCACCCCGATCACGGCGACCTTGAAGCCATCGAAATCAAACCAGGTGTGGCTTTTGAGCCCCGGCACGGCCGGTTCGCCCGTGCGCAGGTCAAGCAGGTTGGCTGCCAGCACCGGCATATGGGTACCGGCAACCAGGCGCGCCAGCGCCGCCCGGCCCCATTGCAGGGCCTCACCGTTCCCCAGCGTCGTCGCCTGGTAGCCCATAGCCTCCAACATGGCGAAGTTCGCCCGGCCTTTGGTGACATCGCTCTCCCAGGTGGTGCGCTCGCTTGAGTCGCCGGCGTCGAGCAGCAGCACCGGCGTCCCCTGGGGCAGCGACTCCTTCTCCCACTGGATGAGCGTTGCCAGCCGGGGCATCCGGCTCAGGCGGCCATGTATGTCATTGGTGTGCAGGATGGTCAGGTTCATATCAGAGCGCTTTCCTTCCATGCCCCCTCTCCCCCAGCCCGGCGAAAGGGGAATGGGAGGTGAGGTGAGAGACCGGGTTCAAATGTAACCATGCTGCCGGAACCAGGCGACCGTATCGTTAAGGGTTTGCTGAAGTGGACGGGGGCACAGGCCCAACTCGGCCTGGGCTTTGCGACAATCGAACCAGCCGCCCAAGCGCAGGGTTTCGAGTGCATAGATCAAGAGATGAGCAGTATGGGGAAACAGGCGCGAGACGAACTGCTCGCTCCGCCAGGCAGGGCCATACAGCCAGCCAAGTGCAAGGCGCAGGCGCGGTGGCGCCAGCCCGGCTGCTGCGGCAATCGCCCGCACGAACTGTTCGATGGTCACGTTATGGCCGCCGAGGATCGTGCGTTCGCCCGGCCGGCCCCGCTCGGCAGCGGCGACATGGGCGGCGGCCACGTCGCGCACGTCCACCACATTGACCCGGCCCTCCAGGCTCAGCCAGCAGCGCAGCCGCAAGGCGATCAGCACCGCCTGGCCGGTCGTCGGCTTGATGTCGGCGGGGCCGAAGACGGCGGTCGGATTGAGGACGATGACGCTCAGGGGCGACTCCGCCTGCTGCCCATTCGCGTTGGCGCGCAGAGCCTCCTGTTCCTGGACCAGTTTGGCTTCCCAGTAGGGATGGCGGGCCTGGCCGCTCTGATACCAGTCGGCCTCCGTCGCCAATTCGTCGGGGCGGCTGGGCCGGCCGATTGTGCTTAAGGAGCTGGTATACACCAGGCGTTCAACGCCGGCGGCCTGTGCTGCCGCGATCACATTGCGCATCTGGCGCAGCGCGGTCCCCACATGGTCCACCTGCTCTCGCAAGTCCATGGGGTAATAG
>CADDZL010000189.1 GCA_902812335.1 Chloroflexota bacterium | reverse complement strand
GCGTTGGCCAGCCACACCCAGGTCCACAGGTTGTTCGGGGCCAGGGCCGTCGCCTGCTCCAGCGCGGCCAGCGCCAGTTCGGGCCGGCCCGCCAGCCGATAAGCGCGTGATAGGGCGATCTGACGCTGATGATCGCCCGGATCCTTGCGGCCGGCTTCATCCAGGGCAGCGAAAGCGTCTTCCAGCCGGCCCTCGTCCAGCGCCAGCAGCGCCAGGCGGGTGTCGGGTTCAGCACTGGTGGGGAAGCGTTCCGCGGCCTGGCTGTACCAGGTGCGGGCTGCCATGTAATCACCCTGGCGCGCGTACGTATCGCCCATCAGCAGGTAGGCCAGGCGGTTGTCCGGCCTGAGGGCTATAGCCCGTTCCAGGTGAGTACGAGCCTGGTCGTAGCGCCCGGTCTGGATGTAGACAGTGGCCAGGCCCGTGCGCACCGACGGCAGGTCTGCATCGCGGGCCAGCGCCTGGCTAAACCAGCGCTCAGCCGCCGACCAGTCCAGCCGGTCGAGGGCCACCAGGCCCAGGCCGGCGTAGCCCGCGGCAACAGCAGGATATCGTTGCGTCATGGTCTGGAAGACGGTGGCAGCAGCCGGGAGCTGGCCGGCCGCGCGCAGTTCATCACCTTTGCGATTCAGCATATCTACACCACCGGCCCGATCCCAGGCAACGATGGCATCTTCGAGATCGCCCATAGTCCGGTAGGCCTCGCCCAACCACATCTGGGTAACCGGGTCCGGAGCCTGGTCTTCCAGCACGGCCGCACGCTCGAATGCCGCCACAGCCAACACAGGTTGGCCTGCCAATAGCAGCACGACGCCCCGCGCCCGGGCCAAACGTGCCGTCCCGGTATCGGCTTGGGCCAACCGGGCTGTCAAGACAGGGCCAAGCTCTTGCGGTGTGCGCAGAGCCTTCGTCAGGGCAATATTGGCCAGGTTGATTTGGGTAGCATCAAGCCAGATGTCGTGTAGCATCAGGAAACCAACCAATAGTAACAGCAAGGTCCATCCCCTTGCTCTGTTAGCCATCAACTTTCGGATCCCACCCGTCAACTGAGTCATCCACTACCTGAAACGCATAAGGCGGCTCCCGGGTGTTCCACACCTCTGCCAGATCCGCTGAGTATCGCGACGGGCCCTCGAGGGATGTCATCAGGCCAGGCCGCCTAAACCAGATTTAACCAGGTCAGGAAAGGTATCAGGTCTCCAAGGGACTCTTCGCTGCTCAGAGTGACACTGCTGTGAACTACTGAGTCTCGCGCTCACCCTCCCCCGCCTCAGGCACGGCCAGGCTCTCGATCTTCTCGATGAAGCGGAGGCGGCCTCGCCTGACAATCAGCCGCACCTCACCAAAAGGGCAGACCTCAGCCAGGGCCCGATCGATGGTCAAAACATCACTCAGGCTAAGCACGCGCAGTTGTGATGCCGCGATACCTTTTCGTTTCAGCTCATCCATCCCTGGCTATCCATCTCTTCGTGTGCGCCGAGGCCGCCCCCCTCGCGCTGCTAGTATGTATTGTTAGAACAACGTTGAATTCGGTTATAATTCGGTTAGATTATAAGGGCTCGCTGCCGCTGCGTGAATAGGCCTTTGGTACCAGCGAATTATGATGACGGTCGTTTGACAAATATCCCGCGCAGTGATAGAATGACCAGGGGGTTGAGGATGCGGTGCAAGCAACACGCCAGCGTATTCTGGAAATTCTACGGGTGACAGGTCCGGCGACCGTAGACGATCTCAGTCGCCAGCTCGCATTGACCCCCGTCACCGTGCGCCACCATCTGGATATCCTGCGCGATGGGGGCCTGGTGCAGGCGTGCGAGGTGCGCCGCCGGGCTACCCCCGGCCGGCCGCGCTATGTCTATAGCCTGACCGAGGCAGCCGCCGCCTACTTTCCCAATAACTACTCAGGCCTGGTTGAGGCTATCCTCGACCGCATCCGTAGCCAATTCGCTCCGCCTTGGGTGAATGCCTTCTTCGAGGGCATCGGGCAAGATGTTGCCGCCACAGCACCCTCACCCGCTCCCGGCGAGACTCTGCCTGAGCACCTGGACCGCGCGACGATCTTTTTGTCCGAGAAGGGCTACATGGCCCGCTGGGAACGCTGCGGTGAGGGCTACCTGCTGCACACCTGCAACTGCCCTTACCGGGAGATTGCTATGGGCCATTCCGAACTATGTGCCCTGGACTTCAGGCTGGTCGCCGAACTGATGCGCGGCGTGCCGGTGCAGCGCGTATGTCGGGTGGTGGAGGGCGCGTCGAGCTGCGCCTATCTCATCCCCGACCCTGAGCCCGCGGCAGCATGACAGCCGAATATTTATGATATCCCGCGTCTTCTTTATTGACATGCGCCAGAATCAATGCTAGAATGAGGACATCCTAAGTCGCATAATACAGGAAACACACCGCAGAAAGGGGGAAGGATTGATGGCAGTACTGGAGAAGACAGAAGGCGTGAGCTTAACCCCAAGAGCGGCCGAGAAGCTGCAGAGCTTGCTGCACGAACGCAGCCTGCCGACGCATGGCCTACGCGTGTTTGTGGCCGGCGGTGGCTGCTCCGGCATGCAATATGGCATGGCTTTCGAAGCCCAGCCCCGTGAGACCGACCATGTGTTCGAGACGGATGGGGTCCGCCTGTTCGTGGACCCCATGAGCCTGATGTATATTGAAGGGGCGCAGATCGATTACATTGACAGCCTGATGGGAGGTGGCTTCCGGATCGAGAACCCCAATGCCATTTCCACTTGTGGCTGCGGGCATTCCTTCCGAACCGCCAGCAGCACCTCGGCCAGTGATAGCAGCACCTGCGGGCATTAGGAAGGCTAGTCGATCTCCTGACCGAACGTGATGGGGCGGGAGGTCTATCTGTGCCGGCGCTACAGTGAGCAGGGGGTCGCCCACCGGCACGATGCCGCACCGGTTTGACCGGCTACCGGCCGTTCCAGCAGCCAGCCGGTGGGGGCACCTCTTGATCTCAAGCTCGACCCTGTCGAGACTCACTACATAACTGGACCAGGAGACAGACAAATGTTTCGCTTCGTGTGGCCTAAGCGTACACCTCCCTCAGACCAGGGAGGATCGCAGCGCCTGTGGCTGGACTTGGGTGACCTGGGCGACCTGGTCAACCCGGCCGGCCCGCACGAACAGTGGCAAGATCACGGCCTAGGTCTATTGCGGACCATCCTGCACCAGAATGGCGTGATGACGGACATCGTCTCCACCCGCGCCTGCACCTCGTGGGACCAACTCCAGAGGAAGTTGCACGGCTATGACATGCTCATCATGAATGTCAGGAGCTACACCTTCCCTGTGGCCTACCGCGCCGCCAAGATCTTCAAACAGGTGAATCCCCATGGCCTCGTCCTGACCGGTGGTATGCATGCCGCGGTGGCATTGGACGAGATGCTCGCCGTCGAGGAATTCGATAAGATCTGCCAGGGGCCCGGAGAGGAAGTCATCGTTGATCTGGTCACGCATCCACAGGATTTCCCCCGCGTTGTGCCGGGCCGGGGTGCCAGAACCATGGCGGAGTGGCCGATGATAGACCGGACGCTCTGGCCGAAGCCGGCCAGCCGCAAGCTGGCCCGCCGCTTCCACTGGCCGTTGGAGCCCGAGTGCGGCTGGGGGCCGGCACCGGTAGCCACCATCCTGACCAGCCGCGTCTGCCCCTGGCAGTGTGTCTTCTGTAACGAGAATTCCTACATCCCCAACATGGGTCGCCGGCCCGTGGACATGGTCATTGACGAACTGAATTACCTGGATCGCAAATATGGGGTGGGCTCAGTCGTGATTCACGATTCGATGTTCTTCCAGAATCCGAGCTGGCTGGAAGAATGGATCGAGAAGTATCCACGCAAGGCCAACAAGCTGTGGCCGTACTGGGCGGCGGCGCGCGCCGACACCGTGCGCCAGTGGCCTCACCTGTTTGAGGCCCTGATCCGTGAGACCAACTGGATGACCATCTCTATCGGCTTTGAATCGGGCAGCGACCGTGTGTTGAAGATCCTGAATAAAGAGTGCACAGAAGAAGATAACTACTTCACTATCGATCTGCTCCACCGCATCGCCGATGACCTGGAACGCCAGGGCAAACCCGCCCCCATCTTCTGGTCAAATATCATGCTCGCCATCCCCGGCGAAACCCGCGAGGATGCCTTCAAGACCATGCGTATGCTCAAGTACATGCGCCGTGTCATGCCCTCCATCGCCTTCTATGCCCCCTATCCGGGCTCGGCTCTGGGCTACCAACTCATTGCGGAGGGCAAGAGCCTGATGACCAAAGAGAACTACCACCGCTTCCCCGACGATGAGAAAGTCAAGGGGATTGATTACCAGTTTTACCGGGAATTGCTCTCCGGCAAGTATGACGACGAAATCAACAAGGGGCTGCCGGAGCTGGCCAGGCGCAGGAGCAGCTACTTCATGGATGCGCTCAGCAAAGCCTGATGCCGACAGGGACGCGCGGCACCTGGCGGCGGAGGAGGTCACCTCGAGATGAGTAGCTTCAGCAATCCCCATTACATGTACCTCTTCACTCTGAAGAACGGCAAGAAGAAACTGGCCTACGGACAATCGCCGCAGGATGCACTGACCATCCTCAGCTTCCGGCTGACACCAGAAGAGATGGATGAGATCGTGCCGGACGACTACATCAAGGTCAATCAGCGCAAGCTGCGGGAGTACATCCACCTGCTGGGCTGAGGGGCAAGCGATGATGAAACTGGCTGGCGCGCACTGGAATGTGTTGCTGGCCATGGCGGAGGGCTGCTGCCTGAAGTCCCATCGAGACCTGAACGGCCACAAAGTATATCAACTCCATCCATTGGAGGGGCCGCCCATCCCGGTCTCGCCGGCGGTCGTGGCACGGCTGTGCGACGAAGGGTTGATCGACAGCAACAAGAAGTTCCCCGTAGCCACGTATTGGTTGACGGCCAAAGCCTGCGGGTTGCTGGCCGTCGAACCAGTCGGTGTCCATTCCACGCATACCGCTGCTGGCTGATCACCAGCCCAACCGTCTCCGCCATCAGGCGCACCGCATTCCAGGCCCCAATCGAGCCGGGCCCATGAAAGCAGGGCGCGCTGGCCACTCGTTATGTTCTATCTCCAAGCTGGCGGGGCGATTTCTCACCTATAGTGAGCCAATTTGTCGTTTTTATGCTACAATGTGTCTGGTCGCCTCGTCATCCGTACTGTTATATATCCGGCAAGGGCGAGGAAGGGCTATGAACCAGCAACGGACGACTACAGGGCAGGCGGACATCTGGGCCAACGGCGCTGCTTACGAATCGTATGTAGGCCGCTGGAGCCGCCCGGTGGCCCGTGAGTTCGTGCGCTGGCTGGGTGTGCCGCCTGGGAGCCGCTGGTTGGACGTCGGCTGCGGCACCGGGGCGCTCACCCACGCGATTCTCCAGATTGCATCACCCCGCGCCGTCAAGGGTATTGATCCTTCAGAGCAGTATATCAAGTTCGCCCGGCAGTTGGTGCCTGACGACCGGGTTACTTTTGAGATCGGTGATGCTCAAGCCTTGCACGAGGAGCCGGTGTACCACGCCGTTGTCTCCGGTCTCGCCCTCAATTTTGTACCTGAGCCAAGCCGAGGCGTGGCACAAATGGCGCGTGTGGTGCGGCCGGGCGGCACGGTGGCCGCCTACGTATGGGACTACGCAGGCGAGATGCAGTTCATGCGCCGCTTCTGGGATGCAGCCGTAGCACTTGATCCTGCGGCCCAGGAGTTGGACGAGGGCCAGCGCTTCCCGCTCTGCCAACCGGAGGCGCTGGCAGAGTTTTTCCGCACCTCGGCCTTACGCGATGTGGCAGTGCGCGCTATTGATGTGCCCACAGTCTTCCGCGATTTCGATGACTACTGGCGGCCTTTCCTGGATATCAGCCCATGCCGCTTGAGCGATCGGTCATCTGTCCTGTTCTGATCGGCCGCACCGCCTACCTGGAGGTGCTCCACGAACTGCTGGACCGGGCTGGCCGCGGCCAAGGGCAAGTCGCTCTCGTCGCCGGCGAAGCGGGCGTGGGTAAGTCGCGCTTGATCGCCGAGGCCCGATCAAACGCCACCGCTCGCGGCTTTCTTGTGCTGCAAGGCCACTGCTTCGAGCAGGATATATCCTTCCCCTATGCTCCCTTGATCGACGCGCTGCGCACCTTCTTCGCGGAGCGGCCTGTACCTGAGGTACGCACACTTCTCGGCCCACTCGCATCGGAATTGGTCAAGCTGCTCCCCGAACTGACACTTTCTCTTCCCCACATCCGGCCCACACCTGCGCTCGACCCTGAAGCCGAGAAACATCGCCTGTTTGAAGCTCTGGCCCAGTTTCTGACACGCCTGGCCCAGTCCCAACCGCTGCTGCTGATCATCGAGGATATCCATTGGAGTGATGAGACCAGTCTCGACTTTGTGCACTTCTTCGCGCGCCGCCTGGCGGCTCACCCGCTGCTTCTCATTGCCAGTTATCGCCGCGAAGAAACCTCGACGCGTTTAATGCATCTCCTGGCGCAGTTAGACCGCGAACGATTGGCCTATGAAATCGCCCTTACCTCCCTCACGCGCGCCGATGTGGACGC
>CADDZL010000188.1 GCA_902812335.1 Chloroflexota bacterium | reverse complement strand
CTCCGGCTGATAGCTGAGCACATCCCTTGAACTGGAACCTGGCTTACCTTCTCCACCCACCGTGGGATACGGGCATCACGCCGCCGGAATTGATCGAACTGGTCGAGGGCGGCGCGCTGCCGCCCGGTCGCGCCCTCGACCTGGGTTGTGGCACAGGCACGAACGTGATCTACCTGGCCCGGCATGGCTTCGACGCGGTTGGGGTGGATGCCGCCTGGCTGGCTCTCTTGCGTGCCCGGCGCAAAGCGCAGGCTGCCGGCATCCAGGCCCGCTTCGTCCTGGCGAACGTACTCAATCTCGAGCACAATGTCGATCCCTCCCTCAACAAGCCGTTTGACTTCTGCCTGGACATCGGCTGCTTTCATAGCTTCGGCCCGGCGGAACGTCGCCGCTACATCGCCGGGTTGCGCCGTCTCTTGCGCCCGGGCGGCCATTATCTGCTTTACGCTTTCGGCCCGCGCTGCCGGGGAAGCCGCACCATCGGCCTGACATCCGACCAGGTCAAAGAAAGCCTGGCCGATTGCTGTCGGTTGGTCTGGGAGCGCCATGGCAGCGAACGGGGCGCGTCGTCCGGTTGGTATTACTTCCAACGTATGGCCAGTTCGGAGCCTGCTTCCATCTGATGTCGGTGCTCCTCTTATTCCTTGATGGGGTTGGCCTGGGCGACGACGACCCCTCAGTCAATCCGTTGGCGCGGGCTGAGATGCCGGTCCTGAGCAGCCTGCTGGACGGGAAGCGCTTGCTCCGCACGACGGGGCCAATGGTGACCGAGCGGGCGGGCTTCATCCCCACCGGCGCGACGCTCGGTGTGCCTGGCCGGCCGCAAAGTGCCACCGGCCAGACAACGATTCTGACCGGTATCAATGCTGCCCAGATCATCGGTGAGCACTGGGGTCCAAAGCCCGACGCCCGACTGCGGCGGCTGCTGGAGGGCGATACGCTCTTCCGGCGCGTCGTCACCGCCGGCCGGCGGGCCGCACTGCTCAACGCCTACCCATCGGGCTACTTTGCCTCAATCGAACGGGGCCACCGTTTGCTTTCGGCGGTGCCCCTGGCCGCGACCGCGGCCGGATTGCCGCTGTTCACGGCTGACGACCTCTATGCCGGGCGAGCGCTGGCGGCCGATTTCACCGGCGACGGTTGGCGCAGCCGACTGGGTTACACGGATGTACCCGTGCTCACGCTACGCCAGGCAGGCAGCTCTCTGGCCGAGTTAGCTCGACAGTATGAATTCAGCTTCTTCGAGTACTGGCCCACCGATGTCCTCGGCCACCGGGCTTCGCTGGAGGAGGCTGTGATTGCGCTGGAACAACTCGACGCGGTCCTGGGTGGCTTGCTCGATGCCTGGGATGACACACGCGACTTGCTGGTCGTGACGAGTGACCACGGCAACCTGGAGGATTTAAGTCACCGCCATCACACGCTGAACCCTGTGCCGACCATCCTTGTGGGCAAGCGGTCCATGGCGAATGCCGTACGGCCAACGGGGTTTGAACTGATGGGCATCGCTCCGCTGATCCTGGCTGCGCTTGACCTGGAGCGAATTCGCCTGTAACATCCTACCTGAGGTTAGCCATGCCGATCAGCGCCGATGCCTACAGACAGGTCATGCGCCGCTACGCCAGTGGCATCACAGTTGTGACCCTACGCGCCGACGGGGAGGTCCACGGGCTGACAGTATCGGCCTTCTGCTCGGTCTCGCTTACCCCTCCCCTGGTGCTGGTCTGCATTGGTACCGATCTGCATAGCCACGAATTGATCCAGCGCGGTGGCTGCTTTGCAGTCAATTTCCTGGGCGAGGGCGACGCTGAGCTATCCGAGCGCTTCGCCGGGCGGGTGGAAGGAATCACCGACCGATTCACCGGGCTGGCGTTCTCTACCGCCGCCACCGGTGCACCGATCCTGGACCGTTGCACGGCCTACCTGGATTGTAGCGTTTATGCCGCCTACCCTGGCGGCGACCATACCATCTACGTGGGCCAGGTGGAGGCCGCGGGGGTCCTGCGCGACGAGCCTCCCCTCATCTATTGGTCGGGGAGCTATCGCCGCCTGAACTTGTGACCCGCCAGTTGTGTGCTATAATGGGGTGGGCAAAGTGCGGTGGAGAGGCAACCGTTGTGGTCGCCCCAGAACGGGCGCAAGGAATGTCACCCTAAGCCGAAGCCCTGAGCGAAGTGAAGGGGCAGCGAAGGGCCCGCCCGCGCCAAGCACCGCCTTGCGAGGTGATTGTCATGTTTCCAGACGCTTCGCTTCTGCCGACCCGCCCGGCGGCAGTGGCCGGGACCTTCTATCCGGGAACCCGCACTGCCCTCGAACGGGTTGTGAGAACCTACCTGGAGGAGGCTAAGCTGGCCGATGGTCACTCTCCGCACGCCGTGATCGCCCCACATGCGGGTTACATCTACTCAGGCCCCATCGCCGCCTATGCCTTCAAGAGCGTAGCCTCACTGGCAACGCCCCCTGGCCGCAGGTGGACGGTCTACCTGATGGGGCCGGCCCACTATGTGCCGGTGTACGGGGTCGCGCTGGGCAATTTCAGCGCCTTTGAGACACCCCTGGGAGAGGTACCGGTGGCGACGGAACAGGTTGTCGCGATGTTGCGCAACGACCAGTTGTATCAGGCGGCGCCGATGGCGCATGCGCCGGAGCACTCGCTCGAGGTTGAACTGCCCTTCTTGCAGATGGTGCTGGGCGACTTCCGGATTGTGCCCATGCTCTTCGGCGATGTGGACCCGGCGCAGGTGGCGGCCGATCTGGCCGGGCGGCTCGACGCCGACAGCCTGATTGTGGTCAGTTCGGATTTGAGCCACTACCATGACTACGAGACAGCCCGCACACTCGACCAGCAACTGCTGCATGATGTGCTTGCTGGCGACATGGTGGGGGTAGCTCATGGCGAGGCCTGTGGCCGAATGCCTATCCTGACGCTGATGCATCTGGCGCAGGCTCTGGACTGGCATCCTGTGCTGCTCGACTATCGCAACTCCGGTGATACGGCCGGTGATAAGTCCCGGGTGGTGGGATATGCCAGCCTCGCCTACAACTGAGGGATCATTGTCTGACGTTCAGACGGAGCCTGCCTCGCGCTCCCAGGCAGGCTCATTGACCCTAGAGGAGCAGCGTACCTTATTGACACTGGCACGGCGTGCCATTGAAGCCGTCGTCACCGAAGGCGTTATCGTGCCGATAGACCCTGAGAGTGTTACAGAGCGGCTGGCCCGGCCAGGGGCCAGCTTTGTGACGCTAACTATGCGCGGCACAGGCGAGCTACGCGGCTGCACCGGCACAATGGAGGCAGTTGAGCCATTGGTGACCAATGTCCGTAATTGCGCTATCCAGACGGCACTCTATGACTACCGTTTCCCGCCCGTCGCTCCGGCTGAACTGGCCGACATTGAGATCGAGATCTCGGTGCTGACTGAGCCAGAGCCGCTGGCATACGCGACACCGGACGAGTTGTTGCATGCCCTGCAGGAGATGAGGCCAGGGGTGCTAATTCAGCGGGATGGGCATCGGGCAACCTTCCTCCCCCAGGTGTGGGAACGTTTGCCGGATGCGGCGACCTTCATGGCCTACCTATGCGCCAAGGCTGGCCTGCCCTCCGATGACTACCGGCGGCCTGGCCTTCAGGTGTTCACCTATCAGGTTGAGAAGTTCACTGAGAATGAGGTACATCCTTCTTCAGCCCCCACACCTGCGTGACCGGTAGGACAAAGATGATGCCGGTATTGGGCTGCGAGAGCGGACCGATGATGGCCTCGGTCGCACGCACCACGGCCTCAAGGTCCACATCCTCATTGACAACGGCGAAGATGGTATAGTGGCGCTCCTGATGGCCGGCCATGAGTGAGTGTAGCGATGGAAACATAGGCACGTCATCTCGCAAGTTGGGGCGGAGAACATGGCGCATGCCCGCGCTGTCTATGACGGTGGCCTCCCTCACCCCGGCTTGCTCCCAGGCCCGCAACACCTCCCAACCCTCGTCCATTTCGTAGATTACCGCAACCAACAGTCTAGGCATCTTTCACCTCCTCCGCTGCCGGTCGTGCGAAAGCCGCCCGCAGCAGGGGCGGCGTGACCAGCGTCGTAAACAGGACCATGATCACGACTGCTGTGAATACATCAGGCGTGATCAACCCGCCGGCCAGGCCTACACTGGCAACGATCAGCCCCACCTCGCCTCGCGATACCATTCCCACGCCGACCCGCAAGGCTTCAGCCGGCGTGAAGCCACCCCAGCGTGCGCCCAATCCGGCGCCAGCGGCCTTTGAGATCAGCGCCACCAGGCATAGGACGGCCGTAAAGACGATCGCATCGGCTGTGAGTGCACGGGCATTTGCGGTCAGGCCGATGCTGACGAAGAACACCGGCACGAAGAAGGCGTAGGCCATCGTGTGCATGCCGCGATAGATGTCGTCCCGCAGCGAACTCCGGCCAAAGCCCACGCCGGCAATAAAGGCCCCGGTGATAGCTGCAACACCGCCGATAACCTCAGCCGACCAGGCCAGGAAGAAGGTCAGGACGATGGCCAGTGTCGTGACGCCTTCGCTCATCGGTAGGCGCGATACGGCCCGCGTCAGCGCCGGCAGAACCCATAACCCCAGCGCCAACGCTCCGGTCAGGTACAGGGCCATGCGCAGCACGAGTAGCACCAGCCCGGCCAGCCCTCCAGCCTCGCCGCCTGTCAATGCCAGAAAGAGCGATAACACTAGAATGACGAGCACATCATCAATTACCGCTGCACCCAGGAGCGTGATGCCTTCACGGCGGCGTAGTACGCCCAGTTCGATCAAGGTCTGGGCCGAGATGCTTACACTCGTCGCCGAGAGCACGATGCCGAGAAAGAGGGCATGGGTCCAGGGGAAGCCGAAGGGCCAGGCCGCAAGCGCACCGAGGACAATCGGGAAGAGCACGCCGCACACGCCGGTCAGCATCGCGGCCCGCCCGGACCTGGCCATCTGGCCCAGGTCGATTTCCAGTCCGGCGACGAACATCAGCAGGATGACCCCCACCTCGGCCAGGTGTTGAATGTTCTCCGGCAGGTATGCGTCGGAGAAGACAGGCAGACCGAACAGGTTAACACAGGTCGGCCCCAGCACCAGCCCGGCTAACAGTTCCCCCAGCACGGACGGTTGGCCCAGACGGGCGCTAATCAGGCCACCGAGCTTGGCAGCCGTGACGATCACACTGACTGCCAGCAGGAACTGCAGAAAAGGGCTCATCGTTCTCTGCTCATCTAGAGGGTACGAGGCATGCCATATACCCGGATTGTAGCAGAGAAAGCCGGGGCGTGCTATAATGAATATCCAATCATCGGCGAGGGTGCAAGGTCCTGCGCCCGCGCAGTTGTCTGACGGCCGACCAGTGGTTGCTGACGCCTGACTACTGACATGAATCCAGCGGTTGAACTCGAGCACGTCTCCAAACGCTTTAGGCTGCATGACGAGCGGCCCCACTCGTTCCAAGAGGCCCTGATCCGCACCCTCCATCGCAATGGCGAATCGCGCAGCTATGACCTGTGGGTGCTGCGCGACCTGAACCTGATCATCCCGGCTGGGCACACTGTGGGGGTGATCGGCTCCAACGGCGCCGGCAAGAGCACCCTGCTCAAGCTGGTCAGCCGCATCCTGGAGCCGACGCTGGGCCGGGTGCAGACCTATGGCCGGGTAGCCGGGCTATTGGAGGTCGGCACCGGCTTCCATCCCGATCTGACCGGCCGCGAGAACATTTACCTGAACGGTTCGATTCTCGGACTCAAACGTAGCGAAATCACCAGACGCTTCGACTCTATTGTGGCCTTCTCCGGCATCGGCCCATTCCTCGATGTACCGGTGCGCCATTATTCATCCGGAATGTACATGCGCCTGGGGTTCGCCATCGCTACAAGTGTGGACGCTGATATTCTGCTGATAGATGAAGTTCTCGCGGTGGGCGATCAGGCTTTCCAGGCCCAGTGCCTGGACCGCATCCGGGAACTGCAACGCCAGGGAGTGACCATCCTGCTGGTAACGCATGACCTTAACACGGTACGTCAGTTCTGCACCACAGCTCTATGGCTGGAGAATGGGCAGGTGAGGGCTGAAGGCCCTGTCGAAGAAGTTGTCGGCCGCTATCTGAATCAGACCTGGCGAAGCATCGGGACACCCTCGGTGGATGGCACGGGCCGACGCTGGGGCTCCGGCGAAGCCCAGATTGTCAGCGTTCGCTTCTGCGATGCCAATGGCCAGGAACAGGATCTGTTCTACACCGGCGAACCCTTCATGGCCCGTATCGCCTATCACGCCAGCCACCGTATTGAGTGGCCCGCTTTCGGCGTCGCCATCTATCGCACGGACGGCGCGCATGTCAATGGGCCGAATACGACCACATCCGGCTACGATATTCCCTATATCGAGGGCGGTGGGGTGATCGAGTATGTGATTCCCAACCTGCCCCTTCTGGCCGGGAGCTATGAATTCTCGGCGGCGATTTACGATTACTACTCGCGCCATCCCTATGATCACCACCACCGAATGTACACCTTCCGCGTGGGACAGAAAGACCTGAAGGAACGAGAGGGTACTGTCTATATCCCCAGTACCTGGCGTCATCAAGTCGGAGAGCCGGTGTGATGTCC
>CADDZL010000187.1 GCA_902812335.1 Chloroflexota bacterium | reverse complement strand
GGGTAGGATACTGAAAGACGACTGGCTTGGTAACTCTCTCGACGGTCCTGTTCAAGTGAAGATGGTTCGATCCGAGGGTAGGATACTGAAAGGGCAACGACCGTGGCCGCACGCGAGCGCCAGCCCGCGGTGAAGATGGTTCGATCCGAGGGTAGGATACTGAAATAGCGCAAGGCGGTTGGGTCATGGAAGGGGAAGTGAAGGTGAAGATGGTTCGATCCGAGGGTAGGATACTGAAATGGCTCAAGCGCACCGTGGGCGACCTCTACCCCGACCTCTGTGAAGATGGTTCGATCCGAGGGTAGGATACTGAAAGCCCAGCACCATGCCCAGGTACAGAGCGAGAAGACGCTGGCGGTCGTGCTGGAATGGTGGGTAGGATACTGAAAGCCCAGCACCATGCCCAGGTACCGGAGGGCCGGTGCCAGGTGAAGATGGTTCGATCCGAGGGTAGGATACTGAGATTTTCAACCGGTCAATTGCCAGTGAGCGTGGCAGGACTCGAACCTGCAACCGATGGATTAAGAGTCCACTGCTCTGCCAGTTGAGCTACACGCCCAAGTCATCTTGCGCCATCAAGCCCTGAACCATCGATCAGGGATCACTGGCTTAGCCAAACCGAGCCAGGCGACAGGTATTATACCTGCTTTGAGACCCCTGTCAAGGATCTGGCCCTGAGGTTCCAGGACCAATCTATTCTCTTCAATGATGAAGTGAAGCACAGCGCGAAAGGGCTGCCGAGTATAGGTGCGCAAGGCTTCAGCAACATCGCTGAAGCCAGCCAGCCGGCCAGTCGTAATCACGACCATCCCCCCCTGCCATTCTATCCCATCTTCCCAAAATCATGAGAATGGATCAGCTCTGCTGACGAAGCGCGAGGCATTGCGCATACCACCAGGTCGGGTATAATTCCTGCTTAACTCAACCCCATCATGCGCGACCGAGTCTGCCTGGCCTTGCTCTACTACCGGCTCAATCCCTAGGCGGTCACCGGCTATATTCAAACCGCCGTCGATCTCATCAGCATGGTGGCGGAATAGAGGAACGGAGGTGAACTGGCGTGACTCGCCTGGAAGACCTAACGCGCGGCGCGACGGTCATCCGACTACGTCCGCGACGAAATGAACCGCGCCGAGCACCTGTATAGTATAATTAGGTGGTGCCAATGACTATGCGAAGGAGATGCCGTGACTGCCCAGCAGCTTCCCCTCTTCCCCACTGAGCCGCCCCTCGCGCCCGACGCGCCCCTCAGCGCCGCTCTCCGCCTGTACCAACAACACCTGCGCCAGGAACAGCTCACCGAGAATACAGTGAAGTCCTTCGTCAGCGATATCCGCCTCCTGGCCCGCTACCTGGGCATCGGCCAGCCGGTCGGCGCAGTCAACACCCGCGACCTCAATAACTTCCTGGCGTGGCTCCAGCACGGCCGGGGCGTGCCTTGCAGCCCTAAATCCTATGCCCGCCGCGTCACCGCCTTGAAGTCCTTCTTCAAATGGCTGACCGAGACCAAGGTGCTTGAGGCCGACCCCTCCACCGCCGTCATCCAGTTCTCGGTGTCCAGCCCCCTGCCCGACATCCTCACCGACGCCGAGGTCCGGCGCGTCCTGGCCGTCACCCAGCGCCGCCGTAAGGCCGAAAGGCCCGACGCTCGCCCTGAATTGCTCATCACCCTCCTGCTCCAAACCGGCCTCAAGAAATCTGAGTGCATGGCCATTGTCCCTAACCACATTGATGCTTCCGATCCCCACAACCCGTTTCTGTACGTCCGCTACAGCAGCCCCCGCCAGCGTCACAAGGAACGCAGACTACCGCTCGACCCGCAATGGCTTGAGGTCCTGGCCGAGTATCAGGCGCAATACCACCCGCGCCAGAGGCTCTTCGAATGCACTGCCCGCAATCTGGAATATGTGCTCACCGATGTCGCCACCGAGGCCGGCCTGGCCAAGCACCTCTCATTCGAGATGTTGCGTTGGACTGCGGCCGTGCGCGATTACCTGGCCAGGATGCCGCCGGACAAGCTGCGCCAGAAGCTCGGCCTGTCCAAGATCAGTTGGCGTGAGAACGGTGAGAAGATCGCTAAGCTGGCCGCCTCCTTAGAGCAGATCGAGACCAGAAGCCCCAGAAACTAGACCCGACCGTTCCGCACCGCGATAACCTCGGCCATTACAGCCAGCGCAATCTCCTCCGGCGTCTGAGCTCCAATGTCGAGGCCAATTGGGCCGCGCAGGCGAGCCAGTTGCGCCTCGGTCAGCCCAGCTTCGAGCAGGCGCTTACGCCGCCGTGCCTGTGTGCTGCGGCTGCCAAGCGCGCCAACATAGAAGGCTGGACTGGGTAAAGCGACTTTCAGTGCCGGATCATCAAGCTTGGGATCGTGCGTGAGCATCACCACCGCCGTCAAGCGTGTCAGGCCGATCTGAGCGAAGGCTTCCTCCGGCCAGGCTTGAATCAACCGATCCGCATGGGGGAAGCGGACCTCGCTGCCGAAGGCCCGGCGCGGGTCCACCACAATGGTACGATAGCCGAGTGTCCTGGCGATGGCCGTCAGGGCAATGGCGATATGCACTCCGCCGACGATCACCAGCCGGGGTGAGGGCAACAGCACTTCGACGAATGCCTCGACCGGCTCAGCCGTAAATGCGGCAGAGGCGAGGGTGAGTCGGCCCGATCGTCCTTCAGCTAACGCGGCGCGGGCTGCCTCCACTGCCGCCTCACCCAGGCCACCACCCAGGCCTCCCCACGGCTCGCCACCGTCAATCAGGGCGATCTTGCGACCCAGAAGATCGGCCGGGCCGCGCACCACGGTTACGGTCGCAGCGGGACGTTCCTCCATCAGCGCCGCTCGCAGACGGTCATAAAGGTCCACGTCCAGCAGTTCGATAAACACTTCGATGGTGCCACCGCAGGCCAAGCCAACCTCCCACGCCGTCTCGTCGGCCACACCGAAGTGGAGTAGTTGCGGCCGACCGGATTTCAGCGTTTGAACACCAGCCTCAAACACCGCTCCCTCGACACAGCCACCGCTGACCGAGCCGGCGATCTCACCGGCGGGCGTCAACGCCATTTTCGCGCCGACGCCGCGTGGGGCCGAGCCCCAGGTCTGGATCACGGTCGCCAGGGCAATCGGTTGGCCCTGTGCCCGCCATCGGTCAATGTCAGGAAGGATGTCTCGCATAGGCCTGACCTATTTCCCCACCAAGAGCCCCCTCGCACAATTCCGCGTAACCCGAACTAATCCCTCAAACTGCCCCATGCCCGCGCGCAACCCGTCGGTGCTCTCGCCTGAGTGAGCCAGAACGCCTGTGACGACTTCGCTGAATCCGGTAACTTGATCAGGCAGGCATCTTAACAGCCATCAGCCCGGTAGGGCAGGTTCCCCCGGACCGATGCCTCTTCTGAGATGCAGGCCAAGATTACTCTTCCAACGTGCTGACATCGCCTTCAGGCAACCCCAGCGCACGCGCCTTGAGGACACGGCGCATGATCTTACCCGACCGCGTCTTGGGTAGTTTGTCCACAAAGGTCACGGCCTCAGGTTTGGCGATCGGCCCCATGTGCTTGCTGACGTGATCGCGCAGTTCCTCGACAAGCTCGGGTGATCCAGTGAAGCCTGCTCGGAGAATTGTGAAAGCGTGAATAGCCGTGCCCTTGACCTCATGCGGCAGCCCAATGGCCGCAGCTTCGGCCACAGCCGGATGGCTCACCAGCGCGCTCTCGATTTCGGCTGTGCCCAGCCGATAGCCCGAGACCTTGATCACGTCGTCCACCCGGCCGATGATCCAAAAATAGCCGTCCTCATCCCGCTTGGCCGAATCGCCGGTGAGATAGTAGCCGGGATACTTGCTCCAATACTGCTGGACATAGCGGTCGGGGTCACGGTAAATGGTGCGCAGCATGGCCGGCCACGGACGCTTGAGGATCAGATAACCTTCCTCATTCGGGGCGACGGGGTTCCCGGCCTCGTCAACCACATCGGCCTCGACACCGGGGAAAGGCAACGCGCCCGAACCGGGCTTGAGCGGAACCACAGGCAGCGGCGTGATCATGAAAGTGCCGGTCTCGGTCTGCCACCATGTATCCATGATCGGACAGCGCTCCTTACCGATGACGCGATAATACCATTTCCACGCTTCCGGATTGATCGGCTCGCCTACCGTGCCCAACAAGCGCAGCGATGACAGATCGTGCCGGTTGGGCCAGGCCTCGCCGAAGCGCATCAGGCCGCGGATGGCCGTGGGCGCAGTATACAGGATGGTGATGCCGTACTTCTCGATCATCTGCCACCAGCGATTGGGATAAGGATATGTCGGCGCACCCTCATACATGAAGCTGGTCGCGCCGTTGAGCAGCGGCCCGTAAACGATATACGAGTGGCCTGTCACCCAACCCGGGTCGGCAGCGCACCACCAGCGGTCCTCTTCCTTCAAATCGAATACCCAACGCAGAGTGGTGTAAATACCCACCATATAGCCGCCATGAGTGTGGACTACGGCCTTGGGCCTGCCAGTCGTGCCGCTGGTGTAGAGAATGTAAAGCGGATCTTCCGCATCCATGACCTCAGTTTCAGACTTGCCGTTGGCAATGGGTAGGTTCATGAGATTGTGATACCAGTGATCGCGTTCCGGCTCCATGCTAACACCGTGGCCGGTGCGCTGGACAACCACAACGTGCTCAACCGAAGGACAGCGCTTGAGCGCTTCGTCCACCGTCCGCTTCAGTTCGACGATCTTGCCATTCATCCAGCCACCGTCGGCAGTGATGAGGACCCTGGATTGAGAATCCTCGATCCGGCCTTGCAGCGCATCCACTGAGAACCCCCCATAGACCACAGAATGGACCGCGCCGATCTTGGCGCAGGCGAGCATGGCGATCCAGATTTCAGGAATACGGCCCATGTAGATTGTTACGCGGTCGCCTTTGCTCACACCCAGGCTGCGCAGGACATTGGCAAACCTACACACCTCCCGGTTGAGAGCATGGTAGCTGAAGCTCCTCAAGTCGCCATTCTCGCCCTCCCAGATGAGAGCGAGCTTGTTCTTGCGCCAGGTCTTGACGTGCCGATCGAGTGCGTTATGGACGATGTTGGTCCTGGCACCGACGAACCACTTATAGAAAGGCTTGTCACTGTCGTCGAGGACCTTATCCCACTTGCGATACCACTCCAGCTCGTCCGCACGCTCACCCCAGAACCCCTCCAGGTCATCCTGGGCCCGCCTGACCTGTTCTTCGTAGTCCCTGATATTGGCCTGAGCGATGACGTTCTCACTGGGGTAATACACGTCACCGGAGAGTCGAGGGCGGCCGTCAACCTTGCTGTTAGTCATACTCTGATCCTCCACAAAGAAGTTGACAGAAGGCGGTGGGCAACAGGGGGAACAGCCCGACACCGCATTGCAAATCAATAATGGACATAGCTTATCAGACCTGTCGCAATTGCGCAACTGGGGCAACTGTCAGCACATGCTTGAATTGCTCGTTTCAGACGCTGACCGACGTTGACTGACGCCAACCGTTTCGTTCGGCGATCAGCCTACTATGCTTTGTGCTTGGTGAGGTGAGTACGTTTGTGGTATACTTTCGCTGCAGATGAGCCTCTCGCTGGGAGCAGAACCCTCTGGCGGCAATGTCGCGCGGGTCCAGGCAGGTCGGTGCAGCCTACGCCGACAGTCCGACGGCGCGGTTGTGGTGCCGCGGGCCAAGTGGTGCGCCTCCTTCCTATGTCGGCTGCGCGGCCTGACGTTCCACCGCCGACTGAACCCGGACGAAGCGCTGATCTTAGTCGAGGCAAGCGAGTCCCGCCTGGGAACAGCTATCCATATGGTTTTCGTCTTCTTTCCCATCGCCGCCATCTGGCTGGACAGCCAAGGCCTGGTTGTGGATGCCCGGCTGGCCCGCCCTTTCGTTTCGGTCTGTGTGCCGCGCCGCCCGGCCCGCTATGTCCTGGAAGGGGTGCCCGCACTGCTGGACCACATCCATACCGGCGACCGGCTGGAGTTTGTGCCCATTCGATGACAAAGACGGCTCGCCACGCGCTGTACGCGCTCATGTTGCTCCTGATGTCGGCCGGGTGGGCGCTGCCGTCTTCTGCCCAGACACCCGTGCCGCCGATACCCACACCCCCGGCGAGCGCTGTGAGGATCCACGTCGTACAGCGGGGCGAGACACTGTTCAGCATCGCCCGCCTGTATGGCACAACCGTTGAAGCCATCGCTGCCGCGAACAGCCTCACCGACCCGACGCTGATCAGCGTCGGCCAACGTCTGATCATCCCAGGCAGTGAAGCTGCAGGGGCCGCAACGCAATACGTCGTTCAGCTCGGCGACACGCTCGCGGACATCGCTTTCCGATTCAGGGCGCGGCCGGAGGACATAGCCAGGCTTAATGGGATCGCCAACCCTACCCTGCTGATCGCTGGCGCATCGCTGGCCGTTCCCAATGGAACTGGGGAGGCAGCACCGCCAGCACAGGCGCAGCGCGTCCACATCGTGGAGCCGGGCGAAACCCTGGTGGGGATCGCCGCTGCCGCGGGACGAAGCTTATGGGAGGTAGCCCTGGCAAATGGCCTGCCGATGGCCCAGCCGGTTTACCCCGGCGAACGGCTGGCCCTCCCCGGTAGCTCGCGCCAGGTGGCGACCTCTTCACCTTTCGCCAC
>CADDZL010000186.1 GCA_902812335.1 Chloroflexota bacterium | reverse complement strand
TATTCAATGAGCTCACGGAAGAGATTCTTGAGGCCTCATATCTGGCTCAGGTGATCGAAGGTCGCGCGCCTGGCCTGGATGGCCGGCCCGCCGATCTTATCGTGGACTGTATCAATACGTCCACCATCTTCGCTTACCAAAACATCTATGACGTCGCCAGCCATTTGCTTGAACTGGCCCTCACCCCCAACCCCCTCTCCCCGGCCTCTGGGAGAGGGGACGCAGGGGGTGAGGGCATAGACTGGGGCTTCGAACTCCAGGGCATGCTGGGCATCATGCCCGCACCCCAGCTTGTGCGCCACATACAGATACTCTACGAGGCCATGAAACGGGCCGGGACACGCGCCTACGTCAAGATCGGCACGACCGGCACCGGCGGCATGGGCTTGAACATTCCCTATAGCCACGGTGAGAAGAAACCCTCACGTATGTTGCTGACCAAGGCGGCGCTGGCCGGGTCGCACACGTTGCTGCTGTTCCTCCTGGCACGCACGCCCGACGCCCCGCCTATCGTCAAGGAGATCAAGCCAGCCGCCGCCATTGCCTGGAAGGAGATCGGCTATGGCCCGATCCGGCGCAGCGGCCAGCCGATCCCACTCTATGATTGCCCGGTGGATGCGGCTTACGAGCTGAGTGAAGCCCTGTCGAGCCAAAGCCCGGACAGCTTCGGCCAGCCGCTGGGGACCGTGCTGGAAGCCGTGTACATTGACACTGGTGAGAACGGCAGGTTCTCGGTGGCGGAGTGTACCGCGCTGAGCACGCTCGGCCAGATGGAGCTGATCACCCCGGAAGAGATCGCCCGCGCCACGGTAACCGAGATCAAGGGCGGTAACACCGGCTTCGATGTCATTGCCGCCTTAGACGGCGCGGTCATGGGGCCATCTTATCGCGCCGGTTTTCTGCGCGGCGCAGCTCTCAATCGGCTGCGCCAGCTTGAGGCCCAGCATGGCGTGGACAGCATTGCTTTTGAGATCCTTGGCCCGCCCCGCCTCTCCAAGCTACTGTTCGAGACTCACCTGCTTAAACGCGCCTGCGGCACGCTCGGCGCGGCCCTTGACCGGACACCGGAGGAGTTGTCCCAGGCACTGCTACGTGACATCGAAGCCCACCAGACCTTGCGCGCCCAGGCCATCTCTATCGGCATCCCTATTCTGCTGCCAGATGGGCAGCACCTCTTGCGCGGCCCGGCCCTGAAGGCGCACACAGCCGATGAGGGCTGGGTGGACTTGCGGCCGCAGAATATGGCGCGCTGGCAGGCACGACTGTCTGCCATCCGCGCCGAGATCGCCCAGACGCTCACGGCTGGCGAGACCAGTTCGCGCCTGGACCGTACCTTCCCCGATTCCCAGACCTGGCAGGCCAACGATACCTTCGATATCGGCGAAGTCGTCGGCTGGGTGTTTACCCACGAGGATGAGGGGCAGCGGTGGAAGGACTGACTATCCCCCCACGAAGAGTGGCCTGACGCGCGGCCAGGCATGGACCGCGAAGGCCACAGCCGCAACGCCCTCGGCAGCACGCCCCAGCAAGGGAACCCACTCCGGCGTTCCCAGCGCCGCACCTACCCCCGCCAGCCACACACCGGCGTTCAGCAAGCCAAATGCCATCCAGGCCGGCGACTCATTGCCTCGCTCAGGCCCCTGCGGAAAGCGCGGCAGGATCCAGAAAGCCACGCCCATCGCCAATTGTACTGTCCAACCCAGCAGGACAAATTCCACATGCACCGGCAGCAAGCGCCACAGCGCCGGATGCAGCCCGACCCCCTTATTAAAGAGCAGGAGCCCGCCGAAGGTAAAGCCAAGCGCCAGGTACGCGAGCGCAGCCCGAACAAACCAGCAACTCAGACGCGGCACCCTACTTCTCCTTGACCCGTCCCCAGGTGTTGACCACAAAGGCCAGCCCGGCTATCCATTGCCCTACCGCTGAGAGCGCTAACAACCATCCCCAGCCCGCCTCAGGTTGTAGCGCCTGGAGCGGCTCACCCACGGCCCGCAATAGCAGCCCGGCATTCAGCAGCCCAAATGTGGCCCAGGCCAGGACCTCGCTGCCGCGCGGCTTCTCGCGCGAGTACTTCGGAAACATCCAGTAGATCACGCCGAAGATGAGTTGGGTGACCCAGCCCACCATGAACAGGTGGAAGTACACCGGCGTCAGGGCGGCAATGGCGCCGGGCAGGTTCAAGGCGGACTGCGCCGTCAGGGCGATCCCGACAAGCAAGGCGGCGACGAGGTAGGCGAGTGAGGTTCTGACAAACCAACGTGTGACGGCTGGCATGGTACCTACCGATGAACCTGCCTCAGGCAGTTACGCCGGGCGCGTGCCAGCACCTGCCAACGTGTCTTCATTGAACCGCCTTCCCAAGCTGCTGGGCACGGGACCGGCGTGCAGCGCGGGCCGTGTTCGCCAGAAACAGCAGCAGCGCGACCACATTCAAGAGCCCTCCCCACTGGCGCGCCGGGACCGAGCCGGCCAGATCCCCCACGACGCGCAACAGTAGCGAAGCGTGCAACAGAGCCAGATGCCCATAGAAGGCCGGCTCAAAGGCCAGCGCCAGGCCCGATACCGCCGGCAGGATGATGGGCATGTGTCCGAAGATCATGGACATCACGAAACCCAGGAAAACCGTATGCAGCATGGCGTCATAACGCGGACCAGCCGTCACCCCACCGAGGAACAGCCACAGCAGGCCACTCAGCCCCAACCAGATATACCCGGAGAGCAGACTGATAGCGATGAAGCGCGTCAGCCCGGCCTGCCGCACGGTGCGCCGGGCAATGTCATGACGCAGCAGCCACAGCGCCAGCGCAACCAGCGCGATGCCGCTCAGGCGGACGCCCATATCAAACGCCAGAGCGGAGAAGATCAGCCCCAGCAGAAAGATGGCGATGACCAGGGCGAAGCTCACCTGCTCGCCCCGGGAAAGACGCAATATGCGCCCCAGCTCCAGGCGTTCGCCAGCGATGGTCAGCACCAGGAACCCCACCCACCAGGAGACCACCCCCGATATCGGCCAACCGGCCAGCCAGAGGCCGTTCCCGGCCAGCCAGGCCAATGTCCCCAACCCCATCGTCGCCGTGAACAGCGCCGGCTGACGGCGGACAATGACGACGAAGATGGCGACTACTCCCAGGCTGCCCAGTGTGATGAGCACCGGCCCCACTAAGCCGGGGAGGCCGGCGATCAGCGCCAGCGCGCCCAGACCCGTCAGCAGCGGCGCTGCGTAGGTCCACCGGCGTCCCAAAGCCACCGCCCGTTCCAGCCCAATTAGCGTACCCAACGCGCCGGCGACCATCAGGGGACCATGAACAGCAGGCAGTGTGCGTAGCAGGGGCGGCCAGCCCCAACCCAGGCGCACCAGCCCCGCCCACAACGCTGCCAGCAAAGCCAAGCCTGCCAGCGCTATCAGAGGAAAGCGGCTACGATACTGAGCCACCATTCATCGTCTTGCCGATGCGCACCTGCCAGACCTCCGGCCCTTCCTCCAGATAATCCCAGGTAAACTGCCCCTCCCGCTCGAATCTGAACTGGTAGTACAGCGGCTTGGGATCGTGGTCATTGACCAGCACGAAAGCCTCGCCCGGCTGCAGAGCCTCAAACGTCTGAAAGATCAAAGGATGGCGCTGGGGCGGCGGCACCTGGCGCACATCTAGAGTCGTCTCAGTCTTCACGCTGTCTCCTCCCTGGCTGCAATCTCCCGCTGCAGTTCGCTCACGAAACTCCCCAAGTGCAGACCGTAAATCGCTGTCACGTCGGCCAGTGTCTCAAAAGGTGCCATGGCGCAGCCGACACAGGCCATGTGGTGGCGGGCAAACACGGGGACCGTCTGCGGCCAGCAGGCCAGCACTTCGGCTACAGTGACATTGCTTGCGAACTGCGCTTGCTCCATCGGCCCTCAGTGTACATCAAACGGATATGTCTGTCTTTGCGCTGCCTCAAAGAGAGGGGGATCGGATCAAGAGGTTGACCGGGGGGCGTCGGATGGTAAGTCCTCGGCGATGACGATCAGGCCATGGGGCAGGCGGATAAGCACACGTTCGCGCCCGGCCTCAATCAGGCCTTGCTCTTCCCAGCCGCTGAGAATGCGGCTGACCGTATATAGCGTCGTGCCTGTCATCTCAGCCAGGTCCTGGCGTGAGAGGGGCACATCCACCAGCACTCCCTCCTCCACCTTGCGCCCGGTTTGTCGGACCAGGCGCAACAGCGCTCGCGCCACCCGCCGTTCCACGCGCTCCGTAGCCAATTCTCGAAAGCGGTTCTGCAACTCCTGGATGCGCCCGGCTGCCAGGCTCAGCGCGTTGAGGGCCAGGCGGGGCGTTCGCTCCATCAACCGGACCATCGTCCTGCCGTCCCACGCTAAGGCCCGACAGTGACCTAATGCCTGAGCCGAGACCGGGTAGACAGCATCGCCCAGGGCGGCAATCCCCCCGAACATGTCGCCGGAACTGGCGAAGTTCAACAGCACCTGGTATCCCTCGGGCGTGACCTGAGCCAGCCTGACCACCCCCTGAACCAGCACATAGAGAACGTCCGCCGGCTCACCTTGTTGAAAGAAGAACGCATCCGGCTCAACCTGGCGCACCCGGGCAAGTTGAAGCACGGTCTGGAGTTCCGATGTGCTCAGGTTCTCAAAGAGTCTGCATCGAACGAGCGGCTCGGTTAACTCAGCGGCATCCATCGAGTCAGAGTAGGAGGAGACAAGTGCTATCCGCCTAAGCTATGGGCAACAGGAAGCGGAAGGTGCTGCCTTTATCCGGCTCGCTCTCCACCCAGACGTGGCCATTGTGGAGTTCAACGAGGTGCTTGACGATAGCTAACCCTAGCCCGGTGCCGGGCGTGCGCTGCACCACCGGGTGGTCAGCGCGGTAGAAACGCTCGAAGATATGGGGCAACTCCTCGCGTGAGATGCCAATGCCCGTATCGGCCACGCTGACCTCGACCGCGCCCTCCAACGGCCGTGCCCGAATGGTGATCTGCCCCCCCGGCAGAGTGTAATTATAGGCGTTATCCACCAGGTTCGTCAGAATCTGGGTCACCCGTGTCTCGTCCACCAGCACCAGCGGCAGGTCCGGCGCAACCTCGACTTCAATCCGGATGTCTTTGCCTTCCTGGGCCTTGCGCCCGTTGAGAATAGCGATCACCCGGCGGATGACCTCATCCAGATGCACTGGTTTGGGGTTGAGCCCGATCCGCCCGGTCTCGATGCGTGACAGGTCAAGCAGGTCATAGATCAGCAGCATAAGCCGATCGGCATTGCTCTGGATGATGGTGAGAAACTTGCGTTGTTGCTCGGTGAGAGGCCCGCCCGCACCCAGCAGCAGCAGGTCGGCGTAGCCCTTAATCGCGGTCATCGGCGTGCGCAGCTCATGTGAGGCGGTCGAGACGAAATCGCTCTTCAGCCGGTCCACCTCGACCTCTTTGGAGATGTCGCGGAAGACCGAGACCGAGCCAATGAACTCGTCGCCCAGAAAGACGGGCGCCAGGTGGACGCTCACGGTGCGCCCCTCGATATCCAGCCTCTCGGCCAGGAACGTGCCTTCTTGATGCGGCACCGGCCCATGAGCCCAGCGGGTGATCGCCTCGGCCCACGAGCGCGCCCCGCCGCCCAGTAACCCCAGGAATTCATCGGTCGAGCGGCACAGCATCTCTCTGCGCCCCAGGCCCAGAATGCGTTCCGCGGCTGCATTCAGCAGAGTGATCCGGCCTTCTACGTCAACAACCATCACTCCATCGGCCACACCTTCCAGGATGGCGCGATTCTTAGTCGCCTCGACATGCTGTTCGCGCAGCATTCGGCCCAGCCTCTCGGCCTGATCACGGATCAGCCGGTAAAGTTCGGCGTTATTGATTGCGACGGCCACCTGATTGGCCGCGGCCTTCACCAGCCGCAGGTCCTCGTCGCTGAAAGCATCCGGTTGCGAGTGCAGCAGCATGAGCACGCCCAGCACGTCGCCGGTGGCGACTAGCGGCACAGCCAGCCCTGAGCGGAGTTGGGGGGACTCCTGTACAGGCTGTCCGCGCTCGCCGCTTTGCCAGCGCGGGTCACGGCTGAGGTCCGGCACGATCGCCGCCTGGTGCTGTTCGGTCACCCACTGAGCCAATGCCTGACCGTGGTTCATGGCCCATGGGTCACTGCCGACCGCCCAGTGCTCGCCACTTGTGACCGGGTTGACCAGGAAGATGGCTCCCTCGTGTGCACCAACGGCCGCTTTCAGCAGGCTCAGAGTCCGGTTGAGTACCAGGTCCAGGTCCAGGCTAATGGACAACTCGGAAGCGATGCGCAGCAGCGTCTCTAGCCGGCTGCGCTCCCATGTCAGTGCACGGTTAGCCTGGCCCAGCTCACGCATACGGGCCTCAGCCACATGCTCCAACTCCTGATAGCGCCGCGCGTAGCCCACTGTCAGTGCTACCTGAGCCGCCAGGGCTTCGCTGTACCTGACCAGATCGGGGCTGAAAGCATCCTCAAGGGTGCTATGCAGATATAACAGGCCAATAACGGACGCTTCGCTCTCGCCGGCCCGGAGGGGCACCACCAGCACTGAACGGACATCAGCATGGCTCAGACGACCGTTCTGGCCATCCTGCTGCGTATCTGTGATCAGCAGCGTCTCACCGCTGGCTATGACCCGATCCTGAAGCCGATCCTCGGCCTGAAGT
>CADDZL010000185.1 GCA_902812335.1 Chloroflexota bacterium | reverse complement strand
GCCCAGAAGGCCGCGGCTGCCCTCGCTGATAATGGTGATCTCGGCCTGATCGCGTTCAACGCCGAGTTGCGCTAGCCCCTGACGAATGGCCGCTTCGGTATCCGGGGCACTGACTTCAATGCTACGGGCTTCCTCCATCATCGCCCCCTTTCAATGACCGAAGACGCAGGACGAGTGACGAAGATGCTATTCGCCCTCCGTTTTTCGTCATTTTTTGCGTCGTGCTTTCACCGGCTTGCGTGCACTGCCGCTGCGACCGTCGGTTGGAGCTTTGGCAGCGGGGCGCAATGGCCGGCTTTCAGAGTTGGTCTCAGTTGTAGCCTCAGGAACTGCTGCCCGGGCCGGCGACACGGCCGACGGGGTTGTGATCGCCGGGGCCAGCCCCAGGCGCGGCAGGAGCCAATACTGGCCGATGCCAAAGATGTTCGAGGCGGTCCAGTAGATCGCCAGACCCGATGAGAAATTCAGAGCGAAGAAGCCCAACATCAACGGCATCATGATGGCCATCTGATTCGACATCGCCGCCGACTGCGGATCGGGGCTGGGCGGCGTCATCAGCTTCTGCTGGAGATAGGTCGTGCCCGCCACCAGCACCGGCAGGATGAAGCGCCCCACGCCAAAAAGCACCGACTCCGGAATGGGGTAGGCCAGGTTCGGGATCCCCAGGAAGCTGGGGTTGAGGGGGATCAGGGCCGTCAGGCCGGTCGCCCAGGGATATAAGTGCTGCGATAGGTTGAACAGGTCCAGCGGCGTCGCCGCCATCGCTGACGTAATGGCGCGGTACAGCCCGATCCAGATCGGGAATTGAATCAGCGTCGGCAGGCACCCCCCCAGCATCATGGTGGGGTTGTAGCCGATCTTGGTCATCTCCTCCTGCATCTTCTGGGGATTGCTCTTGTACTTGTCCTGGATCTCCTTGATCTTGGGCTGGAGCTTTTGCATCTCCTGCGCGTTGCGTTGCTGGCGGATGGATAGCGGCAGAGTGACCAGCCGTATCACAATGGTAAAGACAATGATGGCCAACCCGAAGTTCTGACCCAACACACTGTACAGCCCGATCAACGCATTGACCATCGGGTTGATGAGCACCATATTCCAGAAGGCATCCCAGGTCAACATTCCCTACTTGCTCCTAATACCCATCACAGATTCCGGATTTCAGATTGTAGATCGAACTCAATCTGAAATCAGCAATCCTAGATCCCTCAGTCCGCCGGGGGCGTAAAGGCCCATCTCACATCGCCTGTCTTGGCATCAAAGGCGTAGACCAGCGCGGGTTTGTCACGGGGAGCATCGTTGACCGCGATGATCACCATGTCGTTGACCACGACGGGCGTGGTATAGATATGCGCGCTGGGCGCGGTCTCCTTGGACCAGAGTTCGTGACCATCGGCCGGATCGAGAGCATACAGCTTGCCATCGTAGGCTCCCACGTAAAGTCTGTCTCCGGCCAGGACGGGGCCACCCCGCACCGGCCCGCCGACCTCTATCGGGTGGGGCCATTTCGCCTTGCCGCTGGCTGCATCGAAGGCATAGACCTTCCCGCCCAGGCTGTCCACATACACCGTCCCGGTCGCAACCGCCGGTGTACCCCAAACCCAATTATCTACCCCGGCTGATGCTTCCCAACGTGACTGGCCGGTCCTGGCATCTACAGCATAGACGTTGCTATCGAACCCCCCGACGTAGAGCACGCCGTCGGCATAGGCGGGTGTGCCGGCCAGCGCGCCCCCGGCTTTGAACTCCCACACCTTGCTCCGGTCGGCGAGGGCATACAGCCGGTGGTCAAGCGAGGTCAGGTACAGCGTATCGCTGACAATGAGCGGGGCTGCCCACAGGCCGGCCTGGGCCCCATCGAGCTTCCCCCCATCAAACGTCCAACTCAATGTGCCCGAAATAGCATCTAGAGCATAAAGTCGGTTATCTATGGCCGGGACATAAGCTATTCCGTTCTGCGCCACGATGCCGCCGACGATGTGGTCACCTACCCGATCGTAGCGCCAGCGTTCGGCACCCGTGATCCGATCAAGGCCGGCGACGAATTTGGGCGCGCTGGGCGTGCCATATGAGCCGACAATCACGGTATCCCCGGTTACGCCAGGTGGGGCATAGAACTGAACGCCGGCGACGGGCGTCGGCGGGTACTTCCAGCGCAGGTTACCGTTGCTCAGGTCCAGGGCATACACGCTGGGGCCGAAAGCGACATACAGGCTATCGTCGGCCGGCGTTATGCCCGCCCAACTGGTGATAGGCACGCCGCCTGTGCAGCCACTCAGCCACAGCCCGAATATGAAGAAGATGAAGACGACCGGCAGCAACCGGCGAACGAGGGGAGGAGAGAGACGCAACAACGACACAGATTTCGCGCTTTCGTCGCCTTATTCCTAAGGTACCGGATCATAACCGCCCGGGTTGAACGGATGGCAGCGACTGAGACGCTTGAGCGTCAGCCAGCCGCCTCGCCACAGGCCGTACCTGGCGATGGCCTCATAACCATACTGTGAGCACGAAGGCGTGAAGCGACAACTGGGCGGCAGGACACGCGATAAGGTCAATTGATACAGCCGGATGGCTCCAAGCGCTAATATCTTCATCATAGCGACTGACGACGGACGGCTGATTTCTCCAACAAGCCTGCGCGTGTCAAGAGTTCCTCGACGACCAGAACGACCGTCTCAAAGCTGGCCGTAGCCAGCGGCGCACGGGCGATAAAAACCAGGTCCCAGCCTGGCCTGATCCCCTCCAACTCGCGGCGCACCGCCTCACGCAAGCGACGCTTAACCTGATTGCGGACCACCGCGCCGCCCAGGGAACGGCCAACGCTGAAGCCGAAACGGCTGTGATCGAGGTCATTGCGACAGGCCCACAGCACGGCAAGGGGATGAGCCCAGGATCGTCCCTCCCGGCGCACCCGCTGGAAGTCGGCCTGCTTGCGCAGGCGATAACGGCGTCGCATTCACCGCTCAGTCACCTGCTCAATCTCAGCCTAAGAGGCGTTCCAGTTGATCTTCTTGACGTGATTGGGCTGCACCGTGAGGCGCCTGCGGCCGCGCAGGCGCCGGGCTTTGAGCACCTTGCGGCCATCGCGCGTACTCATGCGGGCGCGGAAGCCGTGCACACGCTGACGGCGGCGCTTCTTGGGTTGATAGGTCCGTTTCGGCATAAGTCTTTCTCAGGGCCTCAATTCACTCTGTAATCAAGTGTACGGCAACATTATACTTGAGAAGGGGGCCTTGGTCAAATACCCCTTATCACAACGACAAAATGAAGCCACCAGGTTATCCCCGGTGGCTCCGTTAAGGCCGCCCCGCTGTGCCGTGTGTCGCAATGTTTTGAACCTGCTCTCGCAGGTGGGTGCCATCCTAGACAGCTTTGCCTTGCCGATTGGCTACCGCATCCCCGCTAGAGAATGGCGCCCTTATTTTCAGGTGTTGGCTCAAAACGATCGGTGCGCCATCACGCACACAGCAGGGTTAACTCTTTTTATACCACAAAACCCCGGATCGCGCAAGCAAGCCCAGAAAGCCTCATCTATCTGGGCAGATCTGAGCCTAAAGAACGGAGCGAGAGAGCCGAGTCACGCATCGCGGACGGCTGCGCTGGATTGACGGACCGGGATGGCTACGCAGGACAGAGGGACAACAGCCGCTCATTGGGTATCAATATGCACCTCCTGCTGGCGCTTGATGGCCTGCGCAATCTGGTCCAGGACCTGGCGCAATGCTTCCCGGTCGCGCAGTGCGTACTCGACATCGTAGCGGCGCTCGCCCAGCGAGATCAACCCCAACCACACGCCATCGCTCTCCAACGGCACACTCACCTGTGCTTCTCCCCTCCATTCGCCCCGTGTATGGACGAGTTGCCACTCCCCACGCTGCCTCAGATAAGCGGCCCCACCGACGGCATCGAAGCCCTCGACCGCTGCGTCGAGCAAGCGATGAATGATCTGCTCGACATCAATCAGGAAAATGCGCGACCGGACCTGCTCAGCGAAGACGCGCAGCGGCTTCACCGGGTCGGCCAGTTCCTTGAAGTGCCTGTCCACATTGTCTTGTAGCGTCGTCCTGATGGGCGTGAAGACCGATACCAGGATGAGCGTCGTCAAGACGACGGCTGCGTCCGACCGATTTCCGGTTAGGGCGATAAAGACCTGCTGCAAGAGGGTGATTGAAGCCGAATACAGGCCCGCCAGGGTCGCCGTCAGCGGGACGTAAACAAGCGTGCGGTTGATAATGAGATCAATGTCCCACAGCCGGTAGCGCAGAATAGAGAAGCCGATGGACAGCGGCAAGAGGAGGATGGAAACGACGAAGATGAACGTCCAGCCCATACCAAAGAGCACCCCCGCCGGGCCAGGCTGATGGCGTAGCGAGAAAAACGCATCCGGTAGGGTCGAGCCGAAGAAGCCGAAGAAGGCCGCCGTCAGCCCGAAGACGACCCATTTGGTCTGCTGGCGTTGCGTCAGGTTAGCCGCACGACGGTAGCGATAGACCTGAGCAAATACCCCCGTGCTGAACCAGAAGAGCGAGCTAAGCGCCCACAGCAGCGGCGACCAGCGTTCGGGCGCGTAGGGCGTGGTCACGAAGACGTAGATCGTCCACACGACCGCAAGTGCGCCGGTCCAGCGCGGGACAAAGCGCCCATCGGGGAAGACGTAGAGGAAGAGAAGCAGCCCGATCAGCGCGAGGGCGCTCAGGAAATCCACCGCCACACCCCACTGAGGGTGAACGTTCACCAGCGCGTCCATGATGTCGGTCGTGCCCATCATCGCCAGCATGAACGAGACGAACAGCGCCATCCAATCGTTGGACTTGCGGCGGAAGATGACGAGGGCAACAACGAGGAAGCCGAGCATATAGGCCACCCAGAGGACGATGTGGATTGTGGCATAGGAGATGGTAGAAAGGCCAAGTCGGGCCAGGCCAACCAGAACGGGGGCATCGGGGTGACTGAACTCATTATAACGCGGCGGGACGCTGGCGAAGAAGAGCGCCAGGGCGAAGAGGGTGATGACAATCCATGCCAGCCGCGCCACGGCGAGCCAGCGCCCCTGCAAGCGCGTGCCCGTGCCGCCGTGCGCCTCTCGGTCAATAGCCGACTCAACTGCCGCCGATATGCGCTCCGCCCCACCCATAGACGATAATTATACTCTTAAATGCAAATAATCACCTGCAACCTTAACGGGGCTTGATTTAGACATGGAATGGATAAGTTCCGTCAGCTTCTTGTGGGGGCAACGCCGCCTCTGATAGCAGCGCCGCCTGAAACGGCAAGGCCCACATGCGCTCGGCCCAGGGAATCGGTTCGAACAATATCAAGCTCAGCCGGGTCATGACCAGATGACACAGCGCCGGATGGGCGTTCTCCAGGTGTGCGACAGATTGCACCAGCCCACCGCTCGTGCTAGACTGGGATAGGAAGGAGGTAACCATGCTCGACAGACTCCACTGGCTGGGACACGACAGCTTTCGCCTTGACGGGCCACCCACGATCTACATTGACCCCTGGCAACTCAAGGGCAAGCCCGCCCAGGCCGATCTGATCCTGGTCAGCCACGACCACTATGACCACTGCTCGCCGGAGGACGTGAACCGGCTGCGCGGGCCGAATACCGTCGTCATTGCCAACCCCTCGGCTGCGGCCAAGCTGGGCCGGGGTGTGAAAGCGATCCGCGCCGGAGAGAAGCAGACCGTCGGCGCGGTGACGGTTGAGGCGGTGCCGGCCTACAATATCGGCAAGCGCTTCCATCCCAAGGAGGCCGGCGGCGTCGGTTACATCCTGACCATCGCTGGAACCCGGCTGTACTTTGCCGGCGACACCGATGCGATCCCGGAGATGGACCAGATCCAGTGCGACATCGCGCTCTTGCCGGTCAGCGGTGTTTATGTCATGACGGCCGATGAAGCCGCGCGCGCCGCCGGGCATATCAAGCCTAAGATCGCGATTCCCATGCACTACGGCGCAGGCGTCGCCGGCAGTGAGGCCGATGCCCGCCGCTTCCAGCAACAGTGCCCGCCTGGAATAGAAGTTCGCATTCTCCGGCCGGAAGGTGCGTGAGCGGGCTAAGGCCGGCTGCCCTCGCTGCTCAACTGCATGAGCGCCAGGGTCGCCACCCGGCCGGAGGCCGCCAGCTTGGCCGGGTCAATGGCCTCAGGCGTGTCGCTGGCGCGATGGATCACGCCGATGGCGCCGTCCCAGATGATCAGCGCGGCCGCCACGCCGGCGTCATTGAAGGACTGATGATCGCTGCCGCCGCCGCTTTCCGGCACCGTCGGCACGCCCAGCCTCTGGGCCGCAGCCTTCACGCAAGCGGCCAATTGTGCCGATTCGTTGCTGACCGCCAGCGCGCTACCTGTCCCCTGCCCCACGACGTCCAGTTGCAGCATCGCCAGCGTATCGTCAAGAGGCACAACCGGGTGCTCGACATAGTATCTGGAGCCGATCAGGCCGGCTTCCTCCGCGCCCCAGGCGGCGAACAGGACGCTGGTCTTGGGTTGGAACCCCTGCTCGCGCCACAACCGGGCAATTTCCAGCATGACCGCCACGCCAGAGGCATTGTCGTTAGCACCGGCAAACAGTCGCCCGTCCGGGTCACGACCGACGTGATCGTAGTGGCCGCCGATGATCACGGAGCGCCGGGCCAGCTCCGGGTCGCTGCCACGCCATAGCCCCAGGACGTTGTAGGAGGTTACCTGGCGCACCGGCTGGAACCTCAGCGCCATGTGGACGCGCGCATGGAG
>CADDZL010000184.1 GCA_902812335.1 Chloroflexota bacterium | reverse complement strand
TAGGTGTAGCCGTGTTGGTCGGCGGCAAGGGTGTGCCGGTGCGGGTCGCCGTGCTCGTCGGTGCGCTCGTTGTCGCAGTAGGTGTGGCCGTCCGCGCAGGCGTGGCGCTGGGTATATCCGTCGGTGTATCCGTAGGTGTTGGTGTATCGGTGGGTCCGGGCGTTGGGCCGTTCTGGATGATCGGTAGGGTCACTGTATATGGCAGCACTGAAGGAGTGGAGGTCGGCGTGGCCGTGAAGGTGGGAGTAGAGGTGTTCAGCGGCGTTGCGGTCCAGGTCGCCCGGCGAGGCGGTGTGCTCGTAGCCGGCGCAGGGGTGTTGGTGCGCGTCGGTGTAGCCGTGTTGGTCGGCGGCAAGGGTGTGCCGGTGCGGGTCGCCGTGCTCGTCGGTGCGCTCGTTGTCGCAGTAGGTGTGGCCGTCCGCGCAGGCGTGGCGCTGGGGGTCGCGGTCGGGCCGCCTGGAGCGGGCACAATGCGCACGCCGATGTCGCTCGTGAGTGGAGAGGGCAGCGTCAACACCAATCCGCCACCTCCCGCTGCCAGCGTCTGCGTCAACGTTGGTGTCCCTGCCAGCGTATCCCACCATACCACCTGATAGCTCCCGCTGGTCAGGCTGGGCAACGTCACCGTCCCGCTCTGCGGCAGAATCAGCGTCCCACTCACCACATTGCGCCAGGTGTGCTCCACATTCTGGATCCACAAATGCCCCCATCCTGCCACCGGGTCCACTTGCCCCCACGCCCGCAACTCCGGGTTCGACACCACCGCCCCCGCCGCCTGATAGCGTCCGTTCGACAGCGGGATGCCGCTCATGAAGCGGCTGAAGGCCTTGAAGTGATAGTACAGGCTGTACTGATGGATATTATCCAGCCACCAGTACAGGTCACTCATCCCGCCTGAATTGATCTCGCCCCAGATCAGATTGTGTAGCCACCAGCCTTGCGTATCCTGAGCCAGTTCCGGCAGTTCCGTCTGCTCCGTTGCGTAGTCTATGCCCGTCTCTCCGCGCACCAGTGGCTTAAACGCCCCCGATGCTGCCCGTCCTCCTTCTCGCAGGCTACGCCCGTCGGTGAACCAGGCCGTGTCGTCGTCCATTCGCGTCAGGTCGAAGTCGCCGTTGATCTGCAACACTTCCCCTGTCGGGCTGGTGATTACAATGTGATCGATCCAGACCTGCCCGCTGGTGCCGTAGTCGTTGTTGAAGCCGATCTCCAGGCGGTGCGACAGTGCATCGTTGAGGATGATGCGCGCTTCTGTCGGCGAAGGCGATCCATCCGGCAGTTGATCGTTGCGGAACTCCGTCCAGTCATAACTGCCCGCCGGGGTGCTGCACTTCCAGGTCACACCGTCCTGGTTGGGTGGGACGACGTTCTCCGCCCCGCCATTGTACACCCCCCCGTCCAGCAGCCACTTCAGCCGTGGACCCGCCAGGTTGGGCGGGTCGCCATAGGGACATGTACCGCTGAAGCCCGACGCCTTCATGCGGACACTGATGCGCCATTCCCCCTGTCCGCGGATGGCAAAGGCACGCCCGTTGATGTAGAAAAACCGATTAGCGCCGGGGATCAGCACCGACGCCCCTGTCCCACCATACACGTACTGCGACCGCGTCTCAAATGACAGCGGCCAATCCAGGCCGTTGCCCCAGAAGTCGTATATGCCCCCACCGGTGGAGATATAGGCGTGGACATCGGCGTAGTCCATATCCGGGTAGGCCGGGTTACCCCAGAACTCCACCACCGGGAACGAACTCCACATCGAGGTAGTGACCAGGTGGCGTTCCGGCTCGTTGGCGTGCAGGTAGGCCCCGAATGCTTGCGCCTGATCATAATGATTGCCGTTGTACGGGTCGCCCTCGTTCAGCAGTTCCCAAGAGTGCACTGCTGTGGAGTAGCCCCAACGAGCCGCCAGATAGCGCCAATAGGCCTGGTGCAGCCAGCGCACCTTAGTGTCGGGTGCGGCGTAGAAGTTGTTGACATCGCCGTTGGCTGTGACGGTGCCATCGGCCAGGATGTGGTTGTAAGTCCAATCGCCCTTCTCCAGCACGACCAGCTTGAGGTAGACGCCATCGGCTGCCGCCTGGTCAAGGACGTAGTCCCAATCCCAGGAGGCGATGGGGTCAAAGTAGGTGTGCGGGTTCATGCTGGGCTTGTCCACCAGGTTGGGACCGTACCGGCCTCCACCCAGGTCCTGCTCTACCCACACCTCATCAATGTACGCCGCCCCTCCCGTCGCATTCACCCGCGCCAGGTACAGGCTGTCCAGGAAGTACTGGCCGGGGGCAGTGGTGTAGGCCCCACTGAGGATGGACCAATCGGTGGTGCCGCTGGCATAGGGTGTGATGGCGGTGCCGGTCCAGGGCTTGTCGCAGTCGGTGCCCAGCCAGCCTCCCAGTTTGACGACAAAGCCATAGGGATAGCCCGCCTGCGCCGGGCCGGTGATACCATTGGTCTTGACACGCGCCCGGATGCGGTAGGTGGTCGAGGGTTGGACAGCGATGGAACGGTTGTACGAGCCCTGGAACATGCAGGGGTTCGTACCATCCAGCTTCATTGAGAAGTCGCTCCCATTATAGGCTGTGTCCGTGCTGAGGGAGGTATAAGGCAGGTAACCATCGTTACTCACGTGGTGGCTGGCCCAGGGCATCCAGGCCGAGCCAACGACGCTGGTCCCGCTCAGCCAGATGCGGAAGAAATTCATCCCGTTGGCCTGGAACAGGGGGAGCTTGCTGTCGGCATCTACGGTCATATTGCCGCTGGTGAAGCCCTCGTTATAGCCTAAGGGAACGAAGGGCGTGCCATCGTCCAACTGGAAGTAGCGGGAGTCAGTCGGGCTGACCCGGATGAAGCCATGGCTGGTTGATGTGGTGACACTGAAGGTCAAGTCGCCGGATGCCGGATAGGTGCGGCTGCCGGAGGCGTCGGTGGCGCGCAGGCGATAGCGCCAATCGCCCGTCTGGCGGGGGGCGAAGCGCACCTTCCAGACGGGATCGCCAGCGGGATAGAGGTGTTCATAGCCGTTGATGACGGTGCGGGTGAAAGGCTGGTAGAGGAAGGCCGGCTGGGTTTGGGTGGTCGCCCAGTTGTCATTGGAGAAGAGGCCCTCGACGGTGATGCCCGTGCCGGCGGGCAGGCCAGGCGGCGGTACAGGGTCGTAGGGGAAGTCGAAGTTGGTGGCGGTGGTGGCAGTAATGCTGAAGGTAACTTCGAACTTTTGATATAGCCCCACACTAGGCGGGCCGGGCGTGACATTCAGAATAATCGGCCCACCGCCAGGGGTTGGTGTGGCGGTGGCCATGGGCAGGACAGAGGTGGTATCGTCGCTATGACCACTGTATGCTGGATCGCGCTGGAGTTGGGGCCATTCGGAGACCTGTGCCAGCCCTTCTTTAGGGGGCAACCAGCCAGCTCTGACCGAGCCTCGGACGAGAAAGATGGAGGCTAATAAAGTCAGGGGCAGCACCAAAGCACCGAGAATCCGATCGCGATTCACGTTACCTCCTGATCCAGGGGCACCAGGATGATCGTTCAGCCCTTATCCCGGGGGCAGGGTTAAGGTCAAAGGCCAGGGATGGCTAAGGGATGCTGATCATCCAATTCTAAGTGTAACCCAATCGGAAAGTGCCCTGAATGTCCCTTTAGTACTAGTGTGGCTAGACTTGACTGGCGAACTGGTCCCAAAGTGCTTCTTTGGCCCATCACTGGGGAGCATTATAGAGCATGGCAGAGAATACAGGCATCCGCAGTTACCCTGAGTTTCGCAGGATGAGACTATGTAATCTGGCTGGGGAAGGCATGCAGCGATGCGAGAGGCGCAGCGCGTAGCGGCGATATCTTGTTGGCATGGAGCACATGCCAACAACCTGCCCCCCCCCCAAGAGCAGCTTTAGGGATCGGCTCTTGATTATGCTGGTTCGGCTTCCAGAACGATAACTTGATGGTCCAGGCCGGACCGCACCATAGCCAGGGCTACTGTTAAAGCACGCAAGCCATCTTCCCCGCTCACCGGAGGCGGCCCGCCATTCAATAGCGCGGCGACGAACTGCTCAAGCTCAATGTGAAGTGGTTCGCGCTTCTGGATAGGATAGCGGATCATGCGCCCTTCGCTGACGCCCCGCAACAGTTGTAAGCTCTCCCAGTTTATCCCGGCTTCACTGTTCTCAAAGAAGTACAGGTCCTGGGTGAGATAATCGGCTCTGAACATGCCCTTCTCGCCCGTCAGGCTGAGTTCGCGCACCTTCGTCGGCGTCAACCAGTTGGTCTCCAGGCTGCCCGTCGCGTTGTTGCTGAAGCGCAATAGTCCGAACAGGCTATCCTCGCCGTGTGAATGGATATTGCGGGTCGTCTCTGCATATACACGCCTGATCTCGCTGCCGGTTAGAAAGCGCATAATATCAATGTCATGGGGTGCCAGATCAACGACCACACCGATATCGCGGACACGTGACGGAAATGGTCCTAATCGGCGTGCGTGCAAATGAAAGAGCCGGCCCAGCTCTCCCGCCAGCAGGTGCTGCTTTAACTCCTGCACTACGGGATTGAAGCGTTCGATATGCCCAACGGAGAGAAGTACCCCTTGTGCTTGAGCTGCTGCAATCATGTGCCGGGCCGCCTCGACGGTTGTGGCGATGGGCTTCTCCACCAGAATATGTACCCCACGACTGATCGCGGCGAGAGCAACCTCTTCATGGAGCGAGGTGGGCACACAGATGCAGACGAAGTCTGGCCGCTCGCGTTCCAACAGTTTCCTGTAGTCGGTATAGCCGTGCAGCCCATAACGCTTGACCACGAAGCGTAAAGCCTCGGCATCAAGGTCGGCGGCTGCAACCAGGCGCACATCCTTCAGATCGGTCAGGATGCGCGCGTGATTGCGCCCCATGGCGCCAACACCTATCACAGCAGCCTTGAGCATACCTGCCTCACTTCGCGGACAATCGTCTCTAGGTCCATTGCACTAAGCGCCGGGTGCACTGGCAGTGACAGGACTTCCCGGCTGAGTCGTTCAGCCACTGGGAAACTCTGATCGCTATAACCCAACGCGCGATAGGGAGGTTGATGATGAACCGGCACGGGATAGAAGATGCCGGTGCCCACGCCCGCAGCGTTCAAGGCTGTGGCTATACCGTCGCGGTCTCGCGGCACGCGAACTGTGTACTGATGGAAGACATGGCGGCGACGCGGTGGGACCACCGGCACCTTGAGTATATCGGCCAGCCGCTCAGACAATAGGGCCGCGTTGCGGATGCGCGCGGCGGTAAACTCCGGCAGTTTGCGCAATTGGACCAGGCCAATCGCTGCCTGGAGGTCGGTCAGGCGGAAGTTATAGCCCAGCTCATCATGGTAGTAGCGACGTCTCATGCCGTGGTTGCGGAGCAACCGCGCCTGCTCAGCTACCTCGTCATCATTCGTTGTAATCATGCCGCCTTCAGCGGTCGTCATGTTCTTGGTGGCATAGAACGAGAAGCAGCCTGTACCGAAGCTGCCCACCGGTTGCCCGTCGTAGGTCGCCCCGTGTGCCTGACAGGCATCCTCAATGATCGCCAGGCCATGCTGCTGCGCTATGGCGGTGATAGCTCCCATTTCGCAAGGCAGGCCGAAAAGGTGGACCGGCATCACCGCCTTGGTGTGTGGTGTAATCGCCGCCTCGATCTGACTGGCATCGAGATTGAAGGTATCCTCCTCTACATCCACGAATACCGGCCGCGCGCCCGCATAGAGGATCGCATTGGCCGTGGCGATGAAAGTGAAGGGCGACGTGATCACCTGATCACCGGGCCCGATATTGTTCGCCAGGAGGGCGATGTGCAGCGCGGTGGTACCTGAGGAGGTGGCGATAGCGTGGCGCACCCCGCACAGACTGGCAAAGGCCTGCTCAAACTCCACCACCTGCGGCCCCTGGGCCAACTGGCCGGAGTGGATCACTGCCCAGATGGCCTGATACTCCTCATCGCCCAGAAGCGGCTTGGAGATTGGGATCATGGTATGCTCTTCTCTTGCAGAGATATGCTCAGCCGTTCACCGCAGGCCGGGCAGACCAGGATGATATGATCTGACAACCGTTCAAGCTCATGGGCAACATGTCCGCAGGTGCATACGAAGCCGTTGAGCCGCGCCGGCACGCCCATGGCCAGGCCATGATCAGGCACATCGCGCGTCACCACCGCACCCGCCGCCACCATGGCAAAGCGCCCGATAGTCACTCCGGGCAGGATGACGGCTCCAGCGCCGATGGACGCGCCGTAGCGCACGCATGTCTCGCTGACCTTCCAGTCGGCATCGCCTTTGAGCGACCCATCGGGGTTGATAGCGCGGGGCCATTTGTCGTTTGTGAAACAGACGTGTGGGCCGACGAATACGCCATCTTCTATTTGGACCCCGTGATAGACTGAAACGTTGTTCTGCAGCTTGACTTGATTGCCAATCGTCACATCCCGGTCAATATATACATTTTTGCCAATGACGCAATCGCGCCCGATGCGCGCACCTTCGCGCACCTGCGCCTGGTGCCAGATGCGCGTACCCTCGCCGATCTTGGCTTGCGGCGACACATCTGCTGTGGGATGGATGGTGACAGGCATTCGGCCTCTACCTTTCTCATTTCTCCTCCTTCCCTGGCAAGGGGAGGGGAGAGACCATGGGGTGCTTATCCTTCAGATCTGCTGCTTCTCCCTCACCGTCGCCTGAGCCATCTCGATGAATTGTGCCAGCGGCATGGCGCCGGGGTTCTCGCCATTGCGCAACCGCACCGCCACCG
>CADDZL010000183.1 GCA_902812335.1 Chloroflexota bacterium | reverse complement strand
GGTCCATCTGCAATCCCGGCTAGGGGGTCAGCGCCTGTCCAACATATTGTAAGCAGTCAACTGTTAACCGTTTGCGTTTCCGATGTTATCACATATAGCGCGATTTGTCAATGATCAAGGAGCCGACCGCACCGACCAGGTGGGCATGTTATGGTGGAGAAGCGAGAATGAGATGCACCCCTGGAGTTCCAGAGAAGCTCCCTTCAGCCTCGTTCACCTCCATAGTGTCATCCTATGACAACAGCCCCAGCGGTTCTTCGATCAGATCCGCCAGCGTTTCGAGGAACTGCGCCCCGCGGGCCCCGTCAACTACGCGGTGATCGAAGGACACACTGAGCGTCATCATCGGCCGGACGACCGGCTGCCCGTTCACCGGCACCACCCGTTCCGCAATGCGGCCCACTGCCAGGATGGCCGCCTGCGAGCCGTTCAGGATGGCATTGAACACATCCACGCCGTACATGCCCAGGTTAGTGATGGTGAACGTCCCGCCGCTGAGGTCCTCCGGACGCAACTTGCCAGTCCGGGCTCGTTCCACCACATCCTCGCGGGCGGCGGCGATTTCGTCGAGGCTCAGGCGATCAACCTGGCGCAAAACGGGCACAACCAGGCCATCCTCGACCGCCACTGCCAGGCCAATGTTCACGTCTTGGCTCAAGCGCAGGCTACCATCGGCCCAACTGGCGCGGACGCGCGGGTGTTTCCGCAGGGCAGCCGCCGCCAGTTTGAGCAGCAGATCGGTGTAGGTGACTTTCTCGCTCGATTGCTTTTGTGCGCTGTCGCGCCAGGCGACCAGCCGGCTGGCGTTGACATCGCGCAGCAGGTAGAAGTGCGGCACGGTCGTCCAGGTCGCCGTGGTCCGCTCGGCCATGATCTTGCCTAGCCGGCTGAGGGGTAACGTCTCCATCTCCGCCACCACATCTGGAGGGGTGATCGCCGACGGGAGCGTTGGTTGAGCCATGGATGGCTCCGGCATCCAGTTCAAGACGTCTGCCACCTGCACCGCGCCGCCCGGCCCGGTCCCACGCAGACCGGTCAGGTCAATGCCGCGCTCAGCCGCCAAGCGGCGGGCCTTCGGAGAGGCGGGGATGCGGCCGGATGGATGGGCAGGTCGGGGTTCCTTATCCGGTGCGGAAGCAGCTTTCTCCGCGCGCTCAAGGTAGGCCAACACGTCGGCTTTTTCCACCCGCCCGCCCTCCGGTTTGACCAGAGTCAGGTCCAGATGATGCTCAGCGGCGATGCGGGCGGCCACCGGGCTGGCCGCAACCGGTGCCGGCATCCCCGCCTCGGTCGGGAGGATGACGGCCAGCACCGTGGCAACGGGCACTTCGTCGCCTTCTTTCGCCGTCACCCTGGACAGAATGCCGGAGGCAGGCGATTCGATTTCCGCCGTCGCCTTATCCGTCTCCACTTCCAGCAACGGTTCGCCCTGGGCGACGGTCTGGCCCTCCGCTTTCAGCCACCGGATGATTCTGCCGGTCTCCTGGGCCATGCCGAGCACAGGCATGATGACATTCGTGGCCGACGTGCCCATTCTGGTACCCCCTCTCTTCCGGCTACGCTCGCCCGCACAGGGTCCTGGCCAGGGCAGCGACCGCATCAGGCGTAGGAACGGTCAGGTTCTCCAGGGCGGGCGAGAAAGGCACCGGCACATCCATCGCGCCCATGCGCTTGACCGGCGCATCCAGATAATAGAAGGCTCCATCGGCGATCACCGAGGCCAGTTCAGCGGTCACGCCGTAGCGCTCGTACCCCTCGTCAACGACAATGGCCCGCCCGGTCTTCTTGGCCGACTCGATCAGCGTCTCTTTGTCCAATGGGAAGGTGGTGCGTGGGTCAATCACCTCGGCGCTGATGCTGGCCTGCGCCAGTTGCTCGGCCGCATCCAGGGCGACCTGGACCATGCTGCTGGTGGCGACGATGGTGATGTCGGTGCCGGGGCGCTTGATCGCGGCGACGCCGAAGGGAATCGTGTACTCCCCTTCCGGCACCGGGCCTTTGGTCTGATGCAGCATTTTGTCTTCGATGAACACGACCGGGTTATCGTCGCGAATCGCAGTCTTCATCAGGCCTTTGGCATCGTAGGGGTCCGAGGGCAGGGCCACTTTCAGGCCCGGGATATGGCTGGGCCAGGCCTGCAGGCTCTGGCTGTGCTGGGCCGCCGCCCGACGGGTTGCGCCGAGCGAGGCCCGGAAGACGATCGGCACGCTCAACTTGCCGCCCGACATGTAGTGGACCTTGGCCGCCTGATTGGCGATCTGGTCCAGCGCCAGCGTCAGGAAGTCGCCGAACATGATGTCCACTACCGGCCGCATGCCGGTCATGGCTGCCCCCACGCCAATGCCGGCGAAGCCGGCCTCCGATATCGGCGTATCGATCACCCGTCCCGGCCCGAATTCATCCACCAGGCCGAGCAGGACCTTAAAGGGCGTCCCGGCCTCGGCGACATCCTCGCCGAGAATGAACACACGTGGGTCGCGGCGCATCTCCTCGGCCAGCGCCTCGCGGACCGCCTGGGCGAAGGTGATCTCGCGCATATTGTCCGGGCCGATCCCCGTTGCCTGTGGCTTAGACATAGACATCTTGGGTCACCTCATCCGGATCCGGGTAGGGCGCGCGTTCGGCGAACTCGACCCCAGCCTTGATCTCCTCGCGGACTCTCCGGTCGATCTCCTCAAAGGTCTCCCTCTCGACATACCTCTCTTGCGACAACCACTGCGCCAGCAGTTTCAACGGATCGCGTTCGGTCTTCCAGTGCTCCTCTTCTTCTTTGGAGCGGTAGTAGGCCCGGTTAATATCGCCGACATGGTGGCCGTAGTAGCGATAGGTATCGCAGATCAAAAACACCGGGCCTTCACCGCGCCGGGCCCGTTCGACCAGCCGGCGCGCTGTTGTATACACCCGGCGCACGTCCTGCCCATCTACCTCTTCGGTGTGAATGCCGAAGGCCATGGGCCGGGCCCGCAGTTCGCCCGCCATAGTCTCTTTGTAGTGGGTGTATTCGCTATACAGGTTGTTCTCGCATACGTAGATGACCGGCAGTTTCCACAGCGAGGCCATGTTCATAACTTCGTACAGTACCCCCTGGCCCAGAGCACCTTCGCCAAAGAAGCACACCGCGACCTGATCCGTCCCACGCATCTTGGCCGACAGCGCCGCTCCCGTCGCGATGCCACTGCCGCCTCCGACAATCGCATTGGCGCCCAGGTTGCCGGTTTCCGGATCAGCAATGTGCATCGAGCCGCCCTTGCCACGGCAATAGCCGGGAGCTTTGCCCAGGAGTTCGGCAAACATGCGGTGGACCTCGGCGCCCTTAGCCAGGCAGTGGCCGTGGCCACGGTGGGTACTGGTGATGTAGTCGCTGCGGCGCAGGGCCTCGCACACGCCGACAGCCACGGCCTCTTCGCCGCAGTATAGGTGAGCCAGGCCCGGCATTCTGGCCGTCTTATAGAGCTCATTGACGGTCTCATCAAAATGCCGGATCTTGCTCATCTGCTCGTACATGTGCAGCCATTGCTCGACATCAATGGCCATGAATTCCGCATCCGCGCCTTCGTCCCTTTCACGTTCAGGCCCTACCGTCTCCTCCATTTTCACGTTGAGGGCACTGGCTTGATCCATGTTCACCTCCCGTAAAGGTCAACTCTGTCTCTTTCGCTTCGCTCAGGATGACATTTTTCGTCCTTGTAGTTGCCTCCGCCGATCGGTGGATACAACTCGACCTGGTCACCAGCCGCTACCGTTGCCTTCTCCGACAACAGGACAAACTCTCCGTTCACCACAGCAAAAGCGATCTCCTCAGGCGGCAGGCCCAGCCGCCGGGCAAGTTCGACAAGTGACATAGCGCCCGGCAGGTCGATCTCCAGCCAGGACCTCTTGCCGGGGTCATACCAGTTCAGGTGTCCGCCCAGATGCACCCGCATTCAGATTGCCCAGTCCAGCCCCAACGCCCGTAGCCGCTCCGGGGACGGCGCAGCGGTGGCCGGGTCCCAGCCTTTGAGCGTGTACAGGTCGGTCAGGGCGCGTTCAAACTCGTTGCGGGAGAGGGCCACGCCGGTCAGGGCCCCGGCCTCAAGCGGGGTGAACAGCCGTTCCGGCAGCTGGTCATCCTGGCGCGAAAAGCCCTCGCGCACGTTGAACAGCCGTGCCAGGACCGTCGCCCGTTCGCCTGCCTGTAATAGCTCCTCCAGGGTGACATCCCAGCCGGTCGTGGCCCGGACGACGTCCAGCACATCCTCGACCTGCATATAGGAGCGTGGCGCCGGGCCGAAGTAGCATAGACCGATGGCTTTCCCCAGGCTGACCCAGTTTTCGAAGATAAAGTACTGTTCGACCTTCTCGCGGTTCAACTCGCGAGCGCCCAGCGCGCGGATAATCCCCAGAGGCTTCGCGCCCTGAAAGGCCACGGAGCCGGGGTTCTGCACCAGCGTATCGTGGACGCTGACCAGGTGGTCGGCTCCGGTCTCCGAAACGGCATATCCCAGCCCGACGTTGGCCTTGCCGCGCGGTTCATGCATGGGCAATTCCTGGCCCTTCACCTGCATGGCGAACATCGGAGCATCCCCGCCGATTTGCGCGGCGGCGCGGCGTGTGCCCTCGGCCAGCAGGTCCCCGATCCCCTGCCGCCGGGCGATCCACTCGATGGCCTGAAGCATGGCTTCAGCCTGGCCAAACCGCAACTCCAACCCGTCCGTGTCCTCAGGGCCGATCAGCCCGTGCTCGAAGCACTCCATGGCGAAAGCGATCGTCGCCCCGGTTGAGATGGTATCGAGCACATACCGATTGCACAGCTCATTGGCTTTAGCGACCGCCTGGAGATCGTCAACACCGCAATCCGCGCCAAACGCGGCCACGGCCTCGTACTCCGGGCCACCATAGGCGGAACTGACCTGGTAGCGGTCGTCGAGCGAGACTTCGCGTTTGCAGCGGACGGCACAGGCATAGCAACTGCGCCGTCCGATCAATAGCTCCTTCTCATAGGCGTCCCAGCTCAAGTTGGCCGCGCCCTCGAATGCGCCGGCATGGAAATTGCGGGTAGGCAGGATGCCGCCGGCGTTCAGCCCGCCGACCAGGCCGGGCGTGCCCTTTTCGTACAGGTCCCAGCTCTGGGGGTGCTGCTTCACCTGTCGGGCCAGGCGTCTGCCCAGTTCAGCCAGACGCTGCGGATCATGGGCCAGTTCGAGATAGCGACGATGTCCACGCACGGCCACGGCCTTAAGGTTCTTCGAGCCCATCACCGCGCCCATGCCGTTGCGCCCGTTGAAATGGCGCAACTCGTGAGTGATGGCTGCATAGCGAACGGCATTCTCCCCGCCCAGGCCGATCTGTAGTACCCGCACCTGCCCATCGCCCAATTCAGCGCGGACCGCCGCCTGCACTTCGGCCGGTTCGCGGCCCCACAGGTGGCGGGCATCGCGGACCTCTGCCTGTCCATCCTGAATCCACAGATACACCGGCTGCCGGGCCCGGCCGGTCACCACGACTGCATCGAACCCGGCGGCCTTCAGTTCCGGCCCCCAGAAGCCACCGGCTTCCGACTCGCCGTACGCGCCGGTCAGGGGCGAGCGGGCCGCGGCGGTGAAACGCGTCGCCGTGGCGACCGGCGCACCGGTGAGCAGACCCGCGGCCAGAACGAACACGTTCTCCGGGCCGAGCGGATCGACGCCGGGGCGCAGTTCGCGCAGCAGGATAACTCCCGCCAGCGCCTTGCCGCCCGGATAGCGGCGGGCGAAGTCCTCGTCGAAGGCATCCACCTGGATGGAGCCATGTGTCAGGTCCACGCGCAGAATGTTGCCGGTGCTTCCGTAGCCCATGTCTATACCTCGGCCAGTGCCCGGTCGAAGGGGACCAGGCGATCATCACAGTCAAATCGCAGCTCAAACGCCGGCCCGTATGGGATGAAGGTGTCGCTGGCCGGCGTGGTCTGCAACAGGCTCTCAGATACATCCATTTCGCCCAGCGACAGGGTGTTCTTGATCCGCACGATGCGTGCGCTACGTGGGTCATGCCGGCCGCACGAGCGCAAGGCCGTCAGGACGGCGGCCCGGTCGGTCGGAGCGACCACCGGCAAGAAGGCCCGCTGGATGCCCGTGATGCCGGAGGTGAGGCAGTTGAGATAGGTGGCCCTGAAATCGATCTGCTCAACCAGATGACGGGTGGTCACATCTGCCAGGCCGATGCCCGAAGCGTTGCCGTGGGTTTCGCGAGTCAGGTTAAGCACAACGATGGTACGGATGACGCAGCGGGCCAGGTCGGGCACGCCGTGGACGCGCACCCGGCCGATGATTTTCGGGTCCATGCCCACGCCGCTGATGTTCTTGCCCATCTCCTCGACGATCAGGACATCGATCTCGTCAAAGGGGAAGCTCGGCATCAGGGCATACGCTTCTTTCAGGAGTTCGCGTTCTTGCAGCCCGGCGATACCCTCGGGCGGCACGGCCGAGAGTCTGGCGACTTCGTGGTAGGCGTTCTCGACGATTGCCAGGCCGAATAGCACCGGTGCTTTCTGGACGACCAGGCGGGCGGCCTGGGGCATCAGGTCGTGCAGGCCCTCTACGCCGTAGCGATGGAGGGTGTCGGCCCCGCTGATCTTCCCCAGGCCGTAGGTCGCCATTTTGGCCAGGCCGCTTTCGTAGTCGCCGATGAAATCGGTGTGGGGCTTGACGCGGTTGACGATCACCGTGGCATCCGCGCTCGCGGCCGTCCGGTCCAGATACACCGGCATGCCGTTGGGCAGCCGGCCGACTTCGACCACTTCCATTGAAGAGAGGATCGGCGCGCCGATGGCGTCCTCGGTCACGCCCAGGCTGGCGAGCATCTCGCGCTGGCC
>CADDZL010000182.1 GCA_902812335.1 Chloroflexota bacterium | reverse complement strand
ACTCCGAATGCCATGACAGCCAGCGCGGCAGTCGGACGGCGGGAGATGAGTTTCGTCGTCAAAAGGGAAACAGCCCGCACCGCCGGCTAAGGTCCTCAAGTTTCCGCTGAGTGGGAAACGCGGTGGGTCAGGGGATGTAGCTCAGTTGGGAGAGCGCCTCCTTTGCACGGAGGAAGTCAGGGGTTCGAGTCCCCTCATCTCCACCTGAGAGTCGCCCTTGACAGATTGGCATCTCAGATGTATAATCCCTAGTGCTTAGAGGTGGAGAGAAAACAGGCTTGACAGTTCATGGAACAACTTAACTGAATAGCCTTTTTCCGACATATCTAACAGCGTCGTGAATGACGGCCTGGCGATATGCCGGGCCGTTTTGTCGCCAGTTCGCGTAAGCGGGCCGGCGGCCTGGCACCTTAACAACTGAACAGAACGCATCGGCATCACGTGAAGAAGCTACTACGGGCACACGGTGGATGCCTAGGCGTCAAGCGCCGATGACGGGCGTGGTACACTGCGATAAGCCTCGGGGAGCTGTGTGCAAGCTTCGATCCGGGGATACCCTAATGGGGAAACCCACCCCGATGAATGCCGGGGTACTGCAAGTCAGAGGCAACCGCGCCAACTGAAACATCTCAGTAGCGCGAGGAAAAGAAATCATTCCCCTAGTAGTGGCGAGCGAACGGGGAGCAGCCCAAACCCCAATTACTGAGTGGCCTGCCGGCCTATGTGGTTGGGGGGTAGTCAGACGCGACCGAGAGGCGGCAGTGCTCTCAAGGAGTTACCAAGGGTCGATCTAGCCGAACGGCTCTGGAAAGGCCGACCATAGCGGGTGACAGTCCCGTAGGCGAAAGGTTGACCCCTCCTGTCGCGTTCTGGAGTACCGCGGGGCACGCTAATCCTGCGGGAAGCTGGGGGGCCCACCTCCCAAGGCTAAATACGCTTGACGACCGATAGTGGACAAGTACCGTGAGGGAAAGGTGAAAAGTACCCCAGTGCGGGGAGTGAAATAGAACCTGAAACCGTGTGCTCACAAACAGTCCGAGGACGTTGCCGGGCTTGGTCCCCTCATCCAAGACGTCCGGACTCGCACTCTCTGGCTGCCTTCGGGCGGCTGGGGACATACGGTCTGGAGTCTGAGGGGGCGGCCTGGTAGGTCTGAGGGCGTGCCTCTTGGAGAATGAGCCGGCGAGTTACTCTTTGTGGCAGGTTAAGGGAGTCACACCCGGAGCCATAGCGAAAGCGAGTCTGAATAGGGCGTTATGTCGCAAGGAGTAGACACGAAACCTGGTGAGCTACCCATGGCCAGGGTGAAGCGCGACTAACCTCGCGTGGAGGCCCGCACCTACTAATGTTGCAAAATTAGGGGATGAGCTGTGGGTAGGGGTGATATGCCAACCGAACCAGGAGATAGCTTGTTCTCCCCGAAATCGCTTTAGGGCGAGCGTCGCGTATCTGTCATGGAGGTAGAGCACTGGATTGGCTAGGGGGCGAATAGCTTACCAAACCATCCCAAACTCCGAATGCCATGACAGCCAGCGCGGCAGTCGGACGGCGGGAGATGAGTTTCGTCGTCAAAAGGGAAACAGCCCGCACCGCCGGCTAAGGTCCTCAAGTTTCCGCTGAGTGGGAAACGCGGTGGGACTACTCAGACAGCCAGGAGGTTGGCTTAGAAGCAGCCACCCTTTAAAGAGTGCGTAATAGCTCACTGGTCGAGTGGTCCTGCACGGAAAATGTAACGGGGCTAAGCGGAACACCGAAGCCACGGGTTCCATCGCAGGATGGAGCGGTAGGGGAGCATTGTCTGCTCAGCGAAGCTGTACCGACAAGGAGCAGTGGAGGGCAGACAAGAGAGAATGCCGGCATGAGTAGCGCAAAATCCGTGAGAACCGGATTCGCCGAATGCCTAAGGTTTCCGACGGAAGGTCAATCCGCGTCGGGTGAGTCGGGCCTAAGCCGAGGCTGACAAGCGTAGGCGATGGACAACCGGTCAACATTCCGGTACCGCGTCGAACCGTTATGGAGCAAAGCGGGGACGCCGCCTCAGAGGCCAGCCCACGATTGGTCGTGTGGGTGCTAACCGTGACCCTCAGTGACCCTCCCAGGTAAGTCCGGGAGGTGAGGGGGGAGCGGGATGGCGGGCCCTGAGCCAGAAGTGGTCCGAGGGGCGGCCGAGAAAAGCCGCTAGCCAGGTTCACGCGCCCGTACCGCAAACCGACACCGGTAGGCGAGTCGAGGAGACTCAGGCGAACGGGAGAACCCTCGTTAAGGAATTCGGCAAAATGACCCCGTAACTTCGGGAGAAGGGGTGCCTTCTGGGGTGAGTCATCATGATGAGCTCCGGGAGGTCGCAGAGAAGAGGCTCTACCGACTGGTTAACAAAACCACAGGTCTCTGCCAACTCGCAAGAGGAGGTATAGGGGCTGACGCCTGCCCAGTGCCGGAAGGTTAAGGGGAGAGCTGAGGCGCAAGCGTAGGTTTGAACCGAAGCCCCGGTGAACGGCGGCTGTAACTATAACAGTCCTAAGGTAGCGAAATTCCTAGTCGGGCAAGTTCCGACCCGCACGAATGGCGTAACGAGTGGAGCACTGTCTCAACGAGGGACCCGGTGAAATTGAAATCGTGGTGAAGATGCCATGTACCCGCAGCAGGACAAAAAGACCCCGTGGAGCTTTACTGCATCTTGGCATTGCGTCTGGGCTTGGTCTGCGTAGGATAGGTGGGAGGCTGTGAAGCTGGGGCTCTGGCCTCGGTGGAGCCAACGGTGAAATACCACCCTGATTGAGTCTAGGCCCTAACTGATAGTGGCAAACCCACGTCAGGACCATGCCAGGTGGGCAGTTTGACTGGGGCGGTCGCCTCCTAAAAGGTAACGGAGGCGCCCAAAGGTTCCCTCAGGCGGAATGGAAACCCGCCGCTGAGTGTAAAGGCACAAGGGAGCTTGACTGCAAGAGCTACAACTCGCGCAGAGACGAAAGTCGGGCTTAGTGATCCCACGGTACCGGGTGGAAGGGCCGTGGCTTACCGGACAAAAGCTACCCCGGGGATAACAGGCTGGTGAGGCCCAAGAGTTCACATCGACGGCCTCGCTCGGCACCTCGATGTCGGCTCGTCGCATCCTGGGGCTGGATCAGGTCCCAAGGGTTGGGCTGTTCGCCCATTAAAGCGGCACGTGAGCTGGGTTCAGACCGTCAATATTGGCGGCGCTGGAGAGTAATCCCCAGATGATAACCGACTCATAACGGGGAAGCCCTGCGTAAAAGGGTAATCCCGTGGGAAGGCCAGGGGATGGATGAGACAAGGCGTGCCTATATCGCAGGTTTTTCTCGATGGCGATGGCAGCATCATCTTCCAGCTCAAACCACGGCGAGACTATGGGTTCGGCTACCAGATCAAGGCAACTGTGTCGTTTTATCAAAAACGATGCCACCGCTACATTCTGGAGTGGCTGAACCAACAGATCGGTCTGGGAGCAGTGTGAGATCGGCCGGATGGCATTAGTGAATATGATGTCGAAGGCCTTGAACCCGGTCGAACCGTTCTGGAAATGGTCAGGCCGTATGTGGTTCTCAAAGCGCCACAGGTTGAGCAAGCGTTAGGGTTGGGGGAGGAGATGTCGTCGAAGCGAGAGGCCATGCTGGAAGAGTTTCTGCGATGGGCTGAAGTTGTCGAAGCCGACCAGGCCCTAAACTATTCCAAGAGGCGCAAGTATGTCGCCGCAGATGTGCGGCAGTGCCTGGAAAGCAAGGGCTACCTTGGCCCCCGTAACGACTGAGGGCAAATCGCCCGAGGCGGTGGGTAAGCTCGTAAGAGCCAAACTATACCATCGCAAGACGTCGGCTCCCCGAAAGGGGATGGTGGGATAGTCTACTCCCCAAGGTAACTTGGGAAGGAGTGCGTGAGACAGGTCGGTCTCTATCCGCTGTGGGCGTAGGGGAAGTGAGGGGGTCTGCCCCTAGTACGAGAGGACCGGGGTGGAGCGACCTCTGGTGTGCCGGTTGTGGTGCCAACCGCATCGCCGGGTAGCCACGTCGCGTTGGGATAACCGCTGAATGCATCTAAGTGGGAAACCCGCCCCAAGATGACTTCCCCCACCTCTGGCGTCAGTCAGAGGGTAAGACCGCTCGGAGACGACGAGTTAAATAGGCGGCAGGTGTAAGTGTGGTAACACATTCAGCCAAGCCGTACTAATGGTCGAGGGCTTCGACACATTATGTGATGTCACCGCGTTCTGTTCAGTTCTTAGGGTGCCAGGAGTCGCACTTTATAGAGGGCTGATTTGACTCAGATCAGCCCTCGCCTGAAGGCCGATTGGTGGTTAGAGCGGCGGGGGTACACCCGGTCCCATCCCGAACCCGGTAGTTAAGCCCGCCAGCACCGATGGTACTGGACTGGTAACGGTCTGGGAGAGTAGGTCACTGCCAACCGGCCTTTTCTATTCCCCCTCAAGGAGCAACGTCGTCGCAGATTACCGACCTGCGGGGCGTTGTGTAACTTCTACAGAGCACGGGTCCTACGGCGCTGCAGCCACCGCCCCAGGCCCAGCGCCGCCGCGCCCCCGGCCAGCAGCCACAGCGGCGGGCCACTGCTCTCGTTCTGGCCCTCGAACCTGGCCAGCTTCACAGCCGTCGGCTCGCAATTGCAGGGCCCGACATGCCGGTATTGGTTGGTCGCGATCACCCCCAATTCCGACTGGCCCCCGGCGGCCCACAGCTTGCCGGTTACGTATGCGGCTGCCATGCCATCACTGGCCTCCACCAGAGGATCGCTGCGAGACCAGGTATCCGTGGCCGGGTCATAGCGTTCGGTTGATGCCAGAGCTGTATATCCCGACCCGTAGGTGGTCGCTCCGCCGTAAACGTAGATGTATACGCCGTTAGTGCCGATGCCCGGCGCAACCCGCGGCTGGATCATGTCCGCCAGTACCGTCCAGGTATCCGCGACTGGGTCATAGGCCTCGAATGTCCGCAGACCGTTGAGGTTCTGGTCCTGCGCCTGTACCCCGCCAGCCACATAGATCTTGTCGTTGAGTGTGACGGCCACGGCATTCTCGCGCCCAGTCGGCATCGGCGCTTTGATCGCCCAGGTGTTGGTAGCTGGGTCGTACTCATAGTTGGTGGTGTTGGAGCTGGCATCACCATCATCGCCACCGATAACGTAGACCTTGCCGCCATAAGCCGCTACAGCGGCAGCAGCAATGCCACCTGGGTTGGGGATAGGTGCGCCTGTGGACCAGGAATTAGCCAGGGTGTCGTAGATGTAGAGGGTATGGTTGATGTTCGGGCGGGTGTACCCGCCGACGACATAGATCAGGTTGCCGATACTGGCCGCCTGGATGCCATCCAGGGGTTGCGGCAGGGGAGCGCGTGGGGCCCAGATACCTCTGAGGGGGTCATAGACATCTACGTCCGCCAGGTCTTGACTGTCTGTCCAGCCGCCGATGCTGAAGAGCGTACAGCCGGTGGCGGTTGCCCCGGCGGCCCCCCAACGCGCCGATGGCAGCGGCACGGCTGTCGCCCAGGCTTCGGGATCAAGTTCCTTGGCCTGCGGGCCGGCGGCAACGGATGGGTCCGCGCTGTGGTTAAAGGGGGGAGGTCCGGGTTGAGCAGCCACGGCTGGCAGGACAGCCAGCATAATCAGAGCCAGGGTAGCCAGGATGGCGACAAATACTGGCCGGTTCTTCATGGAATCCCTCCCTCGTCAGGCCCAGTAGATCACAAGTCCGTCATGCTCAACGAAGTGAAGCATCTCGGCATCGCATGGTGGGAAGCGGGGGCATCATGGCCCAGACTGAGAATACTCATGCGACTTGGCTAATGATAACATGTGGTTAATCGGTTGTCAATCCTCTATTTTACGTATTCCGCTATTGCCATTTTCGGTCTTAATGGTCCACAATCCATCAAAGCCATGCTGCCGGGAGTGAGGGCTATCACCTTAAGCGGCGATTGCCTTGTGATCGCCCCACCTTGTATTCTGCTGTCTTCTATGCTATAATGAGTTTTGGTAAACAACGGGCTTGGCTAAGACATGAGGAGGAGCCGTGCTAAACAAGGACGTCAAGGGAACGATCATTCAAGAATACCACCTGCACCCCCAGGATACCGGCTCGCCTGAGGTCCAGGTTGCCCTGCTGACGACACGTATCAACCAGTTGACCGAGCATCTGAAGATCCATAAGCACGACGAGCACTCCCGTCGTGGCCTGCTTAAGCTGGTCGGCCAACGGCGACGACATCTGGCCTATCTCAGCCGCAAGGACCCGGAGCGCTACCGGGCGGTCATCCAGCGCCTGGGTCTGCGCAAGTAGCTGGATGCGTCCGTCATGACGACGAGTACATGGAGTGCAGGAGCCCATGTACTCGTTTCGTATTATCTAGGAATTTACGAGGGCAGCGGCGTGAGGTCCGGGTTTGGCGGGTGGCGGTCCCTGTATTTCTCTCCCCTCCCCTGATAGGGGGATAGGGGGAGAGGGTAGGGGGCGCCAGCCGCCAGCTCCTGACCTCTGACCGAGCCCTCGTCGGAGGTTAATGAAAAAATGAATACACCCAAACAATATAGTGCAGTGGTCGGCGATGAGTTGATCACTTTCGAGACGGGCAAGCTGGCCGGTCAGGCCGGCGGCGCCGTCACCATCCGCCATGGCGACACCGTGTTGCTCGCCACGGCGACCATGTCCAAACAGCCCCGCGAAGGGGTGGACTTTTTTCCACTCAGTGTGGACTACGAAGAGCGGTTATATGCCGCCGGGCGCATCCCCGGCAGTTTCTTCCGCCGTGAAGGCCGCCCGGCCGAGGCCGCCATCCTGATCGCCCGCCTGGCGGACCGGCCGTTGCGCCCGCTTTTCCCTGAGGACCTGCGCAACGAGGTTCAGATCATTCTGACGGCGCTCTCGTCTGACAG
>CADDZL010000181.1 GCA_902812335.1 Chloroflexota bacterium | reverse complement strand
TTTAAGCATCTCCTTGATGTAGCCCCGGCCGGCACCATGCATCGGGTCAACGATCACATCCAGGGGACAATCGGCCAGTACGTCCATATCGAGCAGGCTGCGCAGGTGAGCATAATAGGCCGGGGCCGGGTCGAAACGCTGTACCAGGCCCTGGTGTAGCGCGGCCTCGTACTCCATCAGGTTTGGGCCACGGGCGCGTTCCTCATTTTCATCCAGCCGGTTCTCGACCGCACGACACTGAGAGGGCGTGGCCGAGCCGCCATAAGCCGCCTTAAGCTTGACGCCGTTATAACGCGGCGCATTATGGCTGGCGGTGATCATCACCCCGGCGTTGGCCTGATGGGCAACGACGGCATAGGACACCGCTGGCGTAGGTGCGTCGGAGTTGGTCAGATGAACGCGGATATCGTTCGCCGCCAGCACTCGCGCGACCTCGATGGCGTAGCGATCGGACAGGAAGCGCGTGTCGAAGCCGACGACTACGATGGGTGCAGAGGAGCCTTCCAGGACGACGTCGGCAATGGCCTGAGCGACCAGGCGTAAGTTGTTGAAGGTGAAGGTATCGCTGATGACGGCGCGCCAGCCGTCCGTGCCAAATCGGATGGTCATGGGGGTTCCTTCCTGGGCCACCAGTGTACACGGAAGCGTCGAAAACGCCAATGATCAGGCAGGCAACCACGGGGGTGTATCTGCTTACCTTGCCCGCTCGCCTGGCCTGAGTAGAATAGCGCCGGGATGCAACCGGCAGAGACATCAACGGGCGTAGCCTCACAGCGGTCGCGCTTGGTGGAGGTCGTAGCGGTCTTTGGCAAGCTCGGCCTTATCGGCTTCGGCGGCCCCGCCGCCCACATCGCGCTCATGGATGATGAGGTCGTGCGCAAGCGTGGCTGGCTCAGCCGTGACTACTTCCTCGATATGCTCGCCGCTACCAACCTGGTCCCCGGCCCCAACTCCACCGAGATGGCTATCCATGTCGGCTATCTGCGGGCCGGTCTGCCCGGCCTGATCGCCGGCGGCGTCGCCTTCATCCTCCCCGCCATGCTCATCGTCCTGGCCCTGGCCTGGGCCTATACCCAGTACGGCGCGCTCCCCCAGGTGGATGCGTTGCTCTATGGACTTAAGCCCGCGATCATCGCTATCATCGCCCAGGCGACCTATCGGCTGGGTCGGTCGGCGCTGACCGACTGGAAACTGATGGCGCTCGGCGTGGCCGCGTTCATCGCAGCCGCCGTCGGTGTCGATACTGTGCTGGTGATGCTGGCTGCCGGCGTGATCGGCGTCCTTTTATATGCGCCGCCCACCTGGGTGCGCCCGGCGATGTCCGCCCTGGGCATCTGGGGCCTGCTCCTGGGGCCAGCGACGCCGGCCTCGGATAACCGCCTGGTAGGTCTGGCGCTCTTCTTCCTGAAAGTGGGGGCCGTGCTCTTCGGCAGCGGCTACGTCCTGATCGCCTTTATTGAAAAGGAGATCGTCGGCCAACTGGGCTGGCTGACGCGGCAACAGCTTGTGGACGCCATCGCCGTCGGTCAGATGACGCCGGGGCCCGTCCTGACGACAGCCACGTTCATCGGCTACCTGATCGCGGGCGTGCCAGGCGCCGTCATCTCCACCGTCGCCATCTTCCTGCCCTCCTTCCTGATCGTCCTGGCGCTCAGCCGCTGGATGCCTCGGCTGCGGGCCTCCAGGACGGTAGCGGCCTTCCTGCGGGGTGTCAACGCCGCCGTCGTCGCCGTTATGCTGCTCGCGCTCGTCTCACTGGCACAGGCCGCCCTGGTGGATACCTGGACATGGCTGATCGCAGTGGCCGGGCTGGCCTTGCTCCTGCGCACCCATCTGGACAGCACCTGGCTCCTGGGTGGGGCCGCCATCCTGGGGCTGCTCATCCGCCTGGTCACGGCCGGCTAGGAATCGCGCCCCCATTTCTCACCTCGGCGATGGTTGATGATGCGGTCGGTTGCTGTTTGACTACGCCGGCGGGTTGCGCGCCGACGGCCCTGACCACTTTTCCACCTTTTTCTAACCAAAAGGTCGTTGACAAGCGCACAAAACTGTTATACAATGTAGTCAGCAGTGTTAAGCCCCAGGGGTGACATAGGTTCCCTTGGGCGGCCGGGAGTTCTGAGGCGGTTACCGCCCCGGTAGGCTCGGATCACGATTAGGTGACCCTATTTTAGAGCAGGCCACAGGAGTGGCATAATCCGGCGGCACCTGCCCCAGGGGCAACGACCGGCTGGTCCAGAGGCTCGGCATCCTCGCCGGGAAGACCTATTCCTTGGGGCTTAACGGTTTATATCTCCCCCCTTCGTTTATCTTACTACGCGGATCATCACACGCGCCCGGCCAGCCCGTTTCCCGTGATCTCTTACGCCTCTTTTTACTTTGTGTCATTAGGTGACACTAGCCTGTGGTATAGTAAGGTCGAACAGAAGTTCGAGACGGAAAGGGTCAATGTCAAAGCGGAGGATACAGACGGAGCCCATCGTCGAGAAAATCACCGTGAGATTGAGGAATAAGAAGGGAGCATCGGCGATGTATCAGAAATACGTGATTATCGGTAACCTGGGCGCAGACCCCGAGTTGCGCTACACCCCTGGCGGGCAGGCCTATACGCAGTTCTCGCTGGCTGCCAACCGCGAGTGGACCAACGATACGGGTGAGGAGCAGAAGGAGACCACCTGGTTCCGCGTCGTCGTGTGGGGCAAGCAGGCCGAGACGTGTCATGAGTATCTCAGTAAGGGCCGGCGTGTATTGGTTGAGGGTGAACGCCTGCGGGTCAGCCCCTACCTCAAGCGAGACGGCCAGCCAGCGGCGTCGTTGGAGTTGACCGCCCGCACCGTGCGTTTCATGGATTCCAAGGGCCCAAATGGCAGCCCCCTCCCCGAGGCCACGGGCGAGGGCATCACCACCGGCTCAGAACAGGATGAGTTCCCGTTCTAACGAATCCCTCCATTCACCCTTCGGCGCAGCTCGACGCAACGAGCGGCCTCATCCCCTCCGTGAGGCCGCTCGTTTGTGTCTGGGTATCTCCCCCAGAACCCCCAACCCCATCCTCTCCAATTCTGCACGGCTGTGTAGGGTTGGATCAAGATAGTCCACCAGGAAGGCCAGCACCAGGCCGGCGGCCAGAGCCAGCGCCAGGCGCAGCGGCAGGTTGAGGCGGGCGGTCAGGCTCGGTGGCGCCGGACTGATGTTCACCGGGTCAAGTGCTGTAACCACCGCGCCGGTTCCGAGTTGGGGGAAGACCTCCTGGTTGCGGGTCTGTAGCACATGGATGGCGGCTGTAGCAATCCTCTTCAGTTGCTCCGCGTCCGGCCAGTTCTCGATGTACAATACCATCAGGCTACGCTGGTTGTCGGCAGCAATGTGGCCCAGGAGCTGGCCCGCCTCTACGGCCACCCCGTCCGCCTTCAACTCCTCACTCACCGCCAGCGCATAGGCCCCACTGCGTACCCAGTCCGCCAGCCCGTTCGCGATGTACTCCGAGGTCAGCCAGGCAGCGTATTCCGGGCTATAGAGAGACAGGTTGGCAGAACCCTCAGGCGGCTGCCCGACGGCAAAACGCAGCGAGACGCTATAACCGGGCGGCGCCGGCGGCGGGAAGGCTGCGAACAGCCACCCCCGCACCCGGCCGGGCACGATCCCACCGATCGTGGTGGCCGCCAGTGCCACCAGCCCGGCGACCGCGATCGGGGCTATGACAAGCGGCCAGCGGCGAACGACGACTGACCATAAGGCACGTAGTTCCATGGCTCCTGCTGTTGTCCTTGCTGTTGTTGTCCCAGAAACGCCAGCAACTGGCGCTGGAATACCCGCTTATCGAACTGGAGGGCGTGGCGGCGAATAGCGGCGGGGTCGAAGTCGCTGGGGCGGAAGCGCCCCACTGCCTCGGCCAGCGCATCGGCCGTCGGTTCATGGAAGAACATCCCCGTCACCCCCTCGACCACCGTGTCAAGCGCGCCACCAGCGGCATAGGCGATCACCGGCCGACCAGCGGCCTGGGCCTCGACCGGCGTGATGCCGAAATCCTCATAACCGGGGAAGATAAAGGCACGGCAGCGCGCCATCAGGCCGGGCAGATCGGCATCCGGAACGCGCCCCAGGAAGGTGACATTCGGCCCGGCCAGGCTTTCCAGCCGGGCCCGGTCCCGCCCATCGCCGGCCACAACCAGCGGCAGGCCCAGTTCGGTCAGGGCTTGCACCGCCAGGTCTACCCGCTTGTAGGGGATCAGGCGCGAGACAACCAGATAATAGGATCGCTCTGCGTCTGCCATCTTCTCTGAACCCGCGGCGGCGAAACGGTCCGTCTCCACCGGCGGGAAGATCAACGTGGAGGTGCGCCGGTAATACTTGGCGATACGGCGCTGTACTTCGCTCGAAATAGCAATAAACTGATCCACGCGGTCCGCGGCCAGCCGGTCCCACTGACGTAGCCAGAGCAAGATAGGTTTGAGCAGGACGTTCGCCAGCGGGCCGATACGCTCATGCTCGGCATAAGCGGGATAAGACCACAGAAAGCGGGTCGGCGTCAGGCAATAGCACACCGAGAGCGTTTCGGGCGGCGTGATGACGCCGTGGGCGAAGCCGCTGCTGATCGAGAGCACCAGGTCATAACCCCTCAAGTCGAAGCCCTCGAAAGCCAGCGGATAGAGCGCCAGAAAGGGCTGGTGATGTCGCTTGATCAGGGGCAACCGGTCCAACCAGGAGACACGAATGTCCCAGCCGCGATACCCTACTGGCATGGCCTGGGGCCAGAACATGCTGGTGTAGATCGGGGCCTCAGGCAGCACCTCATGGACCGCCTCCAGCACCCGCTCAGCGCCGCCGTATTGGTTCAGCCATGAAACGACAATGGCCGTCTTCAAGTTGCCTACCTTTGTCCTTCAGCAATTTCCCGCTTTGCCCGCTGTGCGGCGACATGACTGAACTCCCCTTCCTATCGCCGAGACCCCATGATTCGCCTCTGGTGCGGACAAGGCTCGGTCTGGCAGCCTAACGACACCGAGCTCAGCCGCTGCGACCGAGCGAGCAAAGCAAGCGAGGGAGCAGTCGGCTGCAGCGAGATGTTAGGACGTTCATTTCTTGGCTTTCTTTACGCTATATCTCGGCCCAGATTCGCGGATGGTAGGTAGCTCGTCCAACCATGATAACTCTCTTCCGATGACTAACTCTCTCATTGTAGCGTGATGAGTATTTTTCATCGGAATCAGACGCATCTGAAACCTATGTCTACGTGCCATTTCCTTCACTTCTTCTGCCTCATCGTATGTCATCAGAAAATCGCCCACGAGTGACTCACACATTGTAAAGAGATATTCATGATCAATCTGATGATGTTTATAGAGCCGCTTACCTGCCTTCTTTCCACCGGCAGTATAGGGAGGATCAATGAAATAGATCGCATCCTTACGGCTGGCAAACTCCATCATCACTTTCAATCCATCATCGCAACGGAAATCAATCCTGCTCACAATATGATTAAGATTGATGACCCGCTGGGCGAGCGTCTTCGGATACCAACGAGAGCCGATTCCTTTTCCGTTCTCTCCGCGCCTTATGAACCGAGAGCCCTCAGCAAGGATCCCCCCATGCAGCGTTCGGTTCTTCAGAATTGTCTGAAACGCCTTCTCTCTCTTCGTCGCCGGAATTTGCCGGAGCTCTTCTTCGACGGCTTCTCTCGTCATCGTGAACGTCAAGATTCGATTAGCCAGCCACTCCGCATCACCGTTTACGATGGTTTCCCAGACCGCCGCTACTTCATCATCCAATTCGACCATGATTGCCTTTTCAACCAAATTCTCAAAGAGGGCAGTAAGGCTGATGATCCCGCCGCCGGCGAACGGTTCAACCAGAATACGCGGCTTGCTCTTCAGGCTGGCTATCCAGCGTCGGAATGCCGGTACAAACCATGTCTTTCCACCGGGGTAGCGGAAAGGACTTCGCTGTGGGACTGACGCGACATTCACCGGGCGTGGTAAAGCTATTTCCTCGGAAAGTTCCGAAAACAATGAGAGCTGTCTCTGTGTAGCCATGGTCAAAACGGCCTCTCGATAGTTTGGTTCGTCGGCGGAGTTTCCAGTTGCTCGTCGAGCTTTTCTTGAAGCAGCTTGATGAAATCTTCCATTCTCCCGGGCGACGGTGTCGTAATAGAAAGCAAAGCAGGCTCAAATTCCGTAAAAACCTCTTCTACCTTCGTCAGATAGTATCGCCCAGGCCCACGACCCTCTTCTGCATGCATTTTCAGGTCATAGATGAGCCAGGCAATATCGGCCTCATCCTTTGGGACTTGTTTCAGGGTGGGCAGAGTAGCAAAGAAGCTCTTATTCAGAGCCACAGCGATTTTCTTTTTCCAGCTATGCAAAATTCCACCCTTGTAAAGGAGTTGGGGGACGAGTCTCTTTCGGGAAGATGAAAGGTAATCAGGACGAGGATAGTTCGGCTCGCTGGACCAATCCATAGAAGCCCTGCTTTGCGGATCGCCCATGTAATAACCGAAGACCTCTGCCAATGGCTGTCCACTAGGACTCATGTAGATCCTTCCTTGTCTAACGTCCTAACTTGAGTATATCCCGAATGAAGCACAGGTCAACTGCCAGCGATAATTGCTCGATCAGGAGAAGCCGGTGTATGATCATGCTATGCCCGAGATGGACCCCTATGAGACCCTGGCCCGCTTCTACGATCTGGAACACGCCGGCTTCACCGAGGATGTCCCCCTGTATCTCGACTTCGCCCGGCGCACCGGCGGGCCAATCCTCGAACTGGGCTGCGGCACCGGGCGACTGCTTCTGCCCCTGGCACAGGCCGGCTTCGAGACGGTCGGCCTGGACCGCTCACCGGCGATGCTGGCGCGAGCCCAGGCCCGGCTGGAGGCGGCCGGGCTGGCCGAGCGGGTCGCGCTCGTGCGCGGCAATATAACCGGTTTCGATCTGGGTCGGAGCTTTGGCCTCGCCATTCTGGCGCTCAATAGCT
>CADDZL010000180.1 GCA_902812335.1 Chloroflexota bacterium | reverse complement strand
CGATCGGGATGCCCATGTGCGCCGCTTTATACAACATCTCCGAACTCACCCGCCCTGTGGTCAGCAGGATGCGCCCCTGGGTAGGGATGGCCTGAAGCTGGCATAGCCCGGCGATCTTGTCGAGGGTGTTGTGCCGGCCTACGTCCTCGGCGACGACCAACAACCTCTCGCCGTCGCTCAAGGCTGAAGTGTGTACGCCGCGCGCCTGCCGGTACAGAGTGCCCGCGCCGATCAGCGCGTGCATCTGCGCCAACACGCTCGCCGGTGTCAGCGTCGGACCCGGCGCCAGGCGGAAATCATTGGCCGCTACCTCGTGGAAGGTCATGCCACCGGTGCAGCCGGAGGTGCGGATGCGCAGGGCCGGTTGCGGGGGATCATGGTCCAGCCAGATGTCGGCACCCTGGCCATCAGCCCGCAGGTCCAGGTGGCGGATATCGCCGCTGTCGGCGATGAATCCTTCGTTGACCAGGAAGCCGATGGCCAGGGCGCGCAGTTCAGTGGGCGTACACAAGAGCGTGGCCAGGGGGCGGCCGTTCACTGAGATGGCGAACGGCGCTTCGACGATGATCGGCCGCGTCTCCGGCGTCAGGCGGCCGTCATCGTAGTGCCAGACCGTCTCTTCGTGTACACCCTGATCCATCCGATCAATCCTCTGCGTCACCCCGGCTACTTGCTCGCCGGGGTGGGGCGCGGTGAGCGCGGGGCCTCCTCGGCCAGCCGCAACAGCTTCTCCCAGCGCCGGTCCACCTCTGCCTGAATCTCATCAATCACATGCCGGTTCTCGGGCGTGAACAGGTGTTTAAAGCGGCCCTGCGTCTTCAGCCACTCCTCCACCGGCAGCTTCTGGCGGGGCACATAGTTCAGCTTCCAGTCGCCATGCTCGACTTCGAACAGCGGCCAGTAACACGTCTCGACGGCCAGCCGGCTGGTTTCGATGGTCTCGGAGGGCTCCTGGCGCCAGCCACGGTTGCAAGAAGCCAGCACGTTCAGGAAGGCCGGCCCGTTGGCGGCGACACCCTTGCGCACCTTTTGCATCAGGTCCTTCCAGCGGTGCGGCGAAGCCTGGGCTACGTAGGGGATGTCATGGGCAACCGCAATGGCCGCCAGGTCCTTGCGTGGCTGCGCTTTGCCGAAGCTGACTTTACCCACCGGTGAGGTGGTGGTGTTGGCCCCCAACGGCGTGGCGCTGGAGCGCTGGATGCCTGTGTTCATGTAGCCTTCGTTATCATAGCAGATGTACAGGAACTGATGGCCGCGCTCCATGGCCCCTGACAGCGCTTGCAGGCCGATGTCATACGTGCCGCCATCGCCGCCGAAAGCCACGAATTTGACGTTGCGTTCCGGCAGCTTGCCCTGGCGCACCAGTGAGCGATACATGGATTCGATCCCAGCAATGGTGGCGGCGGCATTCTCGAAAGCATTGTGCATCCAGGGCACCCGCCAAGAGGTATATGGATAGATCGTCGTCGAGACTTCCAGACAGCCCGTGGCATTGACGACAACGACCGGCTCGTCAATTGCGTTCAGCACCAGCCGGACGATCATCGGGGCAGCGCAGCCGGCACACAGCCGGTGGCCGGGTGCCAGCCGGTCCACATGCTCGGACAATTCTCGGATTGATAGCGTTGTTGCCATCCTGAACTCCTATACCGATACAGGTTTCTGGCCGTTGCCGGCTGAGGCGGGGGACGGAGAACGGGCGACAGACGATAATTCGCCTCCGTCCTCGCTCCCTCGTCCTTCATCATCGTCGCCGCGTACTCCCAGATAGGTGACGATGCGCTCGGCCCGGCCCAGCATGCCCGCCTTCCAGGTTTCGTGGAAGACGCGCTCGATCTGCTCCGGCACGACATCACGCCCGCCCAACCCGAAGACGTAGTCTACGATAGGCACGTCCAAACCGTAGAGGCGGGCAGCGGCCAGCACTTCCAGCCACAGCGGGCCGCCGTTCTCCATCGCGCCGAAGGCAATGGACCGGTCCATCACGGCGACCGCGTTCACGCCGCGCAGCGCGGCGATGATCTCCTCAGCCGGGAAGGGCCGGAAGACGCGCGGCTTGAGCAGGCCGACCTTGAGCCCTTCGGCCCGCAGTCTGTCCACCACGACCCGCGCCGTCCCCGCAGTTGAGGATAGAACGACCAGGGCCACTTCGGCATCGGCCAGGCGGTAGCTCTCGAACAGGCCATAGCGCCGGCCGAACTTCAGCCCAAACTCGCGGCCCACCTCCTCGATCACGCCTTTGGCGTGGCGCAGGCCCTCCACCTGCTGGCGCTTGTGTTCGAAGTAATAATCATAGAAGTCGAGCGGACCGTAGGTGACGGGGTGATCCACATCGAGCAGCGGATAGAGGGGCCGATACGGGCCGATGAAGGCGCGCACATCCTCATCATCGTAGATCTCCACCCGTTCGACGGCGTGGCTGGTGATGAAGCCATCCTGCATGACCATTACCGGCAGGCGCACGTCGGGATGCTCGGCGATGCGCACAGCCTGCAAGGTGTTTTCATAGGCTTCCTGGGCGTTCTCCGAGAAGAGCTGGATCCAGCCGGCGTCGCGCGCCCCCATGGAATCGGAATGGTCGCAGTGGATGTTGATCGGCCCGGAGAGCGCCCGGTTGACGACCGGCATGACAATAGGCAATCGCAGTGAAGCTGCGATGTAAACGACTTCCCACATCAGTGCCAGGCCGTTGGCCGAGGTCGCGGTCATCACCCGGCCGCCAGCGGCTGCGCCGCCGATGCAGGCGCTCATGGCGCTGTGTTCGCTCTCCACCGTGACAAATTCGCTGTCCACCAGCCCGTCGGCCACAAACTGGGCGAAGTCCTGCACAATTGAGGTCTGTGGCGTGATCGGATAGGCAGCGACCAGGTCAGGGTTGATCTGGCGCATGGCCTGCGCCATAGCGCTGTTGCCGTCTAGTGCCAGGATGCGGCTCATCGAACACCCTCCTTCTCCCCCGCGAACTCCGCTTCGGCCACCATGGTGATGACCTGGGGCGGGCATACCGCCGCGCAGATGCCACAGCCCTTGCAGTGTAGCAGGTCCACCCCGGTCAGCTTGCCGGCGACGGCCTGCATGCTGACATCAGGGCAATATAGCCAGCACAAGAGACAGTGGGTACAGCGCTCGAAGTCAATGACCGGCCGGAAGGCACGCCAGCCACCCGTCACGTACTCCACCGAATTGCCGGCCTCGGTAATCACGCCGCCAATCGGCAACTCTTGCCACGTCATCTGTTCTTTCATTTCCTTCCCTCAGCCTTCTTTGGCTTCTTCACCTGCCCGCTGGATGGCGCGCACATTGGCCTCGACCATCTCCGCCGCCAGTTTCTTGGCGAAGCGGCGGCGGGTCTGTTCGATCACCTCATCGAGGCTAAACAGGCTGGTGGCGCGGGCGAAAGCCCCGAGCATGGGCCCGCCGGTGATCTCGCGGCCTAGCTCCTCAAGGGCGATGCGGGTCGCGTCCACCGTGACGACCCGGCCGCCGGCGAAGTCGAGCTGGCTACGGATCTCGGCCGGGGTGCGCGGTGTGTTGACAATGAGCAGGCCCTCCTTCTTCAAGCCCTGGGTCACATTCACCACGCCCAAGAGCGAGTCATCGAGGACAACTACCACATCCGGTTGTTCGATCTGCGAGTGGATGTGGATGGGCGCATCGCTCAGGCGGGTGAAGGCGCGGATGGGTGCGCCACTGCGCTCCGGCCCATAGTCAGGGAAGGCCTGGAAGTAGCGGCCGGCTTCCAGCGCCGTCTCCGCCAGCAGCTTCCCGGCCGTGACCACACCCTGTCCCCCGCGGCCATGCCAGCGGATCTCGATCAGTCCATCATGTGCCATCAGTCATCTCCTTAGGTGCGGTAGAATCTTGGGTTGAAGTGGACGAAGGCGGACCAGCCATCGCGGGCGACCAACTCGCACTGCCCCTCGCTGACGACCAGTGTCTCCTCCTGTCCCTCGGAGCGCAAGACGACGGTGAGGTCAGCCCTGCCATCGTCCTCCAGAGTCAGCATACAGCTTCGCTCCACCCCCATCGGGTGCAGCACCAGTGTGCCGAAGCAGCGCTCACAGAACGGCAGGCTGGCATCGCATTCGTCGCGGTCAATAGTGATCTTCATCGCCGTACTCCTCTGGCGCGGTCCGGTTACCAACCGACCAACCCAGTCCGATTTATCCGCACTACGGCTTAGTTTACTCCCCTGAAGGGATAGGCGTCAGTGACAGAAGACATGTTGTAATAGTGACATTTGTCATAAGCGTGCCTGGAGGATCATTCGCCGGGAGGAGGCAGAGGAAGATCATTATCCCCTCTGCACGCTCTGGGGGTAAGATGGGAGAGGCCTGGTAGATCACACATTCGTCATGCTGAAGATCACACCTTTGTCACCCTGAGCGCAGCGAAGCCTCTCTACTTTGCATGCAGGAGACCCTTCGCTACGCTCAGGGTGACAGTTCTGTGATCTACTGAGACTGGAGAGAAAGTATCAGGCGAACTTCATCCGGTCCGGCGGGCGGCTCAATACTTCTTCCAGCCGGTCGCCGTAGCGGATGAGGTAGGTGGGGATGCCGCGCAGGCTGAGCAGACTCACCAGATTGGTTGCGCCGCCGGCACCACCGAAGGTACTGGGGTCTATGATGGCGGCGACCACGCGCAGCCCGCGCCGGCTCAGGTCATTCAGCATCAGCGCCCAGCGCTGATTGAGGGAGGAGGTCACCGCCACGACCGTCGTCCCGCGCGGTAGGGGCTCGCTCTCGACGGCCAGCACCTCATCGAAGGCGATGCGTCCTTCAGCCCGCAGCACGGCCAGCGTCTCCAGAATGCGGGTCAACTGGCGTTCACCCCGGTCGGCCTGAATGACCTCGCGCGTCTGCCCGTAGGCGACCAGCCCGACGGCGCGGTCCTGGCGCACGAAGTACTGGGCGATGGAGGCGGCGACGCTGACCGCATACTCCTCGGTGTCAGGCGGCGGCTCAAAACCGGCTGGCTGGGCCCACAATGGCGCATTGGTGTTTTCCACTTTTGGCCGGCGCGGGCGCACCTGTGCATCACGGTGCCCATCCAGGAAAACCCACACATCGGCCAGCGGGTCCAGTTCGAATTCCTTGACGATCAGCCGGTCTTTGCGCGCCGTTGAACGCCAGTGGATGCGGTTGAAGCTATCGCCGGGCTCGTAATCGCGGACGGTGGCGGCGTTGGCGGTGATGTAGTGCGTGCGCCGCCGTAGCGCGTCACCCCCCGGCAGGACGCCCAGGGGTAGGGCGAAATTGCGAATCTCGACCGTCATCGGATAGATCACAACATTGGAGGTGGGCGTCAGGTGCCGTTCCATCTGGAACAGGCCAAACGGATCGCCGCTGATGAGGGTAATCGGCCCCAGACGATAGCGCCCGCGCAGACGGCAGATGGTCCGCACGACCCAGCTCCGCTCGCGCCCTGGGCTGAGTGAGTGAACGACCTGGCTGGCATGATGGCCGGGTAACTCTGACTGGTCGCGCACTTCCAGCCACAGCTTGGGCAGGAAGCCGGTATTGCGCACGCTAAAGCGTTCTTCCAATGTGCGCCCGACCTGCGCTCGCCGCGCCCGCGTCTGCCGCGACACGCGCACCCAGTTCACCCCAGTCCAGGTCCAGAAGAAGGACAGGATCAACAGGCCCGACAACAGGTAGACCAGGTTGAAGGGCAGCGTCTTGCCCGTGTTCAGGGCCCAGATCAGGCTGAGGATAAGCAGGATGAAGACAAGCCCGCGCCGTTGCATACTTGCGCTCCTAGAGACTGGGGGATGGAGATTAATTGCTGGCCTCCGCTCTCTAACTCCTGACGCCAACCGTCGCCCCTGGTACCGGCAGCGTCATCAGGATCTCCTGAACAATCGCCCTGGGGTCCACATCCTTGATGCGGGCGGCGGGGCCGATAATGATGCGGTGGGCCAGCGTCGGCACCGCCAGGGCCTTGATGTCATCGGGGATGACATAATCGCGTCCCAGGAGGGCCGCCCGCGCCTGACTGGTGCGGTATAGCGCCAGCGAACCGCGTGGGCTGGCCCCCAGATAGACCTCGCTATGCTTGCGCGTGTGGTTTACGATGGAGACGATGTAGTTCTTGATGAGCGGGTCCACGTAAACCTCTTTGACGCGGGCCTGCGCCTGAAGCAGTTCTTCTATCTCTACCACCTGCTCCAGCGTCTCAATGGGGTGGCTGTACTGCTGCGAGTCTAGGACGGCAACCTCCTGGTCCGGGTCGGGGTAGCCCAGGCTGATGCGCAGCAGGAAACGGTCGAGTTGAGCCTCGGGCAAGGGGAAAGTGCCCTCGTACTCAATCGGGTTCTGAGTCGCCAGGACGAGGAACAGGCGGTCCATGGTGTAAGTTGTGCCATCCACGGTCACCTGGCGCTCGCCCATGGCCTCCAAGAGCGCCGATTGCGTCTTAGGCGTGGCCCGGTTGATCTCGTCGGTCAGGATGATCTGGGCCATGATCGGGCCGGGTCGGAACTCGAACTCCCGTGTGGCCTGATTGAACACCGATACGCCGGTCACGTCGCTGGGGAGCATGTCGGGGGTGAACTGAATGCGGCGGAAGGTGGCGCCGATCGACTTGGCCAGGGCGCGGGCCAGCATGGTCTTGCCCACCCCAGGCACATCTTCAATGAGGATGTGGCCCTGACACAGCAAGCCGATGACGACGAGCTGGACCGTCTGGCGCTTGCCGATGATGACATGCTCTATGTTGTCAATGAGACGGCTTGCGATAGCCTGGACATCTTTCATGAGTGGATATTTCTCCTGGTTCAAACGTAAAGCGAACAGTTCCGGAGGCGCAGCGCGCCGTGCGGATGTTCCATTATAGCAGGCTTAAGGGGGGAATCGCAACCTGGCACCGGAGAATATACAATTGAGAAGGTCGAAAGGTTCGGGGGTGCATTTCAGTTTTGGGGCAATCTGGGGGAAGATAGGGGCAAACGAATGACTGGAGAGATGCCCCATGAAACGCACCCGCGCCGAGTTGAAAGCGGAATTGATGGCCCAGGCCGAATTGCTG
>CADDZL010000179.1 GCA_902812335.1 Chloroflexota bacterium | reverse complement strand
ATCTTCTCGTCCACGCACAACTTGAGCCAACCCGTGTTCGAGAACCTGCTCTACGCCTTCGGCTCGCCCAACTACGGCACCCAGCGCAGCTTGTGCTTCAACGCTATGGTCGTGGCCCACCTGATGACTTACGGGATTGAGGAGCCCGGCCGCAATTACAATAACGTCAAATACATCATCCTTACTGGCCGCAATCTGCTGGAAGCCATCTCGACCAGCGAGACCAGCGACCTGGTGGAAGCCATCGCGCACGGTGCGCACGTGGTCGTGCTCGACCCGCGCTTCACCAAGACCGCCAGCAAAGCCGAGTGGCTACCGATCAAGCCCGGCACCGACCTGGCCTTCCATCTGGCGCTCCTCAACGTGATCGTGGGCGAGGAGTTGTATAACCGCAGATTCGTCGAACTCAACACCGTCGGCTTCGATGAACTCAAGGCCGAGGTGAGCAAATACACGCCGGAATGGGCCGCGCCGGTCTGCGGCATCCCGGCTGACACCATCCGCCGCATCGCCCGCGATTTCGCCGCGGCAGCGCCGCACGCGATGGCGCACCCCGGCTGGCGCACCAGCAATTTCATCAACTCGTTTCAGACCGAGCGCGCCATCGCCATCCTGAACGCACTCATCGGCAACTGGGAGCAGCCAGGCGGGCTGGTGGACTCCGGTGGCGAAGGCGGAGGCATCGCCCTGGGCCAGCCGCCTCAGCCCCCTTACCCGCGCGTCCGCGCCCAGCGGCTTGACGGCGTGCCCTGGAAGTACCCGCTGGTCCCGCTCAAGCTCGGCATCTTCCAGGAAATCCGCGACGCCATCCTGAGCGGCAAACCCTATCAGGCACACGGCTGGTTCATCGCCCGCCAGAACCCCGCGCTCAGCCTGCCGGATCGCCAGAAGACCATCGCCGCCTTTAACAAGCTCGACCTCATCGTCACCCTGAGCACCATCCCCAACGACACCGAATGGTACGCCGATGTCATCCTGCCGGAGGCCTCTTATCTTGAGCGCTACGACCCGCTGCTGGTGCTTGAGAATCGGGTCTTCCTGCGTCAGCCGGTGATTGAGCCAATCGGCGAAAGCAAGAGCGCGCTGTGGATTTATAAGCAGCTTGGCGAGCGGCTGGGACTGGGCGAGTTCTTCCAATACAAAGACGAGGTGGACTACATCAACCAGCAACTCGCGCCCTTCGGCATCGATATTAGCGCCATCGAGAACCGCGGCTGCTGGAGCCCCCTGCTCGAATCGCCGCGCGCAGCCGAACGATCCTCCTGCTTCGTGCCGCAACAGTTGTCGTTCGAAGAGCAAGCGCCAACCACCGAACTGAAGCAATTCAAGTTCAACACGCCGAGCGGCAAGATCGAGATCGCCTCGGAGACGCTACGCAAGGCCGGCCAGCCGGCCATTCCCACCTGGCAGGCACCGCCTGAGCCCCCACCCGGCACGTTCTATCTGCTGACAGGCAAGGTCGGCCAGCACACCCAGTTCGCTACGCAGAACAACCTGTGGCTACACCAGGTCTATCCCAAGAACGAGCTGTGGATTCATCCCAGGCCGGCAGCCGAACGCGGGATTGTCAGCGGCCAGAAGGTCAGGGTGACCAGCGACATCGGAACGGTCGAGATTGAGGCCAGAGTGACCGAAGGTATCCGCGAGGACTGCGTGTGGATGACCCAGGGCTTCGGCCATCAGTCGCAGGGGCTGAAGACGGCCTACGGCCTGGGCGCCAGCGACAGCGACCTGCACCTCACTTTTGTTGACCCGGTCAGCGGCGGCCAGGCGCTGTCGCAGACCTTCGTGCGCGTGGAGAAGATATAGGATGCGGATAGACGCGGAACAGACCCGTGTAAATCTGCATTCATCCGCGTCCCATGATCTGAGGGGTGAGAATGGCTAACGTTAAGAAATACGGATTTGTGATTGATCCCAAACGCTGCATTGACTGCCGCGCCTGCCTGGTGGCGTGCCGGGCCGAGAATAACGTGCCCTTGAATTCGACCCGCATCTGGGTGTATGACCTGGGCGTGCAGGGGACGTTCCCCAACCTGACACAGCAGTTCGTGCCGTACAACTGTATGCACTGCGATGAGCCGCCCTGCGTCGAGGTCTGCCCCAGCCAGGCGACGTATAAGCGGCCCGAGGACGGCATCGTGGTCATTGACCAGCAGGCCTGCATCGGTTGCGGGCTGTGTCTGCCAGCCTGCCCTTATCACGTTCGCTTCATCAACCCTGAGACCGGCAAGGCCGATAAGTGCAACGCCTGCTTGCAGCGGGTGGAACGGGGCGAGGCGCCCGCCTGCGTAGCGACATGCGTCGGCGGCGCGCGGCTGTTCGGCGACCTCAACGATCCCAATAGCGACGTCTCCATGGCGCTGCAAACGGCCAAGCGCGTGACCCGCCTGTCCATGCCGGGCGTGAACACCGGCCCGAACATCTACTACATCAACGACGAGGTGGATGCACAGAAGCTGGCCATCCATCCGCCGGAATTCCCGGCCGCCAACGCTTTCTACCGCCAGTTCGTGATCCCCGTTGTCCTGAGCGCTGTCGGCCTGGCTTTCCTGGGGCAGGCCGGGGCCTTCGCCAGACAGTTGATCAAGGGCGAGAGTGAATTTGAAGACTAAAACGTGAGGCGTGAAGCGTAATCTTACTCTTCACGCAGACCGGAGGAATCCATGGCAACTGAAGTCCTCTCTCTTTCCGAGCGCCAGCGCCTGCGGGCCAAGCGGATCAAGAAGCACGGGCTGGCCAACATCGTCACCCACTGGTTCAACGCCGCCTCGTGGTTCATCCTGTTGTTGACCGGCCTGGCCATCCTGGGCAATCCCAACCTGCGCATCATGCCCCAGGGCTACATTGACCTCGTGCGCAACCTGTTCGGCGGCATCGGCCCACTGGTCGAAGCACATAAAGCCTTCGGCCTGATCTGGCTGTTCGTGATCACCTACAATGTCTTACTCGGCTTCCGCCGCTACTTCGTGCCCTTTGCCATGAAGCGCATGATCCTCGACCAGGACGACATTGAGTGGCTCAAACTGAAGGGGCTGCAAATTCTCGGGCGCAAGGTGACACTGCCGCCGCAGGATGCCTACAACGCCGGGCAGAAGCTGTATGGCTACGTCGTCGTGTTCGGCACAGTGACCATCGGGATCACCGGCCTGATCATGACGTTCTCATATCTGCTGCCGCCGGACCTGCGCGTCGTGACGCAATGGGCGCGGCCAGCGCACTTCGGCGCCGTCGGCGCGGTCGTGACCGGCCTGATCATCCACGTGTACATGGCTGCGTTCTTCCCGGAGGAGAAGGAAGCCTTCTTCTCGATGATCCACGGCGAGGTCAGTGCGCTGTACGCCCGCCTGCACCACAAGAAGTGGTATGACGATAAGATGAGGGAGGAGCACGAGTACGAAATGCGCGTGCGGCTGGAGGAAATCGAGGCGCGAGAGAGGGAACTGGCGGGAGAACTCACGGGAACTCCGGAGGCCTGATCCAGTAGTCCACTATCCGCTTTGAGCCGGGTGCCGTCAAGGGACTGACAGGCCGGGCGGAGGTCGTCCGGCCTGCTTTGTCGGAGCGCTGGGGTTGGGTATACTAGCGGTGTTATGGAGGTGTCCGAGTGTTAAGTCCAGGTGCGCACAAAGTCCAGGAGGCACTCGAGGCGCTCGGCTTTCCCCATCAGGTGGTCGAATTGCCGCACACGACGCGCAGCGCCGCCGAAGCGGCCCAGGCCATCGGGTGCCGGGTGGAACAGATTGCGAAATCCCTCGTCTTCAGAGGCCAGCACACGCACAGGCCCATCCTGGTGATCGCCAGCGGCCCCAACCGCGTGAACGAGGGCAAGATCGGCGAGCTTGTCTCCGAACCCATTGGGAAAGCAGATGCCGATTTCGTCCGCCAGCGGACCGGTTTCGTCATCGGTGGCGTCCCTCCGCTGGCTCATCTTGAGCCGCTGGAGACGTTCATTGACGAGGACCTGCTGCAATATGAGGAAATCTGGGCTGCGGCCGGCAACCCCAATGCGGTCTTCCGGCTCACGCCCGCGGACCTCATTAAAATGACGGGTGGTCGGGTTGTCTCCGTCAAATGAGCGAAATGACCCTTGCCTGATGTAAATTGAGTCATGCCCTCCCGCCGCCCCAATTTCTTCTACCACCTCCATCCACCGACCATCCCCGAACGCGAGGCGCGCTTCCGCTACACCTTCGGCCTGGGCGGCATTTCGGTCTTTCTGTTCCTGGTGCTGGCCGTCACCGGCCTGCTGCTGGCGTTCTTCTACATCCCCACGCCCGACAATGCCTTCCCATCGCTTCAGGTCATCACCTTCCAGGTCCCCTTCGGCTGGCTGGTGCGCAACCTGCACTACTGGGGCGCGCAAGCCATGGTCGTCGCCGTCGCCCTGCACCTGCTGCGCGTGGTCTTCACCGGCGCGTACAAGCCGCCGCGCCAGATCAACTATCTGATCGGCCTGGCGCTATTGGTTGGGGTACTGCTGCTGAACTTCACCGGCTATGTCCTGCGCTGGGATGACGGCACGCGCTGGGCGCTGGTCGTCGGCACCAACCTGGTGAAAGAAACACCATTCGTCGGGGCCGCACTGTACGACGCCATCGTGGGCGGCACAAGCGTCGGCCCGGCGACCACGATCCGCTTCTACGCCTGGCACATCCTGGGCCTGGCCGTGCCTGCGTTCTTCCTGATCGGCTGGCACGCCTTCAAGGTCCGGCGCGACGGTGGCATTTCGCACCGGCTGCGGGACGGCGGCCACGACTCCCGCATCCCCCGCGCCCAACTGGTCCGCACCGAGACGCTGGCGATGCTGATCGTCATGGCCGCTCTGACCGCCCTATCCGTCCTGGCCCCGGCGCCGCTCGGAGCCAGAGCCGATCTGCCGGTCCGGCCCGACAAAGCGCAAGCGCCCTGGTTCTTCCTGTGGGTGCAGGCGCTCTTGCGGTCAATCCCGGCGGTCTGGGCCGGCGTGCTCATCCCGCTGGGCCTGCTGTTGGTCCTCGGCCTGGTTCCTTATGCGATTGACCGCCAGGCCGGGGGCGTCGCCGAGTGGTTCAACCGCGAGGGCCGCGCTGCGCAGACCGTGACGGTCCTTATGTTCGTGGGCCTGGTCGTGCTGACGCTGATCGAGATTGGGCAATGAAACCGGACCGCCGCCTGGCCTTTGCCGCCATTCTCTTGCTCGCCGCCGTTGCGCTCGCCTTCGCCCGTGAGCTGAGGACGCCAACGCCTAAAGTGCTCACGCCGACGCTGACCGGCAAGCCGGAATTGTGCCTGACCTGCCACCAGGGTATCGAGGAGATCAGCCCCTCGCATCTACTGGCGACCTTCGGCTGCGTCAGTTGCCATGGCGGAAACGCGCTCGCGCTCGACGCCAATCTGGCCCATGCCGGCTTGCGCGGTGGCAAGAACCCATCCGACTTCAGCGTCGCTCAGGCCTCGTGTGGCGGCGCGGAGTGCCATTCCGGCAGCGCCGCAGACCAGCGCGATCACATCCAGCGGGCCATGACCAGCGTGCAGGCCACCTACGCCGGCGCCATTGCCCAGGTGCGCCGGGCATTCGGCGCCCAGCCCGACGGCGTGGCCCGTTTTGGCATCTTCGCCATCACCGGTGAGCGGGCTACGTCGGATAAGGCGGTGTTGAGCCTGGCACGGTTCGATCCGGTCGCGCTGGGCGATCCCAAGCCGGTGCAGGATTTCGCCACCAACTGCCTCATCTGCCATCTGTCGGCCCAACCGCTCCCGCAGCCGTACTACTACCGCTCGACCGGCTGCACTGCCTGCCACTCAGTATATGGCAGCGATGGACTGTATCGCGGCGGCGACCCGACCATCAGTCGGACCGAGCCCGGTCACCCGCTGGCACACCGGTTGACGACGGCCATCCCCTACACCACCTGCAACGCCTGCCACAATCGCGGCAACTACTCGCTGCGGCAGATGGCCTTCCTGCCACGCAGCGATCTGCCGACCTCCGGCGCACCTCTGCCCGAAGACCGGCTACACGACTACTACCAGCCTATTGGCCAGTTCACCAAGTGCGAGTGGGAACTCGACTGCGTTGACTGCCACACCTCGACCGAGGCTATGGGCGACGGCAACCTGTACAGCAGCAAGTTCGACATCCAGTACATTCAGTGTAAGACCTGCCACGGCACGCTGACCGAATTGCCCAAGACGGCAGCGATCACCGATCCGAATGACATCGAGTTGCGGCGGGCGCGCCTCAACGGCCACTACATGCTGCAGGTCGGCGACACGGTCGTGCTCACCGAACGCGGCGAGAAGTTGGGGGCGATCCGATTGGTAGATGGCAAGTTCGTGCAGACGCTGAAAATCAGCGGGCAGGTGCGCCAGGTCCCGCTGGTGATGGGCTCGGCCTGCCAGCAGAAACCGGACCAACAGGCATCGCGCTACTGCCATGAGTGCCATGCGGTTGAGCGTCCCTGAAGACCCGGAGCCGGGCCTACCGGCCCGGTTCCCCCGCCGCGATTTCCTGGCCCTGGCCGGGCGCGGTGCGCTGTGGGCCACGTTGGGCGCCGCGCTGGTCGCGTTGGGCCGCTTCCTCGGCTTTGCCCCGGCCGCGCCGCCCGTGACCTTCACTCTGGAAGCACCCGCGGCCTACCCGTCCGGCGTATTTACGCCTGTTGCCGATGGGCGCGCTTTTATCGGGCGCGACGGGCGCGGGCTCTACGCCATCGTCGCCACATGTACCCACCTGGGCTGCCTGGTTCAAGCGCGCCGGGGAGATTTCGAGTGCCCCTGTCACGGCAGCCGCTTCGATAGCAGCGGCGCGGTGATCCAGGGCCCGGCCCAGCGCCCGCTGGTGCGCGCCGAACTGGCGCTTGACGGCCAGGGCCACGTGGTGCTGAATCTCAGTCGGGAAGTCGGCACCGACTTCCGGCTGTGAATTCCTTAAGAGAATTCGCCGACAGAGGGATTGACCAGTGGTCTGTCACTCATGAATCTGCGGGTAGAGTCGCTTGAGCTTGATGCGAATGTCAGCCGTCGTAAAGCGCCAGTCCACCGTCACCTGGCGGGCATTGCGCACCCGTTCCCAGGCCGCCACCTCC
>CADDZL010000178.1 GCA_902812335.1 Chloroflexota bacterium | reverse complement strand
CCCTGGCCAACGCACTGGCCGGGCGCGTCGTCAGCCCAACGCAGACCGGCCTGGCCTTTGGCGCTGTTGAGACCATCGTGTCGCTGTCACTGGTGGGGGTCTCCTATCTGGCCGGGCAGCTCTACACGTTCGACCCGGCCCTGCCCTTCGAGGTCACGCTCGTGCTGCTGCCCTTGACGATTGCTGTGACCTGGTTCTTCGCGCCGCATCCGTCTCAGGTTGAGGTCCCGCAGCCGGTGGTCAGCGCCGCCCCACCGATTGAGCGCACAATTGATTAAACAAAGCGCTACGATATAGAATAGCAGGAGGAGGTGTCCGATGAGCACACCTAAACTGCATTCTGCGCTGAATATCGTGCTGGCCGTTGACGGCTCGGAACACTCGCTGGCGGCGGCCCAACTCGTTCGCGATCTCCCCCTGCCGCCCGGCAGCCGGGTCACAGCGCTGGCCGTGCTTAGCGCGCGCCAGACGCCCGGCCAGGCTGCGCTGCTGGCCGCGTTGGACCAGGTGCGGACGATCCTGCAAGACACCCCCACAACGGTCGAGAGCGTATTGTTGCATGGCCATCCGGCCGAAGAGCTGACGAAATTCGCCGACAAGCACAGACCTGATCTGATGGCCATCGGCGCGAAGGGGCTACGGGCTACGCTCGGCATCCTGCTGGGGGGTGTGGTGCAGCAGGTAGTGGAATATGCCCTCTGGCCCGTGCTGGTGGTGCGCGCACCCTATGCTGGACTGCACCATGTGTTGATGGTGACGGATGGCTCGCCGCACAGCCAACGCGCCGTAGACTACCTGACGCGATTCCCGTTTCCGCCCAGCGCCAGGGTGAGCGTGATGCATGTCCTGCCGCCGCTGCTCCAACCCGAACTCCAGTTCCCTATCCGGCCTTTCGGTGCGGAGATGATCCCGCCGCAGACCCTCGACGAGGTGGCTCAGGCAGCCGCCCGGCAAGCTGAGATCGAAGAGCAGGAGGGACAGGCGATCCTGGCTCAAACCATCGAGAAACTGAAGGCTGCCGGGATAGAGGCTGCCAGTGTCCTCAGGCGCGGCGACGCCGCGACCGAGATCATTGAGTACGTCAAGGGGCAGGGGATAGACCTGGTCGTGGCCGGTTCGCGCGGCCTGAGCCAGGTGAGAGGCTGGCTTTTGGGCAGCGTCTCGCGCAAACTGGTGCACTACGCCGGCTGCTCAGTCCTGATCGTCAAAGGCGGTTAGCGACCTGAGATTTGGGGTCTGGCACTTGAGGGGGGCGCCAGAAGCGATATTTGATGAGCGCCCACAGCGTCGGCAGGCCATCGAGGGGCGTGAGCTTCTTCTGGTCGTGGCGGGCGTGATAGCGGATGGGCACCTCATAGATCGCGGTCCCCTGGCGCAGTATCTTGGCCGTCAGTTCAGCCTCGACATCGAAGCGCCGGCTCTCCAATTGTAGCCGCTCGGCTACCCGCCGCGTCATCATTTTGTAGCAGGTCTCCATGTCGCGCAACCGCACGCCATAGAGCAGGTTGGTCGTGAGGGTGACCAGGCGGTTGCCCAGGTGCATGTACCAGCGTTGCCCCTCGAAAGTGCGCACACCATAGACCACCTGGGCCCGTCCGGCGACGATAGGCGCGAGTAGACGGGGCAGGTCCTGGGGGTCGTATTCCAGATCGGCATCCTGGATGACGATCACATCGCCGGTGGCTGCGGCCAGCCCGGTCTGGATGGCTGCGCCCTTGCCCTGGTTGGTCGCGTGGCGCAAACGACGCAGACCGGGCACATCCAGGCTGTCGAGGATAGCGCTCGTCTGGTCTGTCGAGCAATCATCCACCAGGATGATTTCCTTGTGAAGGGGTACCGCCGCCACCCGCCGCACGATCTCGCGGATCGTGGCCGACTCGTTGTAGATAGGCATGATGATCGAGAGTTTCATCGCAGCCTTACTTCGGCCTTGCCCCGTTCCAGCGGGCGAGCAAGTCGGGCAACTCGCTCAGGGTAGCGATGGTCGCATCGGGGATAATGTGGTCGCGATGGGCCGCGTTGGCCGGGTTATCGGCCTCCATCGTCGCCCAGACGCTGCGCAATCCGCTGAATTGCGCCCCTAGAATATCCGCGCCGAGCGTGTCGCCGACCATGACGACCTGTTCTGGAGGCAGCCCCCATGACTCCAGGACCATCTCGAAGATGCGCGGATTGGGCTTGCGGATGCCCACTGCCGCCGACACGATCACGGGATCGAGCCAGGGGCGCAGGCCAGCGTTGTCAATCAAACGCTGGACGTTGCCTTCGTCGCTGGCGTTGGAAATGAGCCCCAGGCGATAGCCCTCGGCGTGCAGGCGCTGTAGCGTGGGCAGCGTATCGTCAAAGGGCCGCCACCAGCTCTCCTCATCGAGGAACATAGCCCTCAATCCCTCTTCGATGAGGGCATCCGGCACTCCGGCAACACCCATATCCTTCAGACACAGGCGCAAGATGTGGGCAGCCGTGTATTCGGCCCAATCGTGCTGGTGCTGACGGTAGAACTGCTCCACGTACCGGCCATAGGTTTCGCTAAACGTCGCTTCGTCCAGGTCGAGCCCACCGGCCTTCAAACGCGCTGCCAGGACCGCCCGCGCCTGCGCCAGGACATCGCGCCACTCGCCTTCAAAGTGTAAGACGGTACCACCCAGGTCAAGAATAACGCCTTTGATCAATATCCCAACCTCTTATCCACCAGATTCAGCAGGGGCTCCCCTGCCAGATAACGCCGTAGGTTCGCGGCAAACAGGTCGGCCGCGTGCTCGTCATAGTGCGCCGTGAAGCCCGAGACGTGCGGGCTGAGGATAACATTGGGCAGCCGCCACAGCGGGCTCGCGGGCGGCAGGGGCTCCTGGGCGAAGACATCCAGCCCGGCCCCGCCGATCCAGCCCGCTTCCAGGGCACGGACCAGCGCCGCTTCATCCACAACCTCGCCACGGGCGACGTTCACCAGATAGGCGGTTGGTTTCATCGCCCTCAACTCCGCCTCGCCGATCAACCCGCGCGTCTCCTCGGTCAGCGGCACCGTCACGACGACGACATCGCATTCGGCCAGCATGGCTCGCAGCTCATGCGGCTGATAGAACCGCTCCGGAATGCGCCCATCCGGATCGCCTAACCCGGGCAGCGTGTAACCCGGATCTTCCCGGCTCGGCCCTCGCTTGAGGGCCAGTACGCGCAGGCCGAAGGCCTGACCGATGCGGGCCACTTCGCGGCCCAGGCTGCCATAGCCGACGATGCCGAGCGTCGCGCCACGCAATTCACGCACAGCAAACTTCTCCCAGCGGTCCTGGGGCCACTCGGCGCGGGCCTGATAAGCCAATAGGCGAGGCAATTGATGCCGCCAGGCCAGGATGGACGCGAAGACATACTCGGCGATCACCGGCGCATGGATGCCACTGACCGTGGTGAAGACGACATCGGTTGTGGTAAAGAGCGGGTGGTGAACCAGGTGGTCGGTGCCGGCGAAGTGCAACTGCACCCAGCGCAGGCGTGGAGCCTGCTCCGGTTGCGGCAGCGCCCGGGCGGTGTATAACACTTCGACCTCGGCATACAGGTCGCCCAGGTCCTCATCGCCGTGGACCGTGTGCTGCTCGATGAACAGGTGCGGCGAGACAGCCCGCAACCGCGCCAATAGCTCCTCTGGAAATGCGATCGTCGAAAGAACGCGAACCGGTGTGCTCATACCTCCGTCTGTGGTCGCCGGCGCAGCGCGAGATAGACGCCCAGGAGTACGGCCAGGCTCTCCAGGCCGCAGGCCCAGGGGACGGCGGCCCAGGCCAGGGCATCGGCCGCCTGGGCTGGTGTGGGTGTCGGTGTGGCTGGCGGCACCGGTGTGGGTGTCAGCGGGGCGCTCAGGATCAACCCGAGCAGTGCCAGGCAGATCAGGCCCTTCATAGGGTTAGATATTCTAGCACGAATTGAGCAGACCTGCCAGGTTGCCGAAACCTGGCAGGTCTCCTCAAGCTCGTCGCTGCCTCTCAGGGGTTCTTCAGCACAACCGGCAGGTAGACCCAATAGGATATCGGCGTGTGGGTCGCCGTCGGTGTGGGGGTATCTGTCGGCGTATTCGTCGCTGTCGGTGTCTCTGTCGGCGTAGGGGTTGGTGGAGGAGACGGGTTGTATAGCTCGGCGCTGGACAGAACGGCGCTGCCATCCCAACCCCCAGCGGCAAGGACTTGGCCGTCAGGGAGCAGCGTCGCCGTGTGAAACTCGCGGCCATCGCCCAGGCTACCAGTTGAGATCCAGAGGCCCGTGGCCGGGTCGTATAGTTCGGCGCTGGTCAGATAATGAGGATAGCTGTCGTCGCCGAAGCCACTGGCGACGAGTACCTGGCCATTCAGCAGCAGTGTCGCCGTGTGACGTTCGCGCGCGGTGTTCAGGCTGTCGGTGGGGCTCCAGAGGCCCGTGGCCGGGTCGTACAGCTCGGCGCTGGCCAGATAACGAGGATGGCTGTTGTCGCCGAAGCCACCGGCGACGAGCACCTGGCCATTCGGCAGCAGTGTCGCCGTGTGATAGTCGCGGGCGATGCCCATGCTGCCGGTGGGGCTCCAGGTTCCCGTGGCCGGGTCGTACAGCTCGGCACTGGCAAGATAGTTGATGCCGTCGGAGCCCCCGGCGATAAGCACCTTGCCATTCGGCAGCAACGTCGCCGTGTAACCGCCGCGGGCGGTGTTCAAGCTACCGGTCGGGGTCCAGACACCTGTGGCCGGATCATACAGCTCAGCAGCGGACAGATAGCTACTGCCGGAAGACCCGCCAGCCGCGAGTACCTGGCCGTTGGAGAGCAGCGTCGCCGTGTGATAGGTGCGGCGGGTGTTCAGGCTGCCGGTAGTACTCCACATCCCCGTGGCCGGGTCGTATAGCTCGGCGCTGGCCAGTTCACCGCCATTGCCATAACCCCCAGCGACGAGCACCTGGCTATTCGGGAGCAGCGTAGCCGTGTGGCTCTGGCGAGCGGTATTCAGGCTGCCGGTGGGGCTCCAGATGCCGGGCGCGGGGGTATCGGTCGCCAGCGGCAGGGCAGCCGTCGCCTGTCCGCCGCCCTCCAGCGCCAGGGCGAGCAGCGCCAGCCCGATGACCAGCATGAGCCCGGCGAGAATGGCCGGCATAGAAGTGAAAGACCGGTAACTTGTATTCATTTGAGCCCTCTTTTCCATTGCCCCAGTCGCAAAGGGACCCGACGTGTTGCGCCTGGATGGGGAGGAGTAATCCAGTATGACCTGACGATCCAACGCTTTCAGTGTAAGCCGCACTCTGTCACGGGGATAGTTCTGAATGTCATAGATCTCCCGTGACAAATATCATGGATTATAAGCTAACTGACAAAAAAGGCCATCATCCCGTCATTCTGAAGTAGGGGGTGACAGGCCAGTATTCGAGGTTAGCCCGGTTCCAGCCGCAGCCGCGCTCTGGCGGCTGCTGTCACCTTCGCCCGGCTCCACAGGAGCGGGGCCAGTTCGCCCTTCAGCCAGGGCCGCACCAGGTCGGCGTAGTGCCGGCTGCCCGGATGGCCCGATTGGCCGGGGATGACGATGACACGGGCGCGGTCCCAGTTGGAGAGGTCGAAGACCTGGCGATAGCCGGGGACGATGTGAGCCGGACCTGGCGGCCAGGTCGGTGGGAAGTCGGCCTGGCGCACGGTCTGGCCGTCGCCGCCCAGCGGATAGGGGCCGCGATTGAACAGGCGGGCCAGCGGCCCCAAGCCCAGCATGTGCTGGAAGCGCAGGCGGCTCAGCCGCCCCCACTGCCAGTCCGTCGGATCCGGCCCAAAGCGCCGCCGCAGGTCGGCCAGCGTTGTCTGCAGTGCCTCCCGCAGCGCTGACTCCCGGTCCGGCAGCCAGGAAGCCTGGCCCGTCTCCAACGCCGTCACCATCAGGTCGAAGAAGTGGTCGTGGAGCGGGCTGGTGGGGACATCACCGAGCCCCCTGGCAACAAAGCCCTCGTCCGGCGGCCCCAGCCACTCCCCCAGCGTCTGCTGGATCAGATGGGAGACGACGCCCTCGTAGATCGTGGCAGCGGCACTATCAGGCGTGACGCGCCGGTCCCAGGTGCGCAAAAGCTCCAGCGCAGCCGCCTCCTGGCTGTCGTGCGGCACCAGCCGCAGCAGGTGGGGCACAATGCGCTCGGCCGGCAGCGAGTACAGGTCCGTTTGCATTGCGGCGCAGTCGGCGGGCGACAGGTGCGGCCGGGCCTCGATCATTTGGGCGATGCGAGCGGCACGCCAGCCGGTCAGCCATTCGGTCGTCAGCGTATAGGGATAATCCGCACCGGTAGCGCGGTTGTTGGCCGTAGCGATGTAGCCGGCGGGCGGGTTAAGGGCCTGGGGCATCTCGTCAAAGGGGATGAAACCGGTCCACTCATGCTCGCCGTCCCAGCCGGGGGTCGGCAAGAGCCCCTCGCCTTTCGCCCGCAGCGGGACACGGCTCGCCAGCAGGTAGCCGATATTGCCGGCGGTATCGGCATAAACGAAGTTCTGACCCGGCACGCTCCAGTCACGCAGCGCCGCCCGGAAGCTTTTCCAGTCATGAGCCCGGTTCAGCCGAAAGACGGCCTGCAACGTTTGTGCTGGCTCATGGCCGGCCCAACGCAGTGAGAACTCGGTATCTCCGGGTCGCCGCGAGATCAGGTCGCTGATGACCGGGCCGTGCCGCGTGATGCGCACACGCTCGACGTGGGGGCGGCGACCACGGATGGGGATGACCTCCTCGATCACCTGAGCGTGCTCCCAGCCGCCGGCATAGAGGTAGCGCTGCGGGTCGTCGGGGTGGGAGTGCTCGATGTAGATGTCCTGCACATCGGTGAAGGCGTTGGTGACGCCCCAGGCAATGTGGGCATTGTGGCCGACAAGGACGCCGGGGACACCCGGCAGGGAGCCTCCGGCGACTTCGAAGCCGCCCCCACTCAGGTGTATCAGGTACCAGATGCCGGGCATGAGCGGCGGCAGATGGGGGTCGTTGCACAGGATGGGGGCGCCCGTGGTGGTGCGCTTCGGGCTGAGCACCCAGTTGTTGCTGCCCAAGCCGGCGCCAGTTGGCCGGAGATAGAACTGGGCGGCGCGATAGGCCGCCAGCAGTTTCTCGGCCTCACGCCCCCCTCTTCCCTCACC
>CADDZL010000177.1 GCA_902812335.1 Chloroflexota bacterium | reverse complement strand
TTGCCTACGAAGACCAGCGGCACAGTCTTGACCACCGGCTCCCAGCCGCCATGCCCGCCCCGGTCAATATGGCCGTGGTCCGCGGTCACGACCAGTGCATCCCGGCTCAGGTCGAGCGCCTGAGCCAGTTGGGCGATCAGGGTATCTACTTTAGTTGCCGTGTCCTGCGTCTCGCGGCTGGCACCGCCGTAGGCGTGACTGACGCTGTCCACCGCCGGGAAATGGACCACGAGCAAGTCGGGCGCCGGGCCACCTTGCTCCCTGAGCAGCAACAGCACTTTGAGCAGCACCTGAGCATCGGCGGCCTGGAAAGCGGTGACGTCTCGCGAACCGGAGGGCGGCTCGTCCACGCCCTCAGAGACATCCAACTGGCCCTTGAACAACTGACCCCAGTCTTTCGATCCGACTACGGCTGTCTTGAGCCCTTTGCTCTGTGCCTGCTTGAACAGAGTATCTACCTTGACCGTGCCGGTGTAGAAGTTGGTGGTGACGGCACTGACCTCCTGCCACGCACCGGATGAAATGACGGTCCAGCCCGGCAGCGACAGTGAGGGCTCGCCGGTAACGGCCTTCAGGTCGGCGCCCCGCTGGCGCAGGTCTTTCAGGCCGGGCATGGCCGTTTGCGAAGTATCCAACCGCAGCCCATCCACGACCACGATCACGACTCGCCCTGGCACCAGGCGCGGCCCGGCCGGGCCGGCGGCCAGCGGGGCCAGGTAGGGGCTGTGGTAATCGTAGGCGATGGAATTGAAACTCTTCTCGATCAGCGGCGTTGTCAACGGCTGGCCGGTGGTAGCCAGGAAAGCCACCAGGGTGATGATGATGCCGGCAATCAGCCAGTACAGGATATGTGAGCGGAGCACGGTTCGAAGCACAGCAGGCCTCATTTCGCCACCGCAAAGCGGCGTTCAATATAGCGCACGATGAAGGACAGCAACAGCGTCAACAGCAGATAGACGAGCGCGGCCGTGGTCCATGCCGGCAGCGCCAGGAAGGTGCGAGCGCCATACTGGCGCGTCAACATCGTCAGTTCGGTTACGCCGATGGCGTAGACCAATGACGTGTCTTTAAGCATCGCCACGAAATCGTTACCCAGGGGGGGCAGGACGACGCGGATCGCCTGGGGCAGGATGATGTAGCGCATAGCCTGGGCGTAGGTCATCCCCAGGCTGCGGGCGGCCTCCATCTGGCCGCGCGGGATGGACTGGATACCGGCGCGATAGATCTCGGCCAGGTATGCGCCGTAACCGAAGCCCAGCGCGATCACCGCCCGTGAGACTTCGTCGGTGTAAATACCCAGGTTCTCCCGCAGCAGCGCGGCGATGACGAAGTTGAAGTAGAAGACCCATACCAGCAACGGCACGCCCCGCGCCACTTCGACATAGAGCGTGGAAATGGTGTAGGCATTCAGGAGCACCGGCAGCGCCAGCAGGAAAACACCCTCGGATAGCAGCAGCAAGCGCCAGAATCCCAGTTCGCCCAGCCCCGTCAGGGCAGGCCAGGAGCTTCCCTGCCAGGTCACCAACCCGGCCAGTACCACGCCTAACCCCAGGCGCAGCGGCCAGAATCGCACGAAATTGGGCTGGGTCTTCGACACTCGCGCCAGCCCGGCGATCAGCCCAATGACCAGGGCCACCGCGAAGGCCATCACCGTCAGCCGCAGGGTCATCCCGATACCCCCCGCGATGAATCCGAGGATGACGCTATAGGTGGCTGAGGTCGAGACCTGATAAAAGACGATGATGCCCAGGATCAGCAGGACAATGATCCACCAGGGGACCTGCTCTACGGCGGGCAGGGGGATGGCCCGGCCACGAGCCTGGGCCCATTGTCTGGCGGTAGCTGCCAGGCTGGAGGGAGAACTGGGAGCTTCAGCGCTCATTGAACGTCTCCGCTCAGTTAAGAGTAGCCAGTAAGGCAGGTTTCAAACCCGCCCTACTGGCTACTGGCCACTGATCTAGCACGACGGCCGGGTTTCCGGCTTCGGCCACCACTTCTCGCACAGATTCTTCATGGTGCCATCGGACTTGATCGCCGTCAGAGCAGTGTTGATCGCCTTGACCACGTCGTCAAGGCCCTTCCTGACGGCGATGCCCAGCACTTCACTGGTGAACGGCTGACCGGCGATCTTCAGCTTGCCGGGGTTGGTGTCCATGTACCCATAGGCTGCCAGGCTGTCGATCACCACCGCATCCACATCCTTGTTGATCAGCGCCTGCACTGCCAGGTCGAAGGTGTCGTAACGCTTGAGCTTGTCATCGCCCACCATCTGCCTGGCAGTCTCCTCGTTGGTCGTGCCAAGCTGGACACCTACCAGATACTGCTTGGTCTCTAGGTCGCTCTTGCCCGTGATGCGGCTCTCATCCGAGCGGACCAGCACCACCTGCCCATATTGCAGATAGGGGTCGCTGAAGTCCATGGTCTTCTTGCGTTCATCGGTGATGGTGATGCCCGACAGGCCAACGTCAAGGTCACCTGAGCCCAGAGCGATGAAGATGGCATCGAAGCCGCTGGTCTTATAGGTGGGCTTGCAGTTGACCCGCTTGCAGATCTCGTTGAACAGGTCAATGTCGAAGCCGACGATGTTCTTGTTCTGATCCACCGTCTCAAAGGGCGGGTAGGTCGGGTCGGTGCCCACCCTCAGTTCGCGAGCTCCGAGGTCGGGCAAGGCTGGAGGCGGACTGGCCGGTGGCTGAGTGGGCGCCTGGGTGGCTGGTGGCTGAGTGGGGGGCACCTGGGTCGGCGGTACTGCTGTCGGCTGCGGTGCTGACGTCGGCTGAGGCGGTGTGGTTGGCTGCGGTGGGGCTACAGTCGGCGCTGCGCCGCCGCCACAGGCGCTCACCAGCAGGCCGAACAAACTGAGCGCGATCAAGACTGTGCGTTTCATTTCTCCTCCTTAATTGTCTTTTTCGATTTATCGTTGTAGACGCGGGTCGAGCGCGTCCCGCAAACCATCTCCTAACAGGTTGAAGCCCAGGACCGTGACCATGATCGCCAGGCCTGGGAAGAGCAGAGCCCACCAGGCACCAGAGGTCAGATATTTGGTGCTGTCGGCCAGCTCTGCACCCCATTCCGGGAAGGGCGGTTGCTGGCCCAGGCCGAGAAAGCCCAGCGCAGCCGTTTCCAAGATGGCACTGCCAATGCCCAGCGTCGCCTGGACGATCAGCGGCGACAGGCTATTGGGTAGCAAGTGGGCGAAGACGATGCGTGACTCACTTACGCCCAGGCTGCGCGAGGCCAGGATGTAGTCTTGCTCGCGCAAGGACAGGGCCATCGAGCGCGACAGGCGGGCATAGGTCGGGATGTTGATGATACTGATCGCCAGCATGGTGTTGGGCAAGCCCGGCCCGCGGATGGCGACAATGGCGATGGCGAGCAGGAGGCCGGGGAAGGCCAGCATGATGTCCATCAGGCGCATGAGCACACTGTCAACGCGGCCGCCGGTCAGCCCCGACACCAGGCCGATGAGTGTGCCGGTGATCAGCGAGATAGCCACAGAAATTACACCGACACCCAGCGACACGTGCGCGCCCTGAGCGAGCCGCACCAGGATGTTGCGGCCCTGGACATCGGTGCCCAGCCAGTGGGCCGGCGAAGGCGGTTTGAGACTGTTGGCCAGGTCCAGGTCCGCCCTGGGGTTGTAAGGGTTGAGGATCGGAGCCAGGACGGCCACCAGCGTGATCAGGCCGATCACGGCCATCCCCAACTGGGCCGAGCGGTTGGCGCGCAGCCGGATCCAGACGCGGCCCCAGGGGCTACGCACCGGGGTGGTGATGGCTTCAGCCGGCCGTGCGATGGGTTCCAGGATGCTCTCGGCCATCGGATTGCCTCTTACGCGCTCTCGTCTCTATCGCCTTCAGGCTCTTCCCCAGGCCCTTAGCCCAGGCGAATGCGCGGGTCCAGAAAAGCGTAGGAGATGTCCACAGCCAGGTTAATGATGACGAAGAGCGTGGCAACGAAAAGCGTCACGCCCTGGACAATAGGATAATCCCGGTCCAGGATGGCCTGATAGGCCCATAATCCGATACCCGGCCAGGAGAAAATCGTCTCGGTCAGGATGGCGCCGGCCAGCAGCAGGCCGACCTCCAGACCGACGATGGTCACCACAGGCAGAAGGGCATTGCGCAGGGCATGGTTGACAATGACCCGGCGCTCGATCTGGCCCTTGGCCCGGGCGGTGCGGATGTAATCCTGCCCCAGCACTTCCAGCATGGCCGAACGCGTCATGCGGGCCACGATCGCCAGCGGGATCGTCCCCAGAACCATGGCGGGCAGGAGCAGGTGGCGCAGGCCATCCCGGAGTGCGGTGGTGTTGCCCGTCAGCAGGCTATCCAGAATGACCAGATGGGTGCGGGTCGCCAGTTCGATGCCGGTGCTGAGGCGACCGCCGGTGGGCAGCCAGTGCAGGTAAGCGCCGAACAGCCAGGAGACCATCAGCCCCAGCCAGAAGATGGGCATGGAGACGCCGGTCAGGGAGACGATCATACTGCCATTGTCGAAGATGGAGTTGCGGCGGGTGGCGGCGAGTACACCAGCGGGGACCCCCAGGACGACGGCGAAGATCATGGCTGCCAGGCTGAGCTCGACCGTCGCCGGGAAGCGCAGCTTCAGTTGCTCGGTGATCGGGTCACGGCGGATAATGGACGTGCCCAGGTCGCCATGCAGCACTCGCCCTATGTAGCTGACATATTGCTCATATAGCGGCTTGTCCAGCCCTAACTCCGCATTCACCTCGGCGCATTTCTCGGGCGTGGCCCGTTCGCCCAGGATGGCTGAACATGGGTCGCCTGGGATCAGGTGAATGAAGCTGAAAACCAGGATCGAGACCCCGAACAGAACGGGGATTACCGCCAGAATGCGCCGGATGATGTACTGGACCATCTGTTTTCACTCTGTGCCCCAGGGGCACAGAAACACAGAGGAAACTCTACAACTCTCTGCGACTGTGTGCCCCTGGGGCTAATCTTACCTCTAACTCCTGATGGCCACTATCCCGTGATGTCCACCGTATTGAAGTACTCTGTGCTGGTGGGGTTGGGGATATAGCCCGTCACCGTCTTTAGGAGAACAAGCGGCGGCTGGTTATTGGCGATAAAGATGCGCCACACATTGTCGTGGATGCGCTGCTCGGCCTGTTGATACAAAGGCTTGCGGTCCTCCTGCTTGGTCAGCGAGGCAGCCTTGAGCAGCAGGTCGGACAGGTCCTTATCGTCAATGAAGCCTTCCTGCGGCTTCGGTTCTGCACCCCGGCAGAAGAAGTAGCACACGAAGTTATCGGGGTCGCCGTTGTCGCCCGTCCAGCCGAGCATATACAGCGGCAGTTCGCCCTTGGCGCGCTTGTCCAGGTACTGCGCCCACTCGATGGTCTGCAGGTTGACGGTGATGCCGGCCTTGGCCCATTGCGCTGCGATGGCCGTGGCGATGTCCTTCGGATTGGGGAAGTAAGGCCGGTTAACCGGCATATACCAGAAGTCGAGCGGCACCTGCTTGCCGTTGAAGGTGATCTGGCTCAAGCCGTTGGGGAAGCCGGCCTCGGTCAGGAGTTGTTTGGCCTTGTCCGGATCGTAGGGGTAGTCCTGGATGTCAGGATTGTAGCCCCACAGTGCCGGCGGCTGGAACTCCTTGGCGACCTGCCCGGTGCCCGGGTAGAAGGTGTCCACGATGGACTTCTTGTCAATAGCGTAAGCAAAGGCCTGGCGCACCTTCAGGTCGTTGAACTCCTTGACGTGGTAGTTGAAGGCGATGTAACCGGTGGTGTTGGCCGGGCGCAGCAGCAGTTGGAGGTTGGGGTCCGACTTGACCGTAGCGATATCGCTGGGGTTGAGACCCTCCATGGCGTGGATCTCGCCCGCCTTGAGCGCGGCCAGGCGCTGCGAGTTGTCCTTGATGTTGCGGATGACGACCTTATCCACCTTAGGCATGTTGGCCTTGTCCCAGTAGTCGGGGTTCTTCTCCAGGGTCACCTGCTGGTCGGGCACCCACTCCACGAACCTGAAGGGGCCGGTGCCGACGGGGTGCTTGCAGGTGTCAACGCCATACTTCTCGATGGCCGCCGGGCTCTGGAACACGAACACGAACATCGCCAGGTTGCTCAGGAAGGGGCCTTGGGGCTCCTTGAGCGTGAAGACGACGGTGTTGGGGTCCTGGGCCTTGACGTCGGTGATAATGCTGTCGGCGTCGAAGCCGCCGAACTGGCTCTCGTAGTACTCGAAGGTCTGACCCGCCTTGATCTGGGCGGCATGCTGCGGGTTCTGGGTGTTCTTCCAGTAGTCCCAGTTCTTGACGACCGCGTCGGCGTTGAAGTCGGTGCCGTCATGGAACTTGACACCCGTGCGCAGCTTAAACGTCCAGGTCTTGCCATCATCGGACGTGGTCCAGCTTTCGGCCAGGCTGGGCACGACGTTGGTGGTATCCTTATCGAACTTGACCAGCCCCTCATAGATCTGGTTGGTCACGCGGGCCGAGATACCGTCGGTGATGATGGCCGGGTCGAGGCACACCGGCTCGCCCTGAGCGCCGAAGATAAAGGTTTTGGCCTTGGGCGCTGCGGTTGGCTGTGGTGCCGTCGTCGGCTGGGGCGCGGTGGTCGGCGGCGCCGCCGGCGGCTGCGTCGCCGGTACTGCGGTTGGGGCCGCGGGCTGGCCGCAGGCGGTGAGCAGGAGTCCGGTGATGACCATCATAGCCATCATCGTGCTCCAAAGGTACTGGCGTTTCATAGCATTCTCCTCCTCATGTCTTAGAATGGTGAGTAGTGATGGCTTCGGCTCGATCCGCACAGCGAAGTCCATACTACAGACGCATCACGCGGCTAGAAGCCGCTCCTACAGCACCTATCAGGTAGGCGGCGTCCCCAGACGCCCTGTGGAACACAATCCCTGGAATATCACCACCTCCTTCGGCGGCCAGGCTGGCCGCCAGGCTGGCCTAGGGCACGTGAGAGACCAGTATATTGCATATACTGGCTGCTGTCAACTTATGTGATAATTTAGGGTGCATTTCAGTTTAGGGGCGACTTGTAAGCCGCCTGCCACAAAGCGTCGAATCGCTGGCTCATGATCGCCGTCCGCACCGGCAGCAGACGTTCTGCACCAGGACGACTCCAGCGCATCCCAGG
>CADDZL010000176.1 GCA_902812335.1 Chloroflexota bacterium | reverse complement strand
CCTTCTGCGTCGGGTGGATGACGAAGCGGACACCCAGCGCAGCCAGTCGCTCCTGCTCGCCGGCTGGCATTGAATCGAGGTCGCCTACGACGACGTCAGGGATGATACCGAGCGTGCGGGCGTGGAGGCTGCCCCCGTCCACGGCGATGACGAGAGCGGCGGGCCGGGCCTGGGCGCGGGCGGCGTCCGGGTGGGCCAGTATCCCATTTGCGATGATCACGATGCGCTTCATACGCTGCCTTTCTGTCATGGGACGCGGATTCGCGTTAAGTTATCCTCTGTCACTGCCTCACGGGACGCCCACGGTGCGCGGCATGAAGCCGTGCTGGCGATCAGCGCACGCTATTCACGCGAAAGGGCCACCCCCTGTCAGTACGGAGGTGGCCCCAGCGGTCATTTGCGCGGCGCGCGGCATGTGGCCGTGTTTTCCCTCCGCCGGTATTATCCGGGTCAGGTGGTGCGGGTCAACGCCGGTGGCCGATACGGCCTGGGCGTCCTCTCAGCCTGGCTCCCCAAGCTCCCCGTTCTCAAGTATAAACTTCAGAGATCAGTATAGCACTGGAGATAGGCGGGTGTCAAGAAATATCCCCATCGTCCAGGGCTGATCCATTCCCCTGAATAGGGGGAGGATGAGAATGATCAGCCCTAAGCGGCCATCAGGAGCAGGCAACCATAACACGTCAGATATTTGCTAAAAAGCGCTCGCGGTTGACGATGAAGCGTTCATGCTGCCCCTCGCCGATTTTCTTCTTCTCGTCATAAGCTTCAACAGTAAATAGCAAGCGCCGCCCATTGACTCCGGTCAGCTCAGCCGTTGCTCGCACCCGCTGGCCTATCGGCGAGGCAGCCAGATGACGCACATGGACCATAGTCCCTACGGTGATATCACCTTCTTGCAGAGCGCCAGCGATAGCCTGAGAAGCGGCCGCCTCCATCAGGGCGATCATCATCGGCGTGGCAAAGACTTCCACTGCACCCGATCTCAGCGCCGCCGCCGTGTTTTGATGCGACACTATCGTGGTCGCTTCTCCTCTCATACCTGGTGCCAGTGTCACGGGTTTCAATGCCTCCATGAAGATACATTTCAGAGTCTGGTCCTGTGATCTACTGAGACCGGCATTCTACAGTGAATCCTCAACCTGTCCAACTCAATAGGCGAGCCCCAGAGGGTGTGCTACAATTGGCCAGGATGAGTCCGATGAGCCAATCGAAGCGGGTTCACATCAGGGGTAAAGTGGCCACCCAGAGCCAGGTGTCAGCCGGAGGTGTCGCCTTCCGTCAGCGTGAAGGCCAGATCGAGGTCGTTCTCATTTCGGTGGGCGACCCGCCGCGCTGGCAGTTGCCCAAGGGGCTGGTGGACCCGGGCGAGTCGCCGGAAACGACGGCGGTGCGCGAGGTACGCGAGGAGACGGGCATCGAGACGCAGTTGCTTGGCCCGATTGACACGATTGAGTACTGGTACTACACCACCGATCAGGGCCAGCGCGTCCGCGTTCACAAGTTCGTCCACTTCTATCTGCTGGCCTGCATCACAGGAGACGTGGCCCAGCACGATTGGGAGGTTCACGAGGCGCGCTGGGTCGCCTTCGACGAAGCTCTGACAATGCTCGCCTTCGACAACGAAAAACGGGTGGTCGAGCGAGCGCGAGAGCTGATCGAGGCACTCTAGGCCGGATCGGCGTCCCCCAATGAGCGCGAAGCTTTGTGTTCCTGGCAGTCTCGGCAGTAGAATAGCGCCTCTTTAGGGAAGACATTCTCACATGGGCAGGCGCGGTGAGGGCTGGGTGGTACTACAATTCGTGTTACTGCTAGCCATTGCTCTGGCTCCTCTAGCACAACTCTGGCCGCTGCCGTTTCCGCCCTGGCTACGAGTTCTGGGAGTGCTGATGATGGCCGGCGGCGGCGTTTTCGGGATGGCGGGTGTGCTCGGCCTGGGCCGTAACCTGACCGCTTTGCCCAAGCCGGTGGAAAATGGCACCCTGGTCACCTCAGGCGTCTATAGCAGGGTGCGCCACCCGATTTACGCCGGCTTGATCCTGGCGGCATTGGGTTGGGCGATCTGGAGCGCCAATGGTCTGGGACTCGGCCTGGCCCTGGTGCTACTGCTCTTCTTTGATATCAAATCGCGGCGCGAAGAACGCTGGCTGCTAGAAGTCTATCCCGATTACGCGACCTACCAGAAGCGGGTGAAGAAGTTGATCCCATGGGTGTATTGAGTGAGTGAAATGGAGGGCAAGCCGGTCGTTCCGACCTCGGAAGCCCCTATAGCGGGGGGCAGCCTGGTACGCCGCATGGCCGGCATGGAGCGCAAATGGTGGATACTGCTCGCCGTCGGCATCGGCACCTTCATGTCGGCCCTGGACGGAAGCGTCGCCAACATCGTCCTGCCCCTGGTGAGCCGCGCCTTCGGCAGCGACGTGGCTACCGTCGAGTGGGTGGTCACCCTCTACCTGCTGGTGGTTAGCGGGTTGCTGCTCAGCTTTGGCCGGCTGGGTGACCTGCGCGGCCACAAGCCGGTCTATGTTGTCGGTTTTGCCGTGTTCGTACTCAGCTCGGCGCTGTGCGGGCTGGCGCCGACGGTGGGGACGCTCATCGCCTTCCGAGCGCTGCAGGCGCTGGGCGCGGCCATGCTCTTCGCCAATGGGCCGGCGATCCTGACCAAGAACTTTCCCTCGGCCCAGCGTGGCCAGGCCCTGGGCTTGCAGGCGACCATGACCTATCTGGGCCTGACGGTGGGCCCGTCACTGGGCGGGTGGCTGGCCGACCAGTTCAGTTGGCGCGCCGTTTTCTACATCAACGTGCCGGTGGGCCTGCTGGCCCTGCTGCTCAGCCTGCGCTTCATCCCGCACGACCCCGCTACCGCACAGCCGGAACGGTTCGACCTGGCTGGGGCTGTGACGTTTATGGCCGGGTTGGTCACCCTGTTATTGGGTCTGAATGAGGGATATGCCTGGGGCTGGACATCGCCCGCCATTCTGGGGCTGCTGGCGACAGCCGGGCTATTCCTGGGGGCGTTCGTAGTCATCGAGCGGCGGGTGCCGAACCCCATGCTCGACCTGAGCCTGTTTCAGCGCCGCCTGTTCTCAGCTTCGACCGCCAGCGCTGTGCTCAACTACATCTGCATCTACAGCATCATCTTTCTGATGCCATTCTATCTCATCCAGGGGCGCGGTCTGGATCCGGCTCAGGCGGGTCTGCTGCTCACTGCCCAGCCGCTCGTCATGGCGGTCGCCGCACCGCTGAGCGGGACACTCTCGGACCGGATCGGAGCGCGGTTGCCCGGCACGGTCGGCATGATCATCCTGGCGGTCGGGATGTTCCTCCTGTCACGGTTGGGGCCGCAATCGCCGCCGGGTTATGTGGCAGCGGCCCTGGCTATCGTTGGGCTGGGCACGGGCACCTTCATCTCGCCCAACACCAGCGCCCTGATGGGGGCAGCACCACGCCACCGTCAGGGGATTGCCTCCGGCGTGTTGGCGACGGCGCGCAACTTCGGCATGGTGCTGGGCGTGGGGCTGGCGGGGGCCATCTTCACCACGGTCCTGGCGATGAACCAGGGAGGCAACTCGACCACAGCCCTATTCAGCGCCGTGGATGCCAGCTTCCTGATGGCGACCGCTGCTGCCGCCCTGGGCGTGCTGACCTCGGCGGCTCGCGGAACTCAAGCTTAGCGGAGCTCCAGACTAATACCAATTCTCCGTAGAAGGGCTGTATAAGGGATGAAGCTCTGCAGTTGGTATTACAACCTGTTTCAAAAATAGGCGAGGCCCTCAGCGTGTCAGGCTGAGCCATGTCCTGAGGAATGTCACCCTGAGCAGCGAAGCATCTCTGGTGTCATAACCAAGAGACCCTTCGCTGCACTCAGGGTGACGTTTTTCAGCGATTCTTGATTGACCAGTCAAAGCCGATCGTCGGATCGTCAAATGGGATACGCTCCTCATCGGGAGCGCTGGGCTGATAGGATTCGGTGGTATGGTAAAGCAGCAGCACCGGCTTGTTGCCCAGCACCTGATAGCCATGCGCTACACCGGCCGGGATGAGCACCGTGACCGGGTTATCCTCACCGGCGTACACGACCTGGGTAACACCCCGCGTGGGCGAATCCGGGCGCAGGTCATGCATGACGATGCGGGCCATGCCATCAGCCACATACCACACATCATCCTGGCGGCGGTGCCAGTGGAATGCCTTGATCACGCCGGGATACGTGCGCGTTACCGTTGTCTGGCCGAAGCGGCGCAACATGCCATCGTCATCGCGCACGAGTTCGCGCAGATAGCCCCGATCATCGGCATAGGTAACCAGCTTCTTAACAACCACACCTTCGATATTTGGCATCATACCTCCTCTATTTCAAGTCAGCAGACTCCCCCCATCTACGATGAGGAGTTCGCCGGTAACAAAGTCACTTTTGAGCAGGAAAACGACCGCATCGGCCACGTCCTGGCCGGAGCCGGTGCGTTTGAGGGGCAACTTGCTGCCGTGAGCCAGCCACCGTTCATCACTCCAGTTCAGGGGCTTGGCGACCGGGCCGGGGGCGACGGCATTGACACGGATGGTTGGCGCGAGGGCCAACGCCAGGACCCTGGTCAGCATGATCACGCCCGCTTTGCTCACGCTATGAGGCGCATAGGAAGGCCATGGCTTCAGCCCGGCCAGGTCGGCGATGTTGACGATGGCTCCGCCCGCGCTCTGGCCTCTCAGCATGAGGCGCGCCGCCGCCTGGGCGCACAGGAAAGGGCCCTTGAGGTTGATCCCCATAACCCGTTCCCAATCAGCCTCGGTGATATCGAGGAGCGGCTTGCGCTCCATGACGGCAGCGCTGTTGACGAGCACATCCAGACGGCCGAAGTGGTGCTGCACCGCCGCAAATAGCGCCGCCACTTCATCCCCCCGCGACTGGTCAGCCTGCACTGCGATGGCGTCCACGCCCAGCGCCCTGGCATCGGCCAGAGTGCGCTCGGCCGCCTCAGCCGAGGCGTTGTAGTGAATCACCAGGTGCACTCCCTGGCGCGCCAACTCCAGCGCGATGTCGCGCCCGATACGGTGCGCTGCGCCCGTCACCAACCCTACTTTACCCTTTAGCTCCATAGCCTGATAGTTCCTATGAGTTCCTATTTCTCTCTTTGAGCCAGGATGCAAAGGGGAGCTCCTCTGCCAGCGGCCGCCCTTCCTCCAGGCTGCCATCGCCCCGGATGTGGACAACGCGGATCGAATGCAGCAGGAGCGTCTGGCCGATCAGCCGGTGGCGGTGGCAGCGGTCGGGGTTCTCCTCGGCGCACATAATGACCGTGCGCCGTTCGGCAGCGAGCGCGATCAACTCCTGGATGGCCTGGCGGTAGGCTTCGCGTTCGGCGAGGATAGCGGGCGTGACGCGCACACCGGGCGGCAACTCCGGCTGCCGGCCCCCCAGCCGCTCGTCCCAACGGTAGCTGATGCCGGCCTCCTCCAGGCTATGGCGCAAGGTGTCCTTGCGGAACTGATAGTTAAAGCGGCTATAAGGCATGGAACGCACATCCACCAGCGCCTCAATGCGGTGCTGCTTCAGCAAGGCCAGAAAGCGCGTGAGAGGGTGGTTGGAATGGCCGATGGTATAGACTTCGATTAATTTCCTTGATTCTTTTAGCCCATCTGTTGGGTACGACTCGGTCGTCACGCTCTTATCTTTCCCGAATGATATTGCTCAATAGGAACCAGACATTAGCCGGGCGCTCGGCCAGACGGCGCATGAAGTAGGGGTACCACTCGTGCCCATAGGGGATGTAGATACGCACGGTGTAGCCCTCGGCGGCAAGTTGATCTTGCAGGTCGCGCCGGATACCGTAGAGCATCTGGAACTCGAACTCATCTGGCCGGATGCCGTGCTCAGATGTGTAGCGCTTGGCTTCCGCGATGATCTTCGCATCGTGGGTCGCGATAGCCAGGTGGGCACCGTTCCGGCGCGCCTCATCGCTTAAGAGCATGTGCATCAGCTTGATGTAGTTGGCATCCACATCGCGCTTCTTGGGGAAGGCAATATCAGGCGGCTCTTTGTAGGCCCCTTTGCACAGCCGCACCCGCCCTCCCTCGGCGATCAGCCGGCACACATCGGCCTCGCTACGATAGAGATAGGCCTGGATGACGACGCCGACGTTGGCGTAATGCTGGTGCAGACGGTGGAAAATATCCAGCGTGCGCTGAGTGTAGGCTGAGCCTTCCATGTCAATGCGCACGAATGTGTGGTAACCGGCGGCGCGTTCGAGGATCTGGGCCACGTTCTCAGCGCAGAAGTCATCACCGATGTCCAATCCCAGTTGGGTCAGCTTGAGCGAGACATGGGAGCGCAGCCCGCTCTCAGCAATATAGTCGAGGATGCGCAGGTAGTCATCGCGAGCGCGCCGGGCATCCTCGCGGCTGGTGACATTCTCGCCCAGGTGGTCCAGTGTAGCCAGGATACCTCTGGCATTGAGGGCGTGGATGACACGGATGGCATCTTCGGGCTCTTCCCCGGCGACGAAGCGCAAGGCCGCCCGTCGGGCCAGGCTGAGGCGCATCAGCCAGTGCCGCACCCAGGCGTTGCCCGAGAGGTAAAGGAAGAAAGCTCTAAACATAGTCGCTACCAGCCATTATACTTCGGTTCAGACGTGGAACAAGAAGCGACGGTGCCACGATACAAAGGTGAAGCTATTTTCAGCCCCAGACCTGCCCTGCCCAGACCAGCAGGACGATCAGGGCGAGGAAAAAGACCAGCAGGAGAAATGGCCACACATCGCGCAGACCTGAGAGCGGAATGGAGGGCTGAGAGAAGAACCGGCGGTGGTGTAGCTGTTGCTCACCGATGCGATCAGGTTCAGGGAGATGCTTCTGCCCCATAGTTTGCGCCGGCCACCAGGTGCGGCGGCCCTATGGGGCAGATCGTGCAAGAAGCGCGCCAGGTCAGCGGCCGGCCCAAACAATCAGGGCCATGGCGGCTAAGAGAAGTATGAATACCAGAAAGGGCCACAGGTCGCGCACTGCCGGACGCGGCCGGGGGCGGCGTGCGGGGCGGCGTGCGGCCCCCGACGAGAAGTTGGGTGGCCACTCGGCAACTCTGGCGAACTGAAAGCGGATCTTCTTCTGGCTCATCGCTCGCTCCTAAATG
>CADDZL010000175.1 GCA_902812335.1 Chloroflexota bacterium | reverse complement strand
CATCCTGTTTCTTTCCGGGCCGGGCGTACGGCCCGGCTATCAGGTGCAAGGTGCCTCCATTATGGATATTGCGCCTACGGTCCTGGCGCTCATGGATGTGCCCATCCCAGAACTGATGGATGGGCATGTGCTTGAGGCGGCGATGACCCCCGAGTTGCAGCGTCAACTGAACATCACCTACAGCCAGGGCGAGATGGTGCGTCAGGAAGTGGAGGCCGTACCCGAGATGTCGAGTGAGGATGAGGAGTTGATCCGCACACGGCTCGAGGACCTCGGCTATCTCGGCTGAACGACTGGAGACCGTTTGATGCAACCGAAGCGCGATCCCTGGCTCCGTTTCCGGAGCTATCTCGAACTGTGGATCCTGCTGGCTGTGGTGTTAGTCTTCTGGCCCCTACGGGAGGTGCTGGCTGGCCTCTCCCCATTGCCTGTCGCCATCCTGGGACTATGCATCTTTTTAGTGCCCGGAGCGGCCCTGGTCTGTCTCATCGGTGATGATGGCGAGTGGTGGGAACGCCTGGCGCTGGCTTTCATCGCCAGCCTGGCCGTTCCGGGCCTGATCTCTCAAACTGCTATCTTCCTGCATGCCAATATCACCTTTGTCCAGACAGGTTTCCTGGTGCTGACGGCTGTGCTGGTTCTCGGCGCGATCGTCCGCTGCTGGCTGCGGCCGGGCGAGCCACGCGCCCCGAAAACCGACCGGCCCCCTATCTGGCTTTGGGCCATCCTGGGCGTCATGCTGGCGATTGTTGTGACCTTCTCGCTTAACAGCCCACCCGATGGCGACCACTTTGATGCTGAGGCCTGGATTCAGAACATTCGCTTCGATACGCGGATGATGATGCAGGAGCCCAAGTTCAATGCCAACGTGCCGGTGAATGCACGCTTCGACTTCAGCGCCTGGCTGGTCGATCAGGCCATGATATCGTCCATCACGGGTCAGAACCCGGTGGATCAGTTCTTGCCTCTCAGACTGCCCTTGATGCTGCTCTCTCTGGCAGGTTTCTACAGACTGTCCCGCCGCATATCCGGCCGAAGAGGGGCGGCAGTGCTGACGACCGTGGTCTGGATTCTTTACATGATCACCTCGAACTACGGTACGGTAGCGGGCTATGAGGTCGTCGTGCGCTCGGACCTGGACAAGGTGGTGGCCGGTTTTATTGTGCTCCCTATGGCGCTGTCTGTGGTTATGGACATCTTTGAGCGCCGACAGAAGCGCGACTGGATATGGCTCGTGCTATGCAGTCTGGCTGCGGGCCTGACGCACCCTATTGCTAGTGCCCTGATCGGTCTGTCGCTCGTCTGGTTCGGTCTGGCCGAACTGTATTTCGAGCGGCGTCGGGAGACGTTCTGGCGGTTAGCGCTTGTGGCCGTGATTCTGATGTTAGCGGTGGGGCCCTCGGTTTACTCGTTCATCAGGGGCACAAGCGATCCCGATATCAGCCTGTCGCCCAGCAGCCTGGCCGATACCCGTGACCCGAGCAATTCCAAGCGCCTGCGGGGGACGTTTGACCGGGAACGCATCTGGGTACTGGACAGCGGTCAGTATATCATGCACCCCCGGTTGATCTTACAGCCGATTCATATTCCCGTCTTGCTTGGCCTGCCCCTCCTCTTCCGGCGCCAACGTCGTTCGCGCGGCGCGCGTCTGCTCTTCGGCATGATCGTCTTTGTCTCCCTGGCCGTCCTATTTCCGCCGACAGCCAATCTCTTGGGGCGTTTCACCACGCCCTGGCTCTTTTATCGCCTGCACTGGCCGATCAGTATGGCGGCCGTGCTTACCCTGGGTTGGGCTATTTGGGCTCTTCTGCAAAGGGTCTCCCTCCCTCGCGGTACGGAGAACGAGGTGCGCTGGGCTGAGGGAGGGATGTCCCGCGCTCAATCCCTCGTTGTAGTCGGCGGCTGGGTGCTGAGCCTGGTGCTCACCTCGCCGTTTATCGTCACATCCTTCAGATTCCTGCAGGATCGGAAATACGATACGGCAGATAACTTCTGTATGTATGCTGATCCCCTCCTGCGGCCCTTCCAGAAGCTGACCACGTCCGATACGGTCGTATTGGCAGAACCGCTCGTTAATATTTGCCTGATTTCCTACGCGCCGTATGCCGATGTCATGGAATGGCGCACCACCAACATGATCCGTCACTTCATCGGCATTCATCGCCCGGAGGTGGGCTGGCAGCGGATGTTCGACGCCGAGTTCTACGATCAGGCCGAGTTCGTGGACAACCGCCTGCTGGAGATCATGAATCGCTGGCAGAACCAGTATCTGATCGTCCGGCTTAACTCCCCGCTGGAGCCGCAGCTTCGCCACCTGCCTGGCATGTTTCGGCCTGTCACTACCGCCTTCTTACGCCGTATCTACCAGGTGGTGACGCCGGACCCAAACAATCCGGTCGTGGTGGCAAACTCCTATTTGACGGCGCACGATTGGCCCAAAGCCATCGAGGCCTATCAGGGCCTGCTGAACAGCGACGACGCGGACACCCGCTATCTGGCAGCTATCGGGTTGGGCCGGGCCTACTTGCAGACCGGTCGCCTGGACGATGCGCTGACAGCTTATCAACAAGCGGCCCAGGCTGCACCGGAGGAAGCTCAACCCTATGCCTTGCAGGGCGAGGTGTATGCGCTTCGCGGCGAGACGCAGCCGGCGCTTCAGGCCTACCAGCAAGCTGTGGCGCGGCAGCCTGAAAACACGACCTTCCAGACGCGACTGGGCGACTTTTATCATGCTGTGGGGCAAGACGACCAGGCTGAAGCAGCCTATGAAGCCAGGGCGCGGCTGGAAGCGACGCCGGGGTCCACCAATTACTATGTGTTCCTCGGTGTGTCATGGCTCAACGTGAACGATTATGAGCGTGCTGCCGCCGCTTTCCGCCAGGGTGCTGAGATTTATAACAACGAGGACGTCTATACACAACTGGGGGCTACATACCTGAAGGCGCACCAGTGGGATAAGGCGGCAGCGACCTATCGCCAGATGCTCTTCATTGATCCCTGGAATTACCAGGCCCGTGTCGGCTTTGCCCAGATCGCTGAGGCTCGCGGTGATCATGCGGGCGCGATTCGAGAGTACCAGTTGGCGCTGCGCCTCCACAGTCTGGCCGCAGGTGCGTACCAGGCCCTGGCCAACATCTGGCAAGAGCAGCGTGGCACTTCTGCCGCGATCACTCAACTCCAGGCCCTGGTGGGCTACCGTCTGGGCTTTGGCGATGCTCTGACAGCGATGTCCAACCTCCAGGCACAGGCGGGGGATTATGATAAGGCCCTGGCCGAGATACGGCAAGCCATCGTGTGGGACGGAGTGAATGCCCAGTACTATGATGCGGCTGCCAATATTCAGCTCGCCATCGGCCAGATGGATGAGGCGCAGGCTAACTACCGCAAGGTGCTGGAACTCAATGTGGAGGACACGGCGGCCTACCTGGGGCTGGCCCGGCTCTCCACCGCTCGTGGCATCATGCCCTCGGCTGAGGGCTACTCGCTGCACGCTGCCCTGGCAGACCCCTATGCTGCCCAACCCCATCTTATGCTGGCCGGCCTCTATCAGGGCCAGGCCCATCCGGATCGCGCTTTAGCTCAATACCAGACGGCCCTGAGCAAATCGCCAACTGATCCGGATGGCTGGGTAGCCTTGGGTAATTTCCAGCACAGTCAAGGCCAGTTCGACCAGGCCGTCAAGAGCTACCAGACGGGCCTGACCTTCGAGCCGGCCACAACCTCCGCCTATCGGGGGATCGCTTCGGTACAGCTTAGCCTGGGTCAGGTCCTCTCAGCCACAGAGACACTGAGCCAGGCCGTTAAGCTGCGCCCAGGTGAAGGGGAAAACCGCGTCACCCTGGCAGGGGTGCTCTTGCAGCAGGCCAAGCCGGATGCAGCCGTGGATCAGCTAAGACAAACTGTCGAGCTCGATCCGGGCTTCCGACCGGCCTATACTACTCTGGCAGGCCTCTACCTGGAACTCGGCCGGACAACTGAAGCCGAGAACGTGTACCGCCAGCTCATCACGACTACGCCTGTGCTAGAAGATGGCTATGTCGGTTTGGGTCGGCTCTATGAGCGCCAGGGCGATCCGAAGGGCGCTGCCGCTACCTACCGGCAGGCGCTGGACCGGGTTGCGCCGAGTATCTCAGGCGACGTAGCGCTGGCACTGGCTGACTTGCAGCGTCGCCAGGGCCTGCTGGATCAGGCGCTCACTGGCTATCAGGCCATTATCAAGCAACAACCGACGCTCACCAGCGCCTATGTTGCCTTGTCTCAGTTCTATGCGCAACGCGGCGATCTTTCGTCGGCAAAAGATGTATTGAAGCAAGGCCTCAGCCTCTTACCCGGCTCGCCGGAACTCAACCAGGCCCTGGGCGGCCTTCAGGTCCAGCAGGGGGACATCGCTGGAGCCGTGAAGACCTATCAGAACACTCTGGCCCTAGCGCCGGGTTTCCTGAAGACAGATATTGCTCTGGCGCAGTTATACGCCGCGGCCGGCCAGCCGGACCAGGCGCTGGCGGAGATACAGAAAGCTCATCAGCAATGGCCGGGGAACACGGAGGTGCTGGCGCAGGGCGCGTCTCTGGCGGCGGCTGTCGGCCAGCCTCAAACGGCCTTGAGCATGACCGTCGAACTGACCTCACTGGCTCCGGGTAGCCCTGAGTCGTGGTTAGCGCTCGGCCAGGCCCAGGCTGCTCTGGCCCGGTTCGACGATGCCCAGTCTGCCTACCATCAGGCCACTCTGCTGGCGCCGGGCAACTCCCAGGCCTGGCTGGCTCAGGGCCGGTTCCTGCTCGACCGGGGCAAGACAGATGAGGCGCGGGTGGCCTTCGATGCGGCGGTGAAAGCCGACCATAGCCAGGTGGAACCGCATCTGGCACTGGCTAATCTGCTGAACCGTCAAGGGCAGCCGCAGCAGGCTGTAGCCGAATACCAGGCTGCGGCTCTGCTGGACATGACGCGTGACTCAGCCTTGCTTGGGATAGGCCAGATCAAGCAGCGGGAAGCCAAGCCGGCGGAGGCACAACTGTATTACGATCAGGCTGTCGCCACCGCCCCCACCGACCCGAACGCTTACCAGGCCCAATCGGGGCTATATCTCCAACAGGGCCAGTTTGAGCCGGCGCGCCAGGCGCTGCTCAGAGCGGTGAAGACCGCGCCGGGGGCCTGCCAGTCCTACCAGAACCTGGCTGATTTCCTGGCCGCCCGCGGCGAGTGGACTGCTGCTGAATCCAATTATCGGCAGGCACTGACCTTGGCCGGTTGTGCGGCCAGCGCCCATATCGGCCTGGGCAATCTCTACCTTGTCCAGGCCAGGCCTGCGGACGCGATTGCCGAGTATCAGCAGGCCATCGCTGCCAGGCCGGGCGACGCCTTTGCTTATGTTGTCCTGGCCGACACGTACATGAATCAGGACCGCTGGGATGAAGCTATGGCGACCTACGAGCAAGCTGTGACCAGGGTGCCTGCTTCAGACCTGCTCTATGCCGCCAAAGGTCAAAGCCTGATCGCGCAGGATAAGCTTCAGGAAGGTTTAGATGCTGCCTTGAAGGCCACTAACCTGCGGCCCTCTAATGCCCTGAACTTCATTACATTGGGCCGGGCCTATCAAATCCTCGGCCAATATCAGCAGGCCGAAAACAGTTTCCGGCAAGGGGCGGAAACTGACCACAGCCTGGCCGATCCCCAGTTGTCCCTTGGCGACCTGTACACGCTCCTGGCGCGCTTCGACGAGGCTCAGGCGGCCTATAAGCAGGCTATCCAGATCGATCCCAGCTCGACTCAGGCCTATGATGACCTGGGGAGTTACCTGCGCGGACGCTTGCAGACCCAAGAGGCCATCGCTGCCTATATGCAAGGTGCCGCCGCCAACCAGAGCCAGATCAAGCCCCTCCTATCGCTGGGCCAGTTCTACCAGTCTTTGGGCCGCCTGGATGATGCCTCCCAGGCTTACGGGCAGGCCCTGGCAACCGCCGGCGGGCAGACGACGCTTTACGGGAGCCCCGCCCAGTTCCAGCAGGGAGTTGTTGCCCCGTCGGCAGCCCAGGTCTACGTGGCTCTGGGCGACTGGCATCAGTTGCAGATAGATTGGAAGGCCGCCGAGCAGGCCTATTTGCAGGCCATCGCCGTTGCGCCGGCCGATCCTGCGGGCTACTTGCGCCTGGGCCAGGTTTATCAGACGCGGGGGCAGTGGTCAGAGGCACTGACCCAATTTGAAGCGGCGGCCAAAGTTGCCCCGGTATCCGCACAGGCCTACGTAGACCAGGGCAATTGGTACGCGGCGCACTTGGACTGGAAAAGCGCGGAGCAAGCCTATCTCAAGGCTATCCAGGTCGCGCCCGCCGATCCCAGTGGCTATATCGGCCTGGGTCAGGCCTATCAGGCGCAGGGGCGACAGCAGGAAGCGCTGGCACAGTTCCAGGCGGCTATTCAAGCGGTGCCGACGTCGGCGCAGGCGTATGTGGCTCTGGGCGACTGGTATCGCTTCCAGGCGGATTGGGCCGCCGCGGAACAGGCCTACCAGAAGGCTATCGAGATGGCGCCGGCGAATCCCAGTGGTTACATCGGGCTCGGTCAGGTTTATCAGACGCGGGGCCAGCAGTCGCAGGCCTTAGAGCAGTTTAGCAAAGCAGTGGCACTTGCCCCGGCCTCGGCCCAGGCGTATGTGGCTCTGGGCGACTGGCATCGGGCCCAGGCGGATATGGCCGGGGCGGAGCAGGCCTATCAGAAAGCGATTGAGGTTGCGCCCGCCGCTGCCAGCGGCTACATCGGGTTGGGGCAACTCTATCAGAGCCAGGGGCGACAGACGGAGGCGCAGGCGCAGTTTGAAGCGGCGGTCAAAGCAGCCCCGGCCTCGGCCCAGGCATATGTGGCTCTGGGCGACTGGCATCGGTCGCGGGCGGATGCGGCCGGGGCGGAGCAGGCCTATCAGAAAGCGATTGAGGTTGCGCCAGCGGACGCCAGCGGCTACATCGGGTTGGGGCAACTCTATCAGAGCCAGGGGCGACAGACGGAAGCGCAGGCGCAGTTTGAAGCGGCGGTCAAAGCAGCCCCGGCCTCGGCCCAGGCGTATGTGGCTCTGGGCGACTGGCATCGGGCCCAGGCGGATATGGCCGGGGCGGAGCAGGCCTATCAGAAAGCGATTGAGGTTGCGCCCGCCGCTGCCAGCGGCTACA
>CADDZL010000174.1 GCA_902812335.1 Chloroflexota bacterium | reverse complement strand
AAGAGAATACTACCTTGTACATAGATCAACCCCGCTGCGAGGGCCGGCGCAGGCTGCAATTGGCAGCAATACTCATCGAGAATAACACCGCTTCTCGCTTACCCATCTACACCTCTTCAGAGTGGCAGTCGGTTATCTCCAATCTCTCAGTTCACTACCTGGCCCCCTAAGGAGACCATCACTCAAAGGAAAGAAGGCCCGAAGGTCACCCTCATCAATTTCTAGCTTCCAGGCGAGTTGCGCCAGATAGCCCATCTCGCTGTCCAGTATATGCTGGACGATCTTCTCTAGCTCCCGGCCACCGCCACGAGGTCCCTTGCGCAACTCCTTGCTTGTGGCCGCCTGGGCGGTCTCGTCGAGCGCCCGCCAGCAAGCCTGCAGCAGCGCCTGGAAACGCTGCAGTTCGGCGTCGTCCACCGGCCTGGTGTCGTTTGACGGGGCAATGGCGGGCGCGCCGAAATCGGTGGTCGCGTTGCCCTCCAGCCGTTTGACCACGGCGAATGCAGACGCATCGGCAGGCGCTTGGAAGCCGAGCCGTGCCGCGCGGAGCACGCGAGCGTAACGCGGCCCATAGTCATAGAGGGCTTGCAGTGCCGTGGCCTCGTCGCGCCCACTCCGGCACCAGCCCGGCCAGTCCACCGCACTGGCGAAGGCTCGTTTCTTCCCGATCTCTCAATTCGGTTTAAAGACGCAGTCATAGCCTGATTCTGCGTGTGTCACATCTCGCGCACGTCCAGGATTGCGTGCACCACAGGCCGGATGGCCTCTACCAGCCTATCCCGCGGCACGTCCTGTACCTTGACTGTGACCTCCCACTGCATTCCATCGGAGCCGCCGATCTCACTGAAGCCGAGGCCGACGATATCACCGCCCACCCCGAAAATAGCGCCGGTGATCCGGGCCACCGTCCCCTTAGCACCAGAAGTAGAGGCTGTTACCCGCACACCTGGCCTGCGCCCGCCCAGCAGTTCCAGGAAAGTCTTGAACAAATCCGTCTCGGTGATGATGCCCACCAGCGTCTGGCCCCGCATCACCGGCAGGCCGCCGATTCTGTGATCCGCCATGATGCGCGCTGCTTCTTCAATGGGCGTGTCCTCGGGCACGGTGATGACCTCCCGCGTCATCACTCTCTCGACCTTCAGCTTGGCGAGCAATTCAGGTATTTCCCAGATTGCCAGAGTGGTGGCAGGCGATGGCGAGGCATGTAGCAGGTCTTTATCGGAGACGATGCCGACGAGTTGGCCGTGGCGGTCGAGCACGGGCAGGCGACGGACTTTTCTTTCGCGCATGAGATGCAACGCATCCGGCACTGACGTATCCGGTGTGATTGTAATAGGGTTTGGGGTCATACGCTCTCGAACCAGCATGGCAACCTCCTGAGGGAAAGGGCTGGATTGATGCTCAATACTATACGCCTCATGTCTCTGTAAAGCAAGCGTATTGTCCCATGCCCTGATCACCGCTATAATCAACGGTCAGCAGCCGGGGCAGGGGCAGGCAGGCATCTGCCTGCTGCCCACCGCCCACTGCCGACTGTTGTCATGGAGCTGTGGGGCTTCGCTGGACTCCCGCATCTGAGCCTGCCGGCCCGACCGGAAGGTTATTTGTGGTTCGGGCTATACCTTCTGGCGCTGACGGCTATCCTCTACGGTCACCTCTCTGACTTTCGCGCCCTGGGAGGCGTCGCGCCGACACCTGGCTTAGAGCCAGCGCTTGAGGGCTCAAGCCTGAAAGGCCAGAGCCGCCGCACCTCCGACTTTATCCTGCTGTTGATCGCTGCGCCGGTTGCGGGCCGGCTGCTTGTCCTGCACCTGCCATCGGCTCCGGCTTTGGCAGCCGGCGGAGAGCCGTTGACACCACTGGTCCCCTTGCTGGGTGCGTTGCCGGCTGTTCTCGCCGGTAGCCTGCTGGGCGCCGGGCCGGCGACGCTCGTCGGCCTGGCAGGTGGACTGGGCCAGGCCGCCTGGGGTAGCCATCTCCTGCTACAGCCATTCGAGTTCGCCCTGTTCGGCTGGCTGGCCGGCTGGCTGCTGCAACAGGATTATCAAGGGCATACTGCTCAGTTCGTGCGCTGCCATCCGCTGGTCGCGACGCCAATAGCGGCTGCGCTGATAGCGGTTCCGCTGTTCTTAGATGGATATGCCGAGGTTGCTATGCCCGGCCTGGCAGGCTTTGAAGATGCCTGGACGTGGCTATGGGCCATGCTGCCGGCGCTCCTGCTCCAGGCGGTGATCGCCGGCGGCCTGGTCGAGGCGGGTTACCGGGCCCGTCCAGCCTGGTGGCCACAGGTGGATGGCCGGCGCTCACTACCCTTTGCCCGCAGCCTGAGCCGGCGGCTTCTGTTCTCCTACCTGCCCCTCGGCCTGGTGCTGGCTGCCATTCTCATCTACGCCGTAAGCTCGGTCGCCATCCGGGTCGCCACCGACCTGGTGTTCACGCAGATGACGCGAGATGCGTCCGGTGCGGCCAGTGGTATCCCCTATTTCATCTTCACCGGGCGGGGGTTGGTGTATGAATTCGCTCAGGACGAACGCCTGCGCAGCCCCGATCCTCAGGTACGGAATGAGCGGCTGGGTCACGATCTGCGCACGGCGGCCTTCTACGAGCAACTGATGCTGTTTGATGCGCAGGGGCAGCTGCTCAGCGTCTATCCGGCGCTGCCGCCCGAGAAGGCCGGGCTGGCACCGCAGGAGCAGGCGGCAGTGCAATCCGCCCTCTCGACCGGGCTGCCGCAGGAGAGCCGTGTGTTTGTTGACCGCGATCTGGCTCCCCAGGGTGCCATGGCGTTCGTCGCCCCGCTCTTCGAGGGCGACCGGCCGGTCGGTGCGCTGCTGGGCCGGGCCTCACTTAACGCCAACCCGATCATGCAGCGCGTCCTCGACAGCCTGCAGGGGACGCTCGGCGCTGGTCAGGGGTTCGTCGTGGATGATCGGGGGCGGATCATTGCCCACCCGGACGCCGGCCAGCTTCTGCAAGCGTGGCAGCCACCGCCTGGCCCGACCTACGAGGAACGGGCGGCTGACGGCACGCGCCGGTTGCTGGTGACCCTCGATGTGCAGGGCCATCCCTGGAAGGTTGTGATCAGCGTGCCCTACCAGGTCGTCTTGTCGCTGGCGACACAGATCACTATGCCGCTGTTGGTCATCCTGTTGCTGGCGGGGGTGGGTGCGGCCGCCGGGCTATGGCTGCTGTCCAGCCGGCTGACACAGCCACTGGCGGCCTTGTCGCAGGCGGCGACACGCATCGCCGAAGGCAATCTGACCAGGCCGGTGGAGGTGAGTGGCGAGGACGAAGTCGGGCAACTCGGTGAGGCCTTCGAAGCGATGCGAGCCAGCCTGGAAGGGCGGTTGGAGGAACTCTCACTTCTGCTCCAGGTCAGCCAGGCAGTCGCAGCAAGCCTGCAACTATCGCGTGGCCTGCCGCCGATCCTGGAAGGGGCACTGCAAGCCACCGAGGCCGCCGGAGCGCGCATTGTGCTCGCCGCTGACGCATCCCAGGGTCTGCGAACCTACAGTGCCGGGCTGGCCGGCCCGGCAATGGCGCGCCTGGATGCGGCCATCCTCAAGCTAACGCGCGGTGATAGGCCATTGCTGATCGAGCATCTCGTGCGAGCACGGGCGGTGCTCGACGTTAAGGCCGTTGAAGGATCGATTGAGGCCGTGATCGCATTGCCGCTGCGCCGCGAGACGCGAATGCTGGGCGTGCTATGGCTGGGTTACCCCCGGCCCCATCTCTTCCCGGACTCGGAGGTCGGTTTCCTGACGACGCTGGCCGGCCAGGCAGCGGTGGTGATCGAGAACGCACAATTGTTTGAGGCGGCTGAGGGGGGCCGGAGGCGGCTGGCCGCCATCCTGGCCAGCACGGGCGACGCGGTGCTCGCCACCGACCACGAAGACCGCCTGCTCTTGATCAACCCTGCCGCCGAAGCCGCTTTCGATCTGCGGGCGGATACGGCCCTGGGCCGGCCGGTGCGCGAGTGCCTGCGCGATCCGGCCTTGATCGAGTTGCTGACCGCCACAGCCGAGGTGGGTGCGACCCGCGAGGTGCCGCTGCGCGATGGTCGGACGCTCTACGCGAGCGCGAGCCTGATTGACAGCGGCGACGGCCAGCGGGCTGGCCGGGTGGTGGTGCTGCGCGACATCACCGCGCTCAAAGCGCTCGACGAACTCAAAAGCGAATTTGTGGCCATGGTCTCGCACGACCTGCGCGAGCCGCTGACGCTCATGCGCGGCTACACGACCATGCTGCCCATGGTCGGTCATCTGAACGCCAAGCAGCAGGAATACGTGGATCGCATCATCGCCGGCGTTGAGCAGATGACGCGCCTGATTGATAACCTGCTTGACCTGGCGCGGATCGAGGCCGGCCTGGGACAGACGCATGAGCCGGTGGCCTTGCGCACCGTCCTGGCGCCCCTCGTGGAGCAGCACCGTGCTCAGGCGCTGGCCAAGAGCATCAGCCTGCGCCTGGAACTCCCCGATGACCTGCCCATGGCGCTGGGAGATGCCACCCTGATCGGGCAGGCGGTGATGAAGTTGCTGGATAATGCACTTCAGTATACCCCTGACGGCGGCCAGGTGGTGGTGCGGGCGGCCCAGCACGATGGGAACGTGGTCGTCATGGTCCAGGATACCGGCTCCGGCATCGCCCAGGCGGATCAGTTGCGCCTGTTTGAGAAGTTCTACCGGGTGCGCCGCCACGATAATCTGAATGCGAGAGGTACCGGCTTGGGGTTGGCTATCGTCAAATCCATCGCCGAACGCCATGGCGGCCGTGCCTGGGTGGAAAGCCGGCTGGGCGAGGGCAGCACGTTCTACCTGAGCCTGCCATCGTCAGATTCTTGATTGTAGACTCCCCGGAAATCTAAGGCGGCTTTTCGAGGGCTGTGGAAAGCCCCCCTATGGCACTGTCCCCGGCCCTGGTGGGAAGCGATCGCGGAAATCGAGCGAACAGTCGTCGCTGTCCGCCCAGGGCGGAAAACGCTCCAGGGAGTGGCCGGCCGGGATGAGCGCATGCGGCACCACACCCGGGTAACTGCCATCGCCGTAGACTAGCGCATCCACGGCCCCGTCGGCGCCATCCAGAAGCACTACCTCGTCGCCGGTGTCGGCCAGGGCAAAGGGGCCGCTGCTCCAGGCGGTGTAGGCGATCAGGTCCGGCACGGCTGGGTCCGTGTCGTTGAACTCAAAAGCGGGATTAAAGCCGTAGAGTTGATAGAAAGCACCTGCGCTCGCGGCCACGACCAGCACGCTGCGCGGCGCGATCACCGTCCCCGGCGGGAATTGAGCCATTGCCTCGTGGGCCCCACGCACTTCTGCGTCCCCCAGCTTGTAGCTGGATAGGTCTATCGCCATGTCGGTGGGGTTGTAAAGTTCGACCCACTCGGCGTCTTCAGTGATAGGCGGATCGTACACCACCTCGCTTACCAGTACGTGTTCGGCCGGGCGGCGCGTTTCGCTGAAGGCGATGGGCAGATAGAGGGGCGGCGTGGCCACGCGCCAGTCGTAGTCGAAAATGGTCTTAAGATAATCATACGCCGCGTCCGACTGGGCCTGCAGAGCCAGTTCGCGGTTGCCCTTCGAGGCCAGCTCGCTGCCGTTCAGGCTGCCGACGTGGACGTAGCCCCGGCCGCCAATGAGCGCGAGCAGCATCTTGTTATGGAGGCCCAGGCCGGCGGGATTGCCCAGCCGGACCTCCAGGTCGAGCCGCTCATGGCGGGCGATAGTGTTCAGATAGTCGCGGGTCGCAGCGTTGCCTTGCGGGTCAGCCGGATCGTCGTAGAGGCGGTCGAGCAGGATGTAGACATGTGCGCCGCGCCGGGCGGCATCCAGCAGCGCTTGCAAGCGCGGGTTGGGATCAGCCTGCGGGTTGGAAGAGGACGCGCCCCAGTATTTGGCCTCGATGAGTTGCTCGATCAGGAGGGTGTCGCCGGCCCCGGCCCGGCTGATGAGCGCCAGCAAGCCGGTGCTGGCCTGCAGGCTGTTCTCCGGCGACTGGACCAGCTCCAGTTGGAATGTCCCCGAGACCGTCAGCGGGGCTATCTGCTGCACCGGATAGAGTGTGCCGCCGGAGGTATAGACCGGCGTGAAGCTCGGCGGGGGCAGACCGTAGGTCGTGGTGTAATAAGGCTGCCAGCCGATCAGGTCGTGGTGATCGGTGGGGTCGAGATCGGCGGTAAAGACTGCCTGGGCGCGGGCGACCAGTTCTGGCGCATCGGTCATGAGCAGCGCGCCCCGCTGACCATAGGTGCCATCGTCCTTCGGGTCGTTTGGCAGGCTCTCCCAGCTCAGATTTTCCGATCCCAGGACCAGGCGCTGGCCGTCCACCAGAAGGTACTTGGCGTGCTGGTAGGTGTAGCGGTCATAAGCCCCGGCTACAGTGTCGTTGTACATGAACCAGCATTCGCCGCCAGCGTTTTCGATCTGCCAGCAGGCCCAACGTTCCTGGTCATCCAGCCCGCCCACCGGCTCGCCCTCCAGCAACACACGCACGGCCACGCCCTGAGCCGCCCTGGCCTTGATCGCATCCACCAGCCCGGCATTGGTCAGGGTGTAGGTGGCGATGTCCAGCCGGCTAGTGGCGGCGTTGATCTGCGCCAGGACTGCATCGTAGGCATTGTCGGGCGCGACGGCGATGGTCAGGATGCCGGTGGCGGTAACCTGGACCGTCGGGAAGAAGGTCTCCAGGTCCCAGCCGGGGTACTGGACCCGCTTGCCGCCCAGTGGGTCGTCCGGGTCCTGGGCCCAGTCGGCGGCGCTATCCGTATCGGGCACAGGCTGGCCGGTGGCCTCATCGAGCTTACGGTAGAGGATCTGGCCTTCCTCGGCGAAATTGCTGGTCGGCTGCCAGGGTTGGAGCGCCGGGCCCAGCCAGCCGGGGGTTTGGGTATCCCCAGCCTTATAGACGAGCGTGTCGAGCGGCGCGCCGGCCGGATCTTTGAGCTGGGCCTCATCGCCATTGTCGGCAAAGATCGGAGCTGAGCCCAGCATATTCGGCACAGCCGGATCGCTGTCGGAGCCGTATTCGAAGGCCGGGGCAAAGCCGAAGTCGTGTTCAAAGGCCGTCGCCGTCCTGGCCAACCAGACCGATTGACCGGGGGGCAGTGTCGCCGCCGGAAAGATCGCCGTGCCCTCGCCATCGGTCACCTGCACGCCCTCCAGGTTCGCTGTCACGGTCCCGACGTTCATCAGCCGCAGGGCCTCGCCCGGCTCGCCGGTGCCATAGGCCTCGTAGAGCAAGGCGGTAATCAGCAGGCGCGGGGCCGGGGTGGGGC